>JAGLOJ010000043.1 GCA_023139045.1 Candidatus Sabulitectum sp.
ACATCTACCTGATCAACTATGAGAACATAGATTGGCTCGTTGGGAGGTACATCAATGAGAAGTATATAGGGAGGGACGGGACCGCTAAAACGCGAAGTGTGTTCTCCCCTGGGTTTCTGTTTAAACACTGGATTGACAAGGAGAAGAGACCCCCCTTTGACATGGTAGTTTTCGATGAAGTCTCTCGGATGAAAACCGCGACCTCCAAGAGGGTCAGGGCGTTTGGCAAGGTTCTCCCCCACTTCACCTACCGATCAGGGTTGACAGGTACGCCAGCCTCCAATGGTCTCCAAGACCTCCACGGTCAGTACCTGATGATCGACGGTGGGGTGCGCCTTGGGCCAAACATCACCAGCTTCAGGAACCGGTGGCTGATGCAGGACGCATATAGCATGAAATGGGTGACCAGGAGAGGGGCCTCAGAGGAGGTCAAGAACCTGATCAGCGACATCACGATCGAGATGAAGGCCTCAGACTACCTGGAGCTGCCTCCGCTGGTCAACCAGGATATCAAGATCACCATGCCCGATAAGGTCATGGAGGACTACAAGAAATTTGAGAAGGCCTTCTTCCTCGCCATGGATGAGGGGGAGGTCGAGGCCTTCAATGCCGGAGCTAAGTCCGTAAAATGCAGGCAACTGGCTTCCGGATCAGTTTACGTAGGGGAGGATAGTAATGAATGGGTCGCGTTCCACGATGAGAAAATTGAGGCGGTTGCTGAGTTGCTCGATGACCTCGGAGACAAGCCCCTATTCCTGCTCTACCAGTTTCGCCATGAGGTCGAGAGACTACTCAAGCGTTTCCCCTATGCTGTCTGCCTGGATAGAACGGACACTGCGGGGAAAGTCGAAAGTTGGAACAGGGGGGAGATCAAACTACTGATAGCTCACCCCATGTCTTCAAGCCACGGCTTGAACCTGCAGTATGGAGGCAACCATGTTCTCTGGTTCGGTCTGCCATGGTCATTGGAGCTGTATGACCAAGCCATAGGCCGGCTGGCCCGTAACGGGCAGAAGGGTGAAGTTGTAGTGAACCACAGGCTAATAGCGGCCAACACCATCGAGGTAGGGATCACGGAGGCGTTGGCCACCAAAGGCAAAACTCAGGAGGACCTGAGAGCTGCCGTCAAAGCATACAGGGAGGCGAAAGGATTATGAAGCACTTATTGAAAATAGAGAATAACTATCTCGACCGTCTGAAGTCCGGCAAGAAAAGGGCAGAGGTAAGGTGGAATGATAGGGACTACCAACTAGGTGATGTACTCCAGTTCAGAGACCATAGAGACGGGCGACTCCCTCCCGTTGGTGACCCAGAATATTATATCTATTTCAGGGTCACACACATCCACAGCGGTCTGGGGCTGTTAAGTGGATATGTGCTGATGTCTGTCGAGAGGATGGCCTCCGATGAGGTGTGTAAGTGAACCCCATCCACACTCTCATGAGGGAGCTACTGGTAGGACTGCTGAAGTGCGTGGTGCTGGCGGCCGCCGCACTTGGTCTGCTGTCCCTATACTTAGGCCTTTAGCTGGAGAAGATGCCCGCGAGGGCCTTATCTACCTGTAGGTTGCGCTTGCTCTTAGGGTCGGTGCCCTTCCCTTCCCCGCTCAGTTGACCTTGAACGGACTTATCGACTCTCTCCACTCCGTTCTTGGCCATCTTGGTGGGGGCCTTGCCTGCCCTGCCCTTATTATTGAATCCTGGTCCGCCCATTACTCGTTCCTCCTCAATGCTTGTTTTGCGAATTTGACCGCCGCAGGTATGTCCTTAACCAACATCCTGCTACCGAACCAGAAGGTCACGATAGTCCACAGGATGTTAAGTACGACCGGGTTAGTGGCCGCCATAGT
Source organism: Candidatus Sabulitectum sp. (assembly GCA_023139045.1). GTDB lineage: Bacteria > Fermentibacterota > Fermentibacteria > Fermentibacterales > JCC-6 > Sabulitectum. Next base: position 1,850 of record JAGLOJ010000043.1, read on the forward strand.
GGCGAGGTGGTCAGGCGGTGCCCACCAGCCAAGTAGCAGCCCGAAGGCCCATACCGTGAAGGCAGGGCGAACCATACGGTTCAGCGCGTCAACAGCTATGTCCAACCAAGAATCGTGACTAACAAGAATCATAGCCCGGGCAGACTTCTGAGAGTCATCCCCCGCCTGTTGATCCTCGATCGACATCTTATGTATTGTAGTCTTGCTGGGCATCCACTTATCAGTCACATCACTGATCTGCTCTACGATGCCCTTCTCGCCCACGAACATTTTTCCGAAGAAACTCCCAACAGTCTTATACCAGGCCATGTCATTTCCTCTCAGTGTTCGGGTGAACCTGCAGATGGAGATGGAGATTGTAACCCTCCCCATGCAGCTTGGCGCACATCTTGGCTGGCCGGGCCGGATCATAAAGCCAGTTGGCGTTGACATGGGTCTCCAGCAACTTGCCATCCCCCACATCTCTACACCGGAGATCCGTACCCCGGAGAGGCAGAGTGCCGTGGACACCGGGGTCATTCATCCGCAGTAAGCTGGTGATAGTCTCCTCGTTACCCGTCCCCCCTTCCAACCACAGGAGGAGGTCGCGGAGCGTTCGGTCGATGAATTCAAGCTGATCGATATCGATTCTCATCCGCCGTTACCATTCTCCAAGTCTTCTATCCGGATCTTCTGGAGCCTGATGGCGTAGTACGCCTTTACTGCCAGCATCACGGACAGGATGAGACCGGCGGTAGCAGCCAGCAGGCCTACTACGGGGGAGAGGAGCTCAAGGTATGCGCCCATCCCCGTTCCGATACTTGCCACCCCAACACTCGCCGCACTCGCCGGCTTGTTTGCCACATCTACCGCAGATTTCAATAAGTCGCTGTTCAAGGTCCCTTCTCCTAACGTACCTGGCCACCAAGATGGCTGCGTTGATTGTGAAACACACGAAAGATAGACAGCCTGTCGCAAATATCAAGTCCATGCTCCCGGTCCTTTTTCAATAGTATCAGTATCGCCAAGATATAGACACCGTGGAACGCTAAGTTATAGCTGGCCGGGTCCATGTAGAGTTGATAGATCACCAATCCGTAAAAGTTTAGTAATATAGATGCTATACAAACATATATCATATTGTCTGTAAACTGTGAACATCTCCCGTATCGGCAGAGATACGCCAATACTATGGAGGTGAGGCCTCCGTTCAGTATGTAGTACAGAGCCCCTGGGGTGTAGATGTGGGTAAGCTCATGCACCAGGCACATAGCAGCGTACAGAGATGCTGCAGCCCTACGGCCCCCTCCAGGTTGGAGGGTCACCAGGACGCACAGGCATATGGTGAGGTAAGTGATCACTTTCTTTTCTTCTTTCCGCCGAGAGGTCGCTTGACCTTAGGTTTGGGTCTCGGTTTGGCTTTAGGTTTCATCCTCTGCTTTCCATATCCACCGGGCATATCAGTTCTCCTTTCTATTGTATCTGAGTTTCGCTAGTCAGCACCAACCACGAAGAAATTAACGGCTGTATTGGCTGTCGCTGCTGCCCCTAAATTTATCGTAAATGAACCGGCAGCAGGGACGACATTTTTAATCCATGCCGTTGCATCGTTTTCGCATATCTCACAAAAAACCTTTGAAGCCGCTTTCACCTTGTTATTTGTAACCGTAATAGATGAAGCGGCGGCGGTTATATTCACCCTCCCTGATGCTTTATCTATCGTGACATTGCCCACTGTGGCGGTGTTAGTGTAATCCATAAACAGCCCGTTAAAGCCACTGTTGGCTGTGCCGAGGGAAATACTTCCGTTTGAATTAGGAAGGATATTTCTATAAAATGCCGCCGAGACTCCGCCTCTGAATTGAGCAACAATGTCATTTCCGCATGTGAATCGTAAATAGCCAGCCAATGGGGATGATATATTATCGAGAGTATCTGGGCCAAAAGCAAACCTATATAAATCACTAGGAACAGCAAGCCCTCTTTTAAAATATAAGAAGTTCCCAGAATTGTCAGATAAATACAGTCTTTGGTCTGCCCGTAATGTTTGTAGCGCCCCGCCAACACCCAACTTTAGACCGAGAGGATCGGTATATAAATCGCCAGTATACTCCTTGAAAACTGGATCGATGGTTTTTGGTAACTGGAATGTATCTACACCAAAAAGCCTGTCTGCGGGATTGGTTAATGCTATTGTCGGGGCGATAACATCATCAGATACATATACATATGCTTCCCCTGAACCACCAGAATCAAGGAGGGCTATATCTGCGGTTGTGCCAGAGTATGTTCCTCCCATAATTCCAATAAAATCATCTTGAGTGCTCCCTTCGTTATTCCACTGGAAACCATATGGAGCCCCTGTCCCTTTACTATTGACCAGAAATAAACTGACTATTTCAGATTGTCCAGCAGAATTATGGGCGAAGATGCCGACACTAGCCTCTGATTCAAACTGAGAATCAACTAGATATACTCTTTGTTTGGCTCTTGAACCAATACCAACGCCGGCTTTCGACCCCGTACCGATGCTGTTTGTTTTCACGCGGTTGACTATGGTCGTTACATTGCCGCCTGATGAGCCATTACCACCAGGGGTTAAGCCGGTGGCAGCTTTGTCTATATGGATAGGATATTGAGTTAGACCAGCATCGCCAGTATTAAAAGTATGGTTCACTGTAAGATTAGACAGCATTGCCTCGATACCGCCGAAATCAACAGTATCATCAGTACCAGAAGAACTTTGAATTATAACACCATCAACGGACTCCCCAACAATATCTATAAAAGACCGTCCTGTAATCTCCTCGTTATACGTCCCATCAGGCACATATACCAGATATCTTTTAGAGCCGCTGTTGTCGGCAATTGAAGAAAGGGCGGCGGTAATAGTGGTCGAAACTATGACTACAGCATCATATTTCCGGTTCAATACTGCCCCTCGAATCGCTTGGACCGTTCCAGTGGTGTTCAGGGCGATAGCCGTTACGTTAGTTGCGATGTCGTCGTGGGCGTCGCCGATGCCAGTCTCGATCCGGTTCAGTTGTGCGGCAGTTATGGCGGGAATATCATCATCTACCCATGTAGTTATATTAAAACTCATCATCTACTCCTTGGTCCAACCATCGTCAGGAACAGTAGCCTTGACCCAGCCTTCAGCCCCGGAGGTCTCTTTATCCCAGTTGTCCTGATCGTGAACATCTTTTCTCCATTCAGTATACCCGAAGCACGGAACCAGATCGGCTCTGGGGTAGATCGTTGCTCCAGGGAGTAGGGTGCACTCGGCCATTACTTTTTATCCTCGATGAGCCTGTTCCCATAGTACCCTCCTATGGGTGCCACGTTCAACAAGGACCTGAGTACCGGGTTCTCTGCTATTTTGGTGGCAGCTATGCCTCCCTTAGCCAATCTGCCCGGGCCTACCAGCATCGCGGCTAAACTGGCCGGAGCGGATAAGCCTCCTGGGGCTACCTGCCGGGCTGCTGCTCCCCCGATAATAGCGTGGGGGGATATCTGCCTGCCTTTGAACGCAGCGGAGTACTGAGGGCCTCTCAGTGCCATCAGAGGCGATAATTGTTGGTTAAGAGCTGCTACCTGGGGGTCCATACCCTCTAGTGTCTCTCTGGCCACTGCGGCGGCTTTTGCGTCCACCAGAGCTGCGTCTGGGAGGGTGGCCGTCCCTGGCGTAGATGAGTATTTTGCCCTCCCGGCCAAGGCCCTCTTCAGGGTATTAAGATCCTTCGGCGTATAGAAACTTTTACCTACGTTTTCCATAGCGGCTAGGTGCTCGTTGATAATACTATCTACTGCTCTTTGTAGTTTTACGGGTCTGGCGGACAGCTCACTGCCCATTTTAAGGTCATCGACCTTGTCCCAAAGTTCTATGACATCCGCCTTGGCGCCGGCTTTTTCTGCTTTTTCTAAGATGTCGTCAAGCTCTCCGCCCAGTTTGGATATCTCATCTTTGAGCTTTATGGCTCCTGGCTCGTCCAATGTGATGCCCTTCTTACGTCCGGTCTCGATAGCAGCTCTCCTGCCCTCGAATCCCACTTCCTCCGGGAACTTAATTGCCGAGCCGTAGAGCTTCTTACCGATAACGTCCATCGGCCCTTGGAGGAGCTTGGCAGGAGCGCTTGCTATCGCTTTGCCTGGAGCGGCTATCTTGCTGGCGACAGCCCCCACCTTCCCTGGGACGCTGGACAGCATACTGGCCCCTCCAGTGCCGAGACTCAGGGCGTCTATTAAGGACTCCACTGGGCGTTCAGCCAGGGTGCGCTTGATATTCTCATACCCGCCGTACTGTTCTTTCAGGGCCTGTTTGACGGAGGCGGCCACTGCCTCAGACCCCTCCCTATCTTCCGGGAGAATCCCCATCATCTCTCTCATTACCGGAGAGGAGTCCTCGGGCATAGCTTGGCTACGGAGTCCGGTGAGCAGGGTATCTATCCCTGAGATGGTGTCTATGGGGTGCTTCGCCATTTCTGCGAAGTACCCTCCAACTTCTTTGAGGTTGGGTATGAAGTGCTCCGCAGCGGCTCCGGGGATATCTACGAGGCGGTAGTCCTTCTTGGGGGCTTCACCCTTCTCGCCTATCTTCCAGCCTTTGCCCTTCTTTTCAGGGGCATTTTCGATGACCCACGCCATTACTGTGGCCTCGCTATCTGTCCTGTTTCAGGGTTATGCGCTGTACCATCGGCTCTCATGATGAATCCTGGAGGGAGCTCGTTAACTACCTGCGCCCTCGGGCTCTTTTTGGCGTTCAACTCTGCATCTATCTGTCCGGTTAGCGCCCTCCACTCCTCTGGTACATCTCGGTCTCCGAACTGGAACCTCTCCCTCATCCTGCTCCGGAAGGTCCGGGCGCTTTCTCCGTTCTTCTCCGCGTCAATAGAGAGATTGGATATGATGTCTGCTCTCTTGGCCCTTTCTCTGGCTACTAAGGCTATGAGCTGGCGACCGGCTCTGGTCTTCCCGAGTCCTGGTGGGAGCTTCTGGAAGAAAGCCAGCTCTTTATCGGAACTCTGCCCGGCCAAGGCCCTCTTGCCGCTCTCGCTGTCCGGTTTCATGAGGTCTACTGTCGCCTCGGCATACAGCTTATCTGCCACCTCTTTGGCGGCGATAGAGTCATCGAACGCCTCTACCCCCATTAGTTTAGCGAACTTCTGGGTGGCCAGTATGGCCTCATCCCCCAGTCCTGTTTCAACCCCCGTCAGCGCCTCGTTGATCTGGGCGTACTTATCGGCGGTTCTCTTGGTAGAGTCGGCATCTGAATCAAGGCTTCTGTAGTAATCGAAGTCGTACTGCTCTCTGAGCCCCGAGCCCCTGCTCTGGTATGGGGCGAAGTAGGTACCACTACCGACCTCTTCCCAGTTAGCCTGGTCTCTTACGTCCCCTCCGAGGTACCTGACCGATATCTCTTTAGGCCCTTGGGGGGTATCTACTTTCTTTTTCTGAAGGGTTCCGACTTTAATGGCCGCGGGAGCTCCCTCAGGCTTAACAGGTTTAGTAGCTTGGGTCAGCATAGGCTGGAAAGCGGCCGGGTTCATATTGGCGAGCAGCACCTGTGACAGGAGCTGACTCTGTGGGTCTCCGCTGAACATCCCTGTAGCCGCCTGCGCCGGGTCCGGGGGTCCTGTCATTCCCTGAGGAAGAGGAGTCTCCGGAACTGCGAGAGACCCTACGGCGCCCTTTACTCTACGCTCAAGACGGTTCTCTTTCATGGCGTCAAACAGCGACTTGTTGCGGAGCTCGTCCAACGCGGTTTGGCCTGCCATACGGGACTCATACTCCGCTGATGGCCTACCACTGAGAATATCCAAGACGTTCATCATCTGAACCTCCTCCCCATTCGAGTACGTCCCATGCCGAGGTTAGACCTCCGCTGTGCTGGGGTGTCAAACGGATTCATCCCGGGCTGCTGAGGTATGTTCCCCATAAAACTTGGGGCCGGCTTATGGACACTCCGGGTGCCTTTCATCATGTTCATAACTCCCTGAGGGCCTCCCATGCGATCGAGGAGCATACTGAGGCTCTCGTTGGTAGTCGCTGGGACCTGCTGGGAGAACATCGCTTTTTGCTCTGGGCTGATCATCGGTCTGCTCGGGGCAGACATCGGTGGCGTCTGTTGTGGGGGGCTCAAGGCCTGAGGGCTCTGCATCTGACCCATCAAGTCATTAAGCATCCCGCCCGCTTTAGTGCTTCCCGGGATCGTCAGGGGATTACCCCCAAGAGTGGCTCCTACCCCGGCGCCCGCTCCTGCGCCTGCTCCTGCGCCCATACCGGCACCCATACCCATACCTGCAGAGGCTCCAGTGGCTGGGGCCATCGCGGCCCCCGTGAGCGACCCTGCTGCGAGGGACTCTCCTGCGGTGAGCCCCGCTGCTCCGGCCGCACCCGCTCCGGCCGCACCCGCTCCGGCTGCACCTGCTCCGGCTCCCGCGGCGGCTCCTGTCCCCCCTGCTGCTGCGAGGATAGCTGCTAGTATCGCTGGTAATGGCATCCTTTATCTCCTAGAATAGTCCGCTGAGGCCACCAAACATGGCGTCACTGGCTTCGATCTTTCCTCCTTCTCCGGACCCCCCAAGTAGGGGAGTGGACCCAGAGCCTCCTACGGCAGTAGATGACCCGAGAACGAGAGGTCCGCCGAGGAGATCGGCGTACTGACCTAGCTGGTCCCATGGGGCCTGCTGACCGCCCATGCCGAGGTTGTACAATCCTCCCCCGGCAGTTATCCCTTGTCCTATGCCTGCCTGCTGACCACTTATGAGGCCCCCTAACTGCTGTGAGGCTCCGAGAGCTGTCTCGCCCATCTGGGCTTGTGAGAGGAGGTTGGCTGCTCTGTCTTGGGAGTATTGATCACCGTAGGCGCCCATAGCGGTCTGGAGGGCCTGCTTGTTGAGGTCGCTCATGGCGAGACCAGTGGCTATCTCGCCACGGGACCCACCACCATACTGCCCCGCGCCTATCCCGCCCTCAGTGATACCAGGGAGGACATTGCGCTGGAAATTCTGAGTAGCCTGCTCAAGGGCCATGGCTACGTTCTTATCCAAGAGCGGATTGACCCCTCCCGCCCCGAACGCCTGAGTGGGGTCAGCGGTGGCCAGACCTGTGAGGCCTTGGAGCATCGGATCAGTAGCCCCCGCAGCCGCACGACCCATGGCACTTTCAGGGCCGTAAGCCTGCCCGAAGCTCCCCATAAGAGGATCAGTGACCTGTCCTGTTAGTTGTTGGGCTTGCTGGGCGTAGGCGGGGTCCTGACTTAGATCCTGCCCTTGGCCATATAGTTGACTAAGAAATGGGGTTTGTTCCCCCCAGACATCCTGGCCGGACATCTGATTCATACTTGACTGTGTGGAAGATGTTTTTCCTGAAGTGTCTCCGCCCATAGCTTATGCCTCCAACTCCTTTTCGATTACGATTCCTCTGTCATCGTATCCGTGATCCCGTAGTCGGCGCAGCCAACCCTTTCGTCCTTGGATACGGACAGTGTCAGCTCCCGCCTCTCTGGCAATACGCTCTACGGTAGGGAGTGCTTGGTCACACCACTTATCCATCTCTTGCCCGCCGGCAAAAGATACTTGGCAAACTTTCTTGCGTGGATAGTGGCTCATGCTAAGTACTGCGGCGGCGAGGGTTTTCCCCTCTTCTGTGACCATTATTAACTTTCTTTCGCCGAGTGTCAAGTCTTTGTATAAATGTTCTAAAGTCGTTTCCCCGTGGGCATGTTGGATAGCCATGTCTATAAGGGGTCCTGCGATAGGCCATACTTCTTCCAGATCAGCCCTATCTATGAGTTTTAGCCGTACAGTCATTAGTTGCCCACCAGTGCTGTGTGGAGTGTGGTCCACACTACGGTATCACCACATGCCCCTCGGCTAGAATCGAAAACCGATCTAGTGAGGTTAAGTCATCCTGTATTATCACCTGTAGATCTTCTCCTACCGCAAGTCTTATTGTTACCCCGATTTTGCTCTGCCCGGCGAATGTGAGTCGGCCTTTGATCCCATACACGCTAAACTTAGCTTGGTCAATGGGGTCGAAATCGAACATCATGGCCGCTAGTTCTGAGTTAGTCTTTACGGCTTGGCCGATGTTCATATACGCCCCGTCAACTTTACGGAAAACTATGCCCCGGAACCCCGCCGGGATAGCTATGTCGCCGAACTCATTCCACCCGGGAGGGCCTACCGTCTCCATTATCAACATGACTCTAGTTATATCTCCGATAATACTGAGACCAGGCTCCGGTAGCCTGAGATTGAATATCTGTGGGGTGACTGACCCATCGACATTCAAGTCCGTACCGCCCACACTGACTTCATCCAATATCTGGTACTCAAAGTCTAGCGGTGTATCAACTGTGACTGCAAGAGAGGCGATACTCATTATCCGAGCTTGGTAGAATCTGTTTCCCGCTATGTTATATATCGTCAGATACTGCCCTACCACAAACCCCGTTACCGATGTCACGTTAATGACGTAATCGTCCTTGGCGGTTGCTACCGTGAGAGTGGTAGTCGCTGCCGTATTGTGGAAAGGTACTATGAGTATGGGTGAAGTTTGATCTTGAAGGACTACAGGGGTAGACCCATCAGCCTCCAGCTTCAAAGAAACACCGGTGTTTTTGTCTGTGGGCCAGATTTTTCTGAGTATACTCATAGCACTCTCCAATTCGACCCGTCTGAGTATAATTTCATAGACTCCCCTGGGTACAGATCCTGCGTGGTCACATCTTCTATAAGTTCGCCCCCGTCCCCGGTCAAAGTCACGTCATAGGTTGTGGACAAATCCATCCTCTCCATCACTACGCATCTCCCCTCGAAGGCTGCGGCTGGTGTCATTGTGACCGCGATATCGTTGCTGGTGGCGTCCAGTAGAAGCAGTCTGTCACCGGCCTCCGTGGTATAGGTAGGGTCCGATACGGAAGTGGGAGCAGTCGGGAGCCCCTCCCCATACAGTATGTCTAGCGCATCGGATATGCGGCGGAACTCGTCCATGAGGACGGGATCGGGTACGTTACCTGGTCGGTAGTCCATTTACCACCTCTCTGCGAGTTCTACATCAAAATCGAAGGAATGGAGCTCCCAGTTCACATCGTCCTCGGAACGACATCTCAGTGAGTGATACCGACCCTTAGAGTAGAAGTCCACCTTGTCATCGACTCCCACGACAAACGGCATCTCAGGACCCCAATCTATGGCGTCTGTGGCCTGGGCCTGGGTCCCTAATCTGAAATATACTGTCGGATTGCCGGTAGAGGACATCCTTGGGTATAGACCTTTGACCAGCTTGAAATTGCGCCGGTCCAGAAGGGGCATAGACTCCCTGGTAACGTATGCCAAGAAGTTCGTACCGTCAAACTGATTTGTTTTATCTGCTTCGAGGAACTGGGAGTTCTCCTGGTCCCCTATGAGCATCGCATATGCGGTAGGAGAGTATGTCCCTGCGTCCCATAAGGTCAGATCATCATCCCATACCTGAGAGTCTGAATCCCAATCGACCGGGTCGCCTGGGTCTACTATCCCTGATACCGCGAACCGGGCCAGAGGCATCTCTCGGACCCCGAGGGTGTCCTCCTCATAGTTCCATATGAGGGCCGTATCTGCGAAACTGCTGGTTCCTGAGGGGAAGCATACCCACATCTCTCTTTGGGCGTGGTGCTCGACTATATAGCTTCTCCGGAACGTGGTCGCGTTCATAGTGCTGAACAACCAAGTCCGCATCTTATCATCGAGAATACTCTTTGGCCTGGCAGGGGACCCGTCATGCACTACGAGGTCGTCCTTGGTAAGGACCAGATGCCGGCTCCCCCCTATCGATCCTATACAGTTGGCTGCCAAGGCTCCGACATTATCATACAGTTTCCTGAACTGGAATATGAACTGTCCGCCTATGTACTGCATGATGTAGCATGAGTCGCGTTTGTAGATGATGAACATATCGCCCAGAGGGAGGCCGTCTACCAGCTCTCCCTGGGTGTCTGCTACATCATACTCCCCCGCCTCTCCTGTCGGGTCGGTCTCGTCCCAGCTTGTGGGGACTGACCCCGTGGGGGCTGCATCGCTCCACTTAACCCGATCGGGGTATTCTACCGAGGTGTCGGTGATGTTCATGGCGATCAAGAAGTTTTTATAGGTCCGGACAACTTCAGCGGTGGTGTTAGCCGGCCAGTTGGGGAGAGTCGTCATGGGATTGGACGTAGCCCCGTCCCACCACCATGGGTTCTCTTTTCCATTGTTTATGACAACGAGATTGTTGATCAGGTCCCCGTTCCAGTTGGTGTCAAGATCGATCGATCCCGAGATGCCGGCGGCCGGGGTGATATCGAAATGGGAGGCCATGTCTGTGACGGCTACGCCTGTGGTATCTGCGTAGACCCAGTAGTAGAGGCTCCCATACCCTACTGGGATAAACCAGTTGGGGTCGAAGGTCAGAGTGCCGAACACCTGTTCTTGGCCGGGGAACTTCTGTGTGGCCCCATCCTGGAACCGGATGTTCTGTGCGTCAGTCCAGACATCTAAAGGGAGATCATAGGCCGGAGTATCATAGTTCAGCCCGTTCAGCTTTAGCGTCAGATATGGTTCGTTGTAGTCGGCCATTATGCCCTGGCTTTAAAGTAGACTTCCCATTTAGAGAGAGTGAGGCTGACGATGATCCCTGAGGCTTTGTTAAAAAGGGCCAGAGGACTAACAGCACTAGACAAAACGATATTCAGGTTAGTGCCATCTGGATTCACGGAGTAGCCGGTAAGGGCCGAGCCTGCGTTAAGGCCCTGCATCGGATGGAGAACTTCCTCATTCTGGGCATATCCCGCCTCTCCCCCCGCGTCAGTACACTTAACGTACATATCGATAGAGTAGGGCACGTTGGAAAGCCCATGCGCCAGCTGATATGTAGCCGCAGCAGCGGGGGTCTGTGCTGGGCTGGTATACTCCTCGGTGAAGGGCAGAGCCGCTAGGTTGGTATCGACATAGGCCTTGATGCTCTCTCCGGAACAGAAATTCGTAGCAGAGGCCGTGGCCATGGAGTCATCATCGATGAACCCGGTGATACCGTCCATGATGTTCAGTTCCGCCGTGGATGCTGTGATGCCGTCCATGGTGTTCAGCTCTACAGTGGATGCCGTGATGCCATCCATGGTGTTCAGTTCGGCGGTGGACGCCGTGATGCCATCCATGGTGTTCAGCTCTGCTGCATCGGCGGTGACCCCGTCGAGGATGTTCAGCTCGGCGGTGGTAACCGTAGCGCCATCGAGGATGTTCAGCTCGGTGTGGGTAGATGTGATCGCCCCGGTGATGTTGGGGAAAGAGTTAAGGAGGACGTTCTTGATACCCCTGAGATGGTCATCTCCTTGGCTCTTGGGGTCGGTGGCTCCTACTGGATTGGTGTTGACAAACACGTCGATGAATTTGTCGGCACCTGTCATATCTTCGAGACCCATCTTATCCTCCTACGGGGTGCTGGTTCCTAATTGGTATATCTGCAGAGAGCCTCCGGACTGACGGCGCTCCTCGGCTTCTTCGTTGATCCTGCCTACTTCCGCCGCATATGCTTTCTGGAAGACCGGAACCCTCTCGTCGGCTTGAGCCCAGATAGCCCACTCGATCAAGGCTGAGTAGACATATATGTTTGGGAATTTGTCCAGGATATCGTTGGTATCAGTATCGTCCACGAAACTGGTAAGACGGTACTGATAGAAGATTTCCATCTCGGTGTCTTCGCCTGGGGTCGGTTGGACCTCCATCTGGTCCCCGGTCAGAGAGTAGTTCTCTGGGGTGCCTGTATCGACAAACGACCAGATGGTATCCATCTGCTCCTGAGATAGGGGGAGAATGGCCTTTCGGCCCCCGCCGACGGCTACTTGGACGTTCATGAGCTTCCTCATGTCGGCCGGCAGCGTGGTGTACCTCTGTCCTGCAGGAATGGTATAGGAGGCTCTCGTCTCCATGGCGTAGTCATCCAGGTCACTGTTGATCCTCGACTGCCCGAGCTGGATGAACATCGGCCAATCGCTAGTTAAGTCTGTCCGGTGGACATACTTAGCCAACTCGTCCTTCAGCGTTCCGTAGTTGGTGATCTGTCCCATTACAGTCTCCCGGGGGCCGTCCGGAGCTTACTGTACTCCGGATCGTTCAAAAAGTCCTTCATCTGCTGATCGGTGAAGGTGAGAATGTTCCTGCCTTCGGCCGCCAGCTTCTCGATCACTGCCGGCGGGATAGACGCCACTTTCCTGCCCATCCCCTCTTTCTTCCCGAACCGGCTCTTGGACGAGTGGGCGTTGAACTCCTGGACGTTCTTGATGAGCGCCGGCTCCACATTCTGGAGTTTCCGGACGGTGACCTTACTCCCATTGGCGAAGTACTGGGTGGTTATGCCGCTGAAAGGGTCTGTCTCTTCCGAGATCAACTTCATGCCAGCGGGTCCGCTTCCGCGTCTGGGTGGAATCCGTCAGGGCTGTTTATGATCATGTTGTAGTGCTGCAGCATCCTGTCGCACTCCCTGTCGATGGCCAACGCCTCTCCATGCAACTGGTGAGGGAGCAATCCTGCGCGGTTCTCTTCCCGAGTTGCGAATACCGGAGTCCTGCGAGTCTTGGCTTCAGACTTACGGACAGCGATCTCGATGGCCTCAGTTGCATCGATCTTGGCGGCTTTAGCGGCAGCCTTCTCGATCTTGGCCCGGACACGTTCCCTGTTCCCTGCCACTTTTATGGCCTGCTTTTTGGCTGCTTCTTCGCTTGCCACTTTGGCCTCAGCTATCTTGGCGAGCTCCTCGCGCTTGAGGTCCTTACCTGCCTGCTGCTTCGCGAGGAGAGCCTTAGCCGTCTCCTCTGCCCCTTTCCGGGCCTCGGCCTTAGCATCTAACGACACCTGTGCCGGGTCTACGTGCCCTGCGGCCTTGGCGGCATCTTCTGCTACCTTGGCCTCGGCTTCTGCCGCCCTGGCGCAGGAGGGATGTGCCTGGTGGGCTATGAGGTCTTTGAGACCGGTCTTGCCGCACTTATCGCAAGTCAGATCTCCTGCGGCGGTTTTAGCACTTGACATGGTGTTTTCTCCTTGAAAACCCCCTCCCCCGCGGGGGAGGGGCTTATTAATCCTGAACCGGACACACCTTATTAGGTGTTAAGATCACCAAACAGGACATGGGCTTTCTCGTTGCAGGTCTCCAGGGTGGTCTCCCAGACAATCTGCTTCCGGATGGAGTCACCGGTCTTAGCCAGATTGAATGAGTGAATGTTCCGGAGGTTCGACAACTTGACATACTCCGGATCGACTATGTAGGCCAATCCGGTCTTGCACCAGCGATCGGGGATGATGGTGACGGTGTGGAAATCCCCGTCATACACATCGATGGAAGCGGTGAGCTGCTTGTCATCGGTGGTCACATACCGAGTGGCGCTGGAGGTGAAGGTGGAGATTACGCCCTTGGTGGCCGCCGTAACGATGGCCTTGACGTTGCTGTCTCCGCCGGAGTTGGTGAACAGGCTCTGCAGACCAGCTTCCCAGATGGTCTCGGTCAGCGCCCGATCGGTGCCGGCGTAATCCGAAACATCGGTGCCATCCCCGGTAGGTGCAGAAGATCCTGCAGCCAACTGGTTATTGGTGACCAGATACGCATCGAAAGAGCCCATCTCTCGGGCGGTAGACTCACTACCGGCCACTTTGACATTGGACTGCCCGATCATGATGAGTTCGAGATCACGCTTCATCTCTTTCATCCTACGGGCCATCTGGTAAGCCATCTCTGACTTGACCTGGGCTTTATTGACGATCTCCTGGGTTCCGGTAACGACCGGGAACTTACCAAGGATCTGGCAGTAATTGTCGATACGGACCCTTGCGGCCGGGTCCACGCCTACTGCCTCACCACCCTCGAGCTGCGCGTTCTGTGCAGCGGCAGCAAGAGTGTCTTTCGTCCACTCGTGCTTGGTGGCGGTAGCCTTATTGGTTGACAACATGGACAGGAACGGGGTCTCGGTCGGGGATACGTCAGCGATTACATCACTGAGATCCTCGCGGTTACCTTTTCCTGCTTCATCATAGGAGCTATGCGCTCCGGTAATTATGGCCATTTGGCCCTCCTAAACGGATATGCGATCCGCCAAGACACTAGCCAAATCCTTGGCCGTACCTGTCTTTTTGAGGCGGATCATCTTTTTCTGTTGATCCCGTGCCGCAGCGGTCTTGGCTCCTGTCTTCTTGCCAGAACCCGGCCGGGTTATTCTCGGGAGTTTCTTGATCTTATGCTTGACGCTTTTCGCAACTTTTTGCGATACCCGATGGTTCATAGCGTCCCGCGCCAACATGAACAGCCTGTGGTCTTCCACGGCCCCAATGTCGGTCCCTTCGAATCCGTAGGTATCGGAGAGAAATTTCGACAACTCGCCAAACTCTTTCTCGGCGACTTTGGGGTCGTTCCATGTCGGTATGGCGGTCTTGAGATTCTCCGCCGTCTGGATATATCTCTGATTCCTCTCTACATCGGCTTTAGCCTGCAACTCCTGGGCCTGCTCCTGTAGAACCAAACCTGCCTTCTGTTTGGCTGCGTTCAAGCCGTCTACGAGACCCTTGAACTCTTGCTGTTTGGCGGACCATTCGGCGGGGTTGTCTGCTCGGAGTTGAGGCCAGTTGATTGAGCTATACGCGCTCGTCAACTGTTGCTCAAGTATCTGAGATACAGCCGCTACTTCGCCTATACGGGCCTTAATAACCTCGGTCGCCTGCGCCCTTTCGCCGTCAAAGTCTCTGCGTTCATCCGCTAGAGCCTGGGACTTCCGGGTAACATGCGCCTCGGTCTGGTGTGACTTTATTAAATTGGTGAGGTTGACCTTCCCGGTCTCCCCATCCACTTTGGTCTGGAAAGCTACGGAGCCGTCCTCTTCAACAATAAGAGAGCCCTCTTCAACTCCGAGGAGCTGGGCGATCTGGTCCGCCCCGACATCTACTCCGTCATCATCAGGATCGACATCGTCCGGATCCGCATCGGGATCGACATCATCTGGATCCGCATCAGGATCGACATCATCTGGGTCAACATCATCCGGATCCGCATCAGGATCGACATCATCAGGATCGACATCATCTGGATCCGCATCGGGATCTACATCTGGATCCGCATCAGGATCTGGGGTCGGAGGAGTGTCATCCTCGTAGCCGGGGATATCGATAGCATCTCCTATTTTAGCTAATACGTCATCACTTCCGGTGTTCTGGCTGGTGGTAGACTGGACTCCGTCTTTCATTCTCTGTTCTCCTGGTTATGTTGATTAGTTTTCAAGCGGGCCTATGTGGAGGACCCCCGCGCCGGATACCTGAATTGCTGAAACATGATCGAAATCTACCGCATCCACGATCAGTGGGCACTCAGGGGTGATCATGATATCCCCTGCGGCGGCGTCATCCGCCCAAGTGAGGGTGAATGTCGCTCCTGTGCCCGACCCACCTGAGGTGGTGCTGACCGGGTTACTCGGATTGGCCGAGTACACTCCGGACGCTACCTCGCTCATGGTGAGGACTCCATATACTCCGGTGTCGAAGGTGGCGCCAGTCCCGTCCCCATCAGTCGATGCTTGGGTGAATGTGGCGATAGATGTCGAGTAGTCCCCTGCTACAGTTACGCTGTTGGTGAGGACTCCATACAGTGCTGTGTCGAAAGTCGCTCCGGTACCAGACCCGCTGGTCGATGCCTGCGTAAGGGCGCTGGACTCCACGGTGTAATCGCCGGGGGTCGTGACCGAAACGGTCAAGAGGCCCATGACTACTGCGAGAGTTGCGCCGGTCAGAGTGGTCCCGCTGACTGCTCCGCTGACGTAGGTAACCGGCTCTGCGGCGATGCTCGTCATATCTGCCGTATAGTCCCCCGCCAGAGAAATGCGCTGGACGGAGTCTATGGCGTTGCTGACGATCGTTACCGCAGCCTGGAACTTGGTTCCTGTGCCAGTGGTGCCTTCTACGATTACTTCAGACCCGTCTCCAAGGTCGCCTGTGCCCCCGGCGTTAACCGTGGCGCTGACAGCCTTGATATGGGTAGCCGTTACGACGGCTGCGGTACTTGACGTTCCGCCTGCCGTGGTTACAGCCTCGCTGATCACATACCCGGTTCCTGGGGCGTTAACGGCCGCAGAAGCGAGTTGGGTGGTATCGACCTCAACTACTGCCGGGGTCTCGTTCACTCCTCCGGCCAGGGTGATGGTGTCTCCTACCAGATATCCCGAGCCTACCGCGTTTATCGCTGCGGTGAGGAGCTGGGCGGTCTCAACGAGACCGGTTCTGGTCACACTCGAGGTGCCTCCGACTACGACCAGGGTGTCTCCCGTAACATACCCGGACCCGGGAGCTACCACTTCCTGCCCCTGGTTCGTGAGTTTCGCGTAGCAGGCTGCTGTGGCTGCGAGACGTACCCGGTTAGGGGTGTCGCCTTTATAGTTAAAATTCCCTAAGTAGCCCGTGACCGGTACCTCGACATTCAGCGAGGCCGCTCCTGTTACTACTGTTGCTCCTTTGACTATAAGCGCTGGGGCATCGACATTGGACCTCGTGCCCTTCGGATTGGCTGGCATTTTACTTTTCCTCCATATCGTTTTGGGCTGCGCTGTTCTCAGCCATTTGTAGATTTTCTATGTGCTCATAGAGCATCTCTTTGACCTGCTCTGTGACTTGCAGAGTAATCATCAGTTTATCTCTCTTGACCTCCGATTCTTCCGGCCCGAACTCGAGATTCTTAATGGCGTAAATCGCTGCGGCCTCCACTTTCTCGAAGGCACCTACCAACAGTGGATTACTCATGAGGCTCCGGGCCTCTCCGGCCATCAACCTGATATCTTCCGGGACTTCGTTCTTGACCATTATGATTCACCTACCTGAGTTTGATCAAGCCGCTCATCGTCCTGCAGGACTCTAGCCGCATCGATCTCTGCGTCAGTCTCTGCTTTAAATTCATCAATTTCTAGCTTCCAATCACCTTGGTCGAGTTTCCTGTTCTCAATGCTCGTATCCTGCTGGAGCTCGGCTATCTGCATCTTGAGGTCGCCGGTCTCTTTCTGGTGCTTCTGCATGAGTTCGGCTTTTTCCTGGGCGGCCTTCAGCTCCATCTTGGCCTTCTCGACCTTGATCAGCTCTTTCATGACCTGACCTTCTGGGTCCTGCTTCGGTGGCGCTGGGCCGAGGGTGGCTGGATCGGTGAAGTACGCGCCCGGGTTGTTCTTCCCGGCGAGGAGTACCAAATCCTCGCAGGATTTAAAGATATTGGCATCGCTGACCATCCGGCTGCCTGTCTTCTTGAGCAGTCCCTGGACTTCCATGATTTTGTCGAGGGCGGCGGCTTGGGTCTGTTTGTTACCAGTTCCAAGGCCCACCTTGACCTCCATCTGGCTCCTCTCATCCCACGCGTCGGGCTTAATCGGAATCCACTCCCCTCTCAACTTGAACTCCTTGAGATTGGTCTGGTTCATCATGAGGGTCTTGTGGATCTTGAGGAACAGAGGTTTGAAACTCATCTCGGCTATGATACGGGCCAAGAGCTCAAGCCGCTGGTTGGCTTGCTCGAGGGATGCGTAGAACGCCCCATTACCTACTCTGGAGAGGGCATCGGCATCCAATCCCATAGTGGACTTGGAGACGCCGGTTCTCTTCTCCTTCATATCTTCGATCATCCCGAAGGCTGGGGCGATGTTCGCTACGACAGACTGCGTGGGCTCGACCCTGAGCTGATTGATGTCCTTGGCTCGGATCGGGGAGTTCGGCAGATCGTTGATAACATCTGCCAGGTTAACCCCTCGGCCGACAACTGTTCTCGGGTTATTCACCCGGTACAGGTTATTGAGGAACTGCCTGGTCAGAGTGGTCTTTATCTTCTGGAGGTCTTCTACCAGCTCCTGCCATGCGATACCGACATGGGAGAATGGAACTGGGACAGCACAGCCGGCCGTGAATGGGTGGTCCTCGATCTCATCGTTCTCAAGGATCTCCTGTCCGGAGATCGTGACCATCCGATACTCGGCGGCGCCATCTCCATCGTAGTCTATCCAGAGGTAATGCTCATCGACCTCTACCTGCTCGGTAGAACGATCTGTGGCATCATCATATTCACCATCGGAGCCGACTGTATCGTCATGGCGCTGCTCGGCCTCATCCTGCTCGATCCGCTTCCCGTTATAGGTGGGGAGGGTGTAGACGAGGTCCTTGTCATAGCCACGATCGATCAGTTCGGTCCTGGTCGGGTGAGTGGTATGGCAGATATAGTCACAGCCTTCGAGGGACACCTTCGCCCACTGGCCGCTGATATTCATTTCTTCTGGGGGAACCGCGTGAACTATCAACTTCCCGCCGATCTGAGTTCTCTTGAACTTGACCGTATAGCAGGGCATGTCAACAACACTACCATCAGGCTGCTCTACTGGAACTGTGGTCTCTTCCGCTTCTACCGCTTCGAGTTCCGGATCGGACTCGAGTTCGGCTATGCCTGCTGGGAACAGCCCGGTGTACTCCTCGTGGGTGACGGTCTCGCCCTCTTCCCAGTACGACTTGATGTAGGCGACCGGATTAATGAGCATACTCTTAATCCAGGTGTATGTGGTGTCGAAGCCTTCATTCTCTTTGGAGTAAACGTGGTTGACGTAGGCGGTTTCTTGTTTGGACGCCTCCTCATCTGCGGAGCCGGTGGGTTGGAACTCTACGACAACATCGGAGGATGCGAATATCCTCATTAAGGAAGGGAGACTCCACTCAACGGCCTCGAGACACTCTCTGGTGACTACCCGAGACTGACCTTTCCGTTCATCCCCATAGGGCTGGCCGAGATACCTCTTGAGGTTGTTTTCTCTGCGAGTTGAGAGATCATCGCCGTCACGGTCGGACCCCATCGAGCTTTCTTTACGGCTCTCACATAGCGCCTTGAGCGTGGAGTCGTCAAGCTGCTTCCCGCTCCCGCCCTTCTTGGTGGCCCTGGTCCTAAAATTGTTCTTCGCCATATCTTACTGATCCGTGGGTCGAAGGTTATGGTCTGTATATTATCACTTATATCTACAATACGGTATAAAAGTCAAACTAAATTTTTACGCGGCCTTCTTCCGCCTGAAACTGCAGTTAGCTCCTCCTCTCCACTCAGGGGACCTCTGTGTCGTCTTTTTCATAATGCCGGCCTCGATCTCATCGGCTTCTATATCGTCATAGTTTAAGAGATCCGTTCCGGCGACCAGCATCCTCGCTAGGCGGTGGGCGGAGGGGTTCTCCGAGTGGAGGAACTCCTTGGCAATCGGTATAAACCTTTTAAATCTGATCTCTTCTTTCTTTGCATACTTAGCCTCGCGATCGGTCCCCCAGCAGTCCTTCATTTCCGTATATTCGTAATCTTTCTTGAAGATGAAGTTCGATTGGCACTCATAGAGGCCTTTGTAGTGCTTTTTCGGGGTACCATCCTCATCTGTAAAGAGGAAAATATACGATGAACACTTCTTACACCCTGTCTGCCACACATTCTGGTGCGGCCATTCCTGCTTCCATCCCCTTAGATCGTGGCCCGCTCGGCCCGCCATCGCTGTGAGTCTGCTGATCGCCTTTCTGACTCTCCTATTCATATCACGCCCTCACGTTAGATCATTCTCGGGGACTTCGAGGTCCTTGTTAAACCAGTTATCGTCCGTCATGCCGTCTTCCCAGTTCAGGGCGAGATACCTGAGGGCATCTGCTGAATGTGAAGCCCAGTTGTGGACCGGCTGCTCCCTGAACCGCTGGAGTTTGCTGTCGTAGACCCTCTCGTAGGATCGGACGCCGTCAATCCCTCTGGCCGGGCCGCCCCCATCCTCTACATCCCTCTCTATATCGTTTATCCTGCAGCGGGGGAGGAACTGCCTGACCTCCTCGATGCCATCTGCTACGCCAATGCGGGGGGTCTCTACACAATCCATACCGAGCTGCTCGGCCGTCTTGGCCCGGGAACCCTTCTCCGAGTCCCTGTTCTTAAAGTCGTGGGGCATGAAGTGGGTGTGAATAGAGTACGGCTTGTTGAGGATATTTTTACAGGTTATGGAAAACTTCTCGTCTACCTTCTCGTAGTAGTCGATGAGGACGGGTTGGCCGTCCTTCTCCTGAGCGATCCAGACCGAGTTACAGTCAAGGCCTACATCCCACGCCGCGAAACAGGGCTTACCAGGCTCGTGTGGGTGGAATCCTACCCGCTTCTCTGCATATGCTATCTCTATCAGGTCGCCGTAGTAGGAGCCAAACAGGGCTGCCTCCCAATCGAGGTAGAACTCCTGCCTAGCGATGGGCTTCGGCATCCCATTCTCAATCTCTTCCAGATACTGCTCGTGGGTGATGACAGGGGAGCCGTCCGGCCTCTTGGTCTTATCTATAGGCAGATAGGAGTAGTACCAGATCTTGGGGTTCTTCTGGGCTATCTGGGCGAGATCGTATCCATGGTTCTTGCCCCTTACTGTATAGTTGAATATCGCCCAGCCGCCGTTTTCTACCAGGATCGGGCGGAAATACTGCCAAGCCATGGGATCTTGGAGAGAATACTCTGAGAAGACGATCCCTTTCGGGTTGGTTCCCATCCAAGAGTTATAGTTATCAGACCCGCCGAACTGGATAGTTGAACCGTTCGTAAGTTCAACAAGCATTTCTGAAGAGTATTTACCACGGGCGCCTCCTTTACATATTTCATCCGGGATATGGTCGAGGAATCTGAAGCCGTTGCCATCGATGCCTCTCCAGATGATCTTACGGGCCTGGGTCTGCTCCGGCAGGAGGTACAGGTAGTTGCCTACCTCCTCATACGCCGCCAGGGCCTCCACGTTGATCAGAGACTTGTCCTTCCCTGCCCGTCTGTGCCAGATGGTGCAGATACGCCTCTTCCGCTGGATACCCTGCTCCCGGAGGTCTGGGTAGTGGTGTGGGAACATCTGCCTGAAGAGATCCCTCTCCTGGTACTCCCGTGGTTGGAAGTTGAACGGGAGGCATACTCCTGCATCTTGGACAGACCGGGTGCGTGGGTTGAGGAGAGTGGGGGGCGCCGGAGGTTCTACTCCGAACTGATTAAACCTACTCTCTGAGATGAAATTATTGGGCACTAGAAATGCTCCTCACAGGCGTGGTTTTCATTAGATATGATCCTCAGTATCGCCTCTGCCAAGACCTGTAAATACTTATTTATCCCTTCTTGGGTTTCAGCGTCGCAGAGATGCGCTGGAACTCCTTTTACCGAAATCTGCATTATCTACGGGGCTCCCAGTTCTTGCCTGCGGTCACCCCGATCGGCAGCCGCATAGTGTCGTCAGTTATCCGGTTACGCCACACCTGATAGGGACCGACAACCTCACTCCTTTTGACTCTGGAGTGATTCTGCCGGCCCTCATCAGTGTAGATGTGGCAGGAAGACGCGCCTTTCATTTACTCGGCACCTTCGCCGCTGCTCTAGTCGTCTCCTCCTTGGAGGTGGCGTCCCAGACCTTGCGCTCTGCCTCATCAGGCAGCAGCATGAAGCCCTTCTCGAGACGGACGCAGACCTCGTCCAGTGGCATGGTCTTGACCATAGCCCCGGGGACCAGAATCCATACTGGACTGCCGCCGTTGATGCCTGCCTGCAAATCTACTAAGTTACAATTCTCTTTGTTCTCTGCCACGATTTACTCCTCCCTTGCTATTCTAAACAGTCCAGCTCCGGCCTCTCCCGCTCTGGGGTAACATCTATAATCTCTCTAGCCTTCTCAGTCCCTCGCCCATCTCCGATCGAGATATTGACTTGGGTGGCCTTGGCTCTATTGGACTCATCGAAATGTCCTTCCATCTCGCCTAAGGTCTTGACCGCTTTCAGCTTATCATGGAACTTGACCTTCATAACCCCGTCTTTATCAAACCCCCACTCTTTGATGGCGGCTCTGATGTGCCGGGGGAGATGGTGGGGGTTCTTGATCGGCTCTCCTGCCAACCACTCAGGTTCGAGGAGGAGCTCTTCAGATTCCGGATCTTCGGGATCATGGAACGGGTTCTTCTTCTGGACGATAGGGCCGTCCTCTTTATGGAACACCTGGGCAAAGTCTGAGAATGAACATGCTGCCAGCTCCTGCTGTATCCGCTCGACCGATATGTCCATCGAGGCCTTATGCAGGATGGCGTAGAAGTCAATCCGCTCCTGGATAGCAGGATTGTTAAGCAGCCGGGTCCCCATAGCGTACAGCTGGGGCCTGGTTGACTTCTCCCGCTCTTCTGCGGTAACCAGAGAGGCAATGGATAGGGCCTCGATCAGATCGCCGCCAGAGGCGATTATCTGGGCAAAATCGATCTCCCTCTGATTAGGGGAGTATTTGAACTGGGGGGTCGGGAGATAGTTCTCAGCTGCCGGTGCGAAACTATCTGGGGTGTGATCGCTCATACCAATACGCTATTTCATCCCGATGTTATTGTCAATGTTCCAGAGGAGAAGGACCAATATCCCCAGCTCGATAACTACTGTCCATTCAAAGGGTGTCATCTCAATCCTCTTAGTGGTGTTCTTCGCTATCGTGTATTCTTCTGGCCGTATCCATTACCGCCTGCATCATGAGCTCCATTCTATCTCTAGACTCATACAGATCGACTTCTATCCATGGGGACTGATGCCACTCATGGTGTGCCCTGCTCATGCCGCAGCAGTTGCAGACTTCGATGCTCTCTCCTGTCGGCCATGGTTCTGGCAGGTTATGTGTATCGGGGTGGTCGCAACCCATCTCAGCTCTCCTTCAGAAGGTCGTCTATCTTCTTGGTCAGGCTCATGCTGGTCGAAGTTGTAGAGGTATATCGCCGGGCCTGCCTGAGAAGGTCCCCTGCTCCAGAGTCTGGTTTGTCGAGATGGCGCACAGTTCGGTACTCCACATATGCTCCATATGGATCTGGAACCATATCTACCTCACCCTCCTCATCTACCACGATCTTGAGCCTCTCCAATTTCTCGCTCATCTCAACGCCTCCTTAGATAGTGCTGCCTTCTTATAGTTGCAGTCTGCACAGGGATCGACCTTACCCTTCCAGTCATAGCGCTTACACCCAGGGCACTGCTTGGGGTCTTTGACTCGGGGCTGCCACTCATGGCCGCATAAGGTGCATATTTTATTAGAGATAGGGGGCATTACCTATTCCTCGATGGGCTTGACGCATCTAGTACGGACGTGAATTCCTTCCTGGAGATAGAAGTATTTTTCACCTTCACAGGAGCAGACCTCTGCCTGTCTAACAACAAAGTCGAGGATATCTTTCCCTACCTCATCGTGCTCGGTGGTTATATGTTTGTGCCAAGACTTCTTGTCAGTACCAAAGTCATCCATACATATCGGACATTTAAATCCCATTTGAACTCCTCCATCGAATTATATGCTAGTATAACAATTATACTATTACCTTGTCAAGATCTATTTTGGTGGTTCATATAATTTGTTAAGTGGTCGGGAGAAGGAGGGGTATTTACAGATGGTGTAATGGAAGTTTGAAAAAGTGGGATATTATGTGGGTATTTACAGATGGTGTAATGGAAGTTTGAAAAAGTGGGATATTATGGGGTTGGGACGTATCTTAATAAACTAATTTCACAGATGGGGAACCCCCCTTTAACATCTCACGTATTGGCCGAAATGCCTAACAACATTCTTTGGGGGATAAAAAGTGAGTTGTGCTACGATTATTAGAAACGTAACATTAACACCTCATGTCATGACTTCACTTGTAAGTGTTTAATCATTTGCTTAACTCTTACGCCGCTGATAGGGTGTGAACATGGGTTGTTATGTCGATAAAGACCTGCATGAACAGGGCAATGTCGATAAGGGGGATAACTTCCTATATCTTTCTATATAATCAGAAAACACATTACTTCATTTGTAAATAATTTAGTTTTCAAACCTAATTATATTAATAGAGAGTTACCTACATTATCTCCCTATATCTTGTGTTGCTAAGGCTTCGTGGGTTCAGAACCTTTTCACGAATTAACTTGACTTCATCTGTAAATGTAGTATTATATAGTTAATGACTGAGTAGTTAAACCGTTAAAACTGGAGACAACACCATGAGACAGACAACTATTAATATAATGCAGTTTGAGGAGTTAAGCGACCGGGCCAAAGAGGTAGCACGTCAATGGTGGCGTTCCTGTGCTTACGGGGATGAGTGGTGGGAAAATATCTACAGTGATGCTGAGACCATTGGACTAAAGATAACCGGCTTTGATACCAGCCGTAGTGAAGAGATAACAGGTGAGTTTATCGATAACCCAGAGGATACTGCTAAACAGATATTACTTAACCACGGTGAGGAATGTGAAACAGTAACGACAGCACAAGCATTTTTAGACGGTGGGTCAGTAGATGAAGATATTGAAGAGTGGGTATTTGACGACCAGAATGAAGAGGAGTTTTTGAGTTCCTTACTCAATGGCTACCTGGTCATGCTCCGGGAAGAGGAGTTAGATTATTTCAGCGATGAGGCTGTTGATGAGAGTATTACTATTAATGAGTACGAGTTCACTGAAGACGGAAGCATATTCTAACCACTTGTTAGTGCGCTCTTCGGAGCGTACTGCCAAGTGGTTAGAATACCCTGACCACTCAACAAAGAGGTAACACCATGAGCAACACATTCAATCCGTCTGACCTGATCGATACCATTCATGATGGTAAAACATTCCTCTATATGGTGGATGGAATCACCTTCACCACTTATGGTCAGGCGTTCAGGAAAGCTATAGCTGTCCTTAAAATGGAAGCTATTAACCGGGCCAGGCTGGAAGAACTTAACTAGTTAAACCATTACAACTGGAGTAACATCATGTTGGAAATTGGAAAGAGTCAGTCTCAGCTATTCGCCATCCTTTCATTCCTTAACACCGCAAGGGACCAGAGCAAGCAACCATTCCAGCCCGCCTATGCTTTAATCAATATAGGTGAGCGCCTGGCCATGGCCACGGACGGACACCGAGTACACTGGGCTGCTATCGATAGGTTGGCTGGAATAGAGCAGGGGTTTTATCAGGTCGTCAAAGCCAACAAAACCACCATCATAATCAACAAGGTCGATTACCAAGTGACCTGGCCGGACGCTGAAGGGGCGATCATTAACTATTATAAGGACAGCCCGCCACTTGCCACAGTGGGCATAGAACCCCCACCCACTACTGGTGAGTTCAAGGTCATGGACCACGGACGCAACCTGACCAAGATCTACCGGGCTATGCCTGAAAGTGTATCACTTAACCCTGACTATGTTCTGGACGCGTCAAGAGAGACGACCACTTGTCGGGTCATTAGAGATGACGCGCCGGTGTTCTTTGATGGAGAAGACTGCCACGCTGCAGTAATGCCTTTTAAGATGTAGTCTGAAACAGACCGTTAAACCGAAACGAGGTAACACCATGAGAATAACCAACGCAATGCTCGAAAGAGTAGTAGAGAGGCTCAACATCGCGGCCGGAACACCCACCACCCCCTGGTCCAGAAAGGACGGCAGGTCAACAGCCAATATAGGTAACTTCCATATCTCCGGAGCCTATGGTGGGGTCAGTCTGCAGGAGATGTCTGGAGAGGGTGGGTCGGTGAATGATGTATTCAGGTGCGGACATATACCTAAACGGGAACTATTTGACAAGATACATGCTTTCCTCGATGGCATGGATTATGAGGCTAAAAGGTGAGACAACTTAAAATCGGCGACAAGGTAATAGTGACAACCTGCCAAGGTGAGTTCCGGGGTAAGATAAGCAAGATCGATACTTGGGGCGGAGTAAGTAATGACCAGTCCCCCGCTTACCACGTTAACGGCCCACACATTACCACCCACACCAGGACAGTCGAACGAGACAAGGGCAGGGAGTTAATCACAGGCTCCTGGTGCCGTAGATGCTCGGAGCAACGTGATTGTTGTTTTAGAGAGTTGTAGCAAGTAACACCTTGACAGAGGGCCAGGGTTGAGGGCTGGCCCCTTCTCAAGTTGTTAACCATAACCGGAGGCACTACAGATGAAGCGTATGACAATTGAAGAGATGAAAGCAATGGTAGGAACAGAGTTTACCTACGTATGTGGCGACCACGACGAGATCAAAGCGGCTATAGCGGCATTCGACCCCAAGATAGGGTTCACATGTCTGGCCACGGTCGAGGAGAGTATGTTGGGTATAGACCTCACCCCCTACTACGATGAAAATGGGAATATGTGTCTGGTGGGTGACTCCCCCGACATGAATCCCGATTTTCTGCGCGCCACTATGATTGATATGCAGTTGATCAAGTTGTTGGGTTATACTGGGGTGGGATATGATAAGGGTTTTGGAGAAGAGAAGTTTGGTGGGCAGGCCTCTTGTTCTTTCTAAGTAACACCTTGACAGAGGGCCAAGATGAAGCTCCAGACTGACTTCACTGGCACCACCATCAAGACCACAAACGGGCGCATCTTCTTTATTTATGATATTGTGCGGGTCTATGATAAGTTTACCCGGATCAAAGAGTATAACTCTAGCTGGCCGGGTAGATGGAAAATTATTGACGACTTTGACCAGAGGCAAGATGCCGTTATGTATGTCAAATCATTGGAGGTATAGAGATGATCACCTTGGTTCCATTTATGATACACTTCGGGCTGTTCGCTGTTAGTATCATTCTGGCGGCTTTGATAGTTAAACTGGCGTTTTGGATAATGGAGGCGTAACAGATGGGCCGTAATATGAAGACCCTTAAACAGTGGCTAAAAGATATCTGGCTGGTCCTGTTCGTCCTGGCCGCTTGGGTCGGTATGACCGGGGCCATAATGTATGGAGTAGTGGAGGGGTGGAAGTGATCTACATCAACAGTAAGAAAGAGGAGGTAGCAAGATGATGCAGGAAAGGATGAGTTTTCACCACATAACTGTCAAGGGCGTACCACTCTGCTGTTCTGAAGATGTCAAGAAGGACGGCCACCAGACCAGGTGCGGCCACCATTCGAAGGCTGCGGCCAAGACCGCCGTTCTGCGCCTGATCGAGCATAATCCCATGTTCCCGCTGTGCCACTATCGGGTAGTTGAGGGGCACTGTCCAGGGAGGGTCGAGTAATGGCAGATACAAACGTCAGTTACGACTACAGAGACCAGAGGAGCAGTGATCGGACCGTAAAGACCTTATGTTTTATCTGCGCGGTTCAGAAGGCCATGAAGTGCGACCCCAAGGTAGAGCATATCGCTCTTGCCTCAGAAAATATAGATCACTGCCAGTGTGATATCTGTGGGGAGTTCATCGATGATAAGGTGACCATATAATGGCCTTCGACAAAGAGCAGAAGAGATCGTTCTATCAACGGAAACGGGCGGCGGCTATGTTCGCTGCAGAGTATGGCATGGCCCCGCCAGCAAAATGGATAAGGTGTGAGATCTGCAAGGAGTGGTTCCCATACTTCAACTCTTACATCCAGACATCAACAGCCAAGAGCTGCCCGGAGAGGTTCACAGGTAAGCCGTGCGGCAAGATGCACAGGAAGGTCAAAGCAGGTCGGTCACGTAAGCCCAAGCAGACCTACCAGACAGGCCAGTGCCGCGAGAAGCTGTGCAGCAGGGCACCATACTGCATCCACATATCAAGATGCCTGGATATTGAGGTTATGAAGCCGGGCAGCCTGCCCTTGAAGAAGGACGGGAGCTGCAAAGAACCGAACACCGGGATCGATGTGAAGTCCCTCAGGTTACACGCCTCAGGGTATGGTGTCGGTTTAGTAGGTACCGTATGAATGTTCTCATAGGGTGTGAAAGATATGGAGTCATCCGGGACGCCTTCAGGTCAATGGGACATAATGCTTGGTCCTGTGATCTCCACATGTCGGAGACTTTTGGCCTCGGCGGCGAGGGCGGGTACCATCTGCAGGGGGACGTAAGATGGTTCATAGACGAGCCCCCTCCTTGTGATGATGGCAGCGGCGTGTGGGATCTGTTCATCGTCCACCCTGACTGCACTTATCTCTGCAGCTCAGGCCTGCACCATAACAACAAGGTACCTGGTAGGGCAGAGCTGACAGAGAAAGCCCTCGATTTTGTCAGGGAGATGATGGCCGCACCGATAGATAGGATATGTCTGGAGAATCCTGTCGGGCGTATCGGGACTGCCATCAGAAAAGCGGATCAGTACGTCCAGCCCTATGAGTTCGGTGATGATGCCAGTAAGAACACCGGCCTGTGGCTCAAGAACCTGCCGACTCTGATCAAAGACCCGGAGCAGAGAGTACCTGGTCGGATAGTCACCCACAACGGCAAGCAGGTCGAACGCTGGGCCAATCAAACGGACTCAGGACAGAACCGGCTCGGGCCGTCAAAGGGACGGGCGATGGAGAGGGCGAAGACATACCCAGGCATAGCAGAGGCCATGTCCAGACAGTGGAATTTCTGGGGGTTCTTGGGATAGTGCCCACGCTCGGTTGAGCATACCACCGGTAGTAGATTGACAACAGCCACCAGATGGTGGTAAAAAGAAAAGACGCTCCAGCCGAAACCGGAGCGCCTCTCCCAAGGGTGGGATAAACCATCAACAAAGAAGGTTCGATACCTATGACTCTATACCACAATACGCAGGCATGTCAAGAGGCGTTACAACATGCTCATGGCAATATTATCCTGCTGCAGCCCCAAGGTAAGCGCCCCGTCATGGCCGATTGGGTCTCCGCCCCCTCTAAGATCAATGGAGATGGCCGGGCCTATCTGGATCTAGGATATAACCTCGGCTTCCGGATACCAAAAACCCACCTGATCATAGATGTCGATCCCCGGAACGGCGGAGACGTAAGATTCAAGCAGCTCCCTCAGGAAGTGCAAGATCTCCCAGTAACAACGGTCACCGCTGGAGGTGGCTTCCACATCTACACCACGCTGCCCGAAGGGTATGACTACCTGACCCTCCGTACCAAAGTGGAGCCGGAGTATAAGGGTATCGACTTCCTCCACTATGGTAAACAAGTGGTACTCCCCGGCTCGGTATTGAACGAGGCGGCGGGGTGGGAGCTCGGTTCCGATGCCGAGTTCCCTCCTCCCGAGACCCCGCCGTCTCTTCTTGACATCCTCAGGCGTGTAGCACCAGAGGCTGGAGTGGTAGACCTCGACTCATACCTATCGGCTTTCGAGCTGGATCAGATCCTGGCCATGATCCCGGTCAGCCAGTACCAAGACAATGACTCCTGGCTCCGCCTGGCCATGGCATGTCACCATGCCACAGACGGGCAGGGGCTCTCCTCCTTCCTGTCCTGGTCCATCAATGACCCGATGTACCAGGACCAGGGGGAGATCATCACCAGGCGATGGGATTCTATGGCCACAGGCAACACCTCAGTCCCTGTCACCATCAGGACCCTTGTAAGGGAGCTGTCAGCCTACGGACAGGTCCCGTCATGGCTGATGGTCCGGGCTAAGATGAAATCCTCTCCAGAGGAGTTTTTCGGCGTCTTGGAGGAGAAGCACGAGAAGACCACGGACTCTTTCGAGGCCTTGGCCACCCAGATCGACACAGAAGGCAACAACACTACCCTCTTGACCACCATGGCTGCGAAGATCGGCATGGACTCGACCATAACGGAGTCGATGCGTATCCTCCTCATCAAGAAGATAGCCACCAAGACCGGGGCAACGGTTACCTCCATCCAGAAAGACATCAAGATGATGGTCGCCCCCAAGTACGCCTCAGCAGACGGAGAGACCCCGGTAGTGGAGGAGTCGGCGGACATGAGCCAGCCCCACACTACGGCAGCGCAGACGGCCATAGCGGCCATGCACAGTGAGGGCGTACCTCCCGCGTACTGCTTCGGACAGTGGTTGAAGTGGGACAGGCAGAAGTGGGCGGCAGTAGGTACTGAAGTAGAGGTCCGGAGGGAGGCGCACAGGGCCTTATACAATCAAGGCACCCACGCCACCGACAGCGCCATCAAGTCTGTAGTGGGCATAATGCAGACCATGATGGAAGTCCCTCCCGAAGCCTTCGCCCCCAAACCAGACGACATTACCGTTCACACCCCCCTCCACACCCTGAAGTTCATCAACAAACAATGGGTAGTTGTCAGGCCTGGCCCGGAGAACCGGAACCTCGCGTACATCGGCGCCTCCTACGACCCGGAAGCCCCAGCGCCGGTCGAGTGGTTCAGCTTTCTCGATAAGATCACCACCAGCCCCGAGGCCCGGAGGACAGTGGCCTGCTCCATCATGTACGCTGCAGCTCAGTGCCGACCGTGGCTCAGGAAGGCCATCTACCTTTACGGCCCCAAGAGGAGCGGTAAGAGCACCATGCTCAACTTGATCCAGGACCTGCTTGGCCACGGCAACTGCTCCGCCCTCAACATGAGGCAGCTTGGAGGGCGCTTCGGTGGGTACAGTTTGGTCAACAAACTGGCCAACATCTCTAACGAGACGGTCAGCAAAGATACTATCCAAGATGACGTTTTCAAGGCCCTCATCTCTGGCGAGACCATAGAGGTGGAGCAGAAGTTCAAACAATCGATACTATACAGCAATACCACCAAGCTATTCTTCGGCGCCAACGGGTTCCCGAGGGTCAGTGATGAGTCAGACGCCACATGGGACAGACTGACGATCATCTCCTGCCCATACTCGATAGGCACCAAAGAGGGCGACCCTATGATGGGCAAGAAGCTCAGGCAGGAGCTGTCCGGCATCCTGAACTGGGCCATGACCATCTTCCAAGAGGAATATACCAAGGACTCCTGCATCTCCGTCATGAACATGGATGAAGATGCCAGGGATATAATGGGTAGATGGAGAGAGCTGAACAACCCAGCCCTCCGCTGGGCGAAAGAGCGGATCATGCCCCTGGAGGGTAACAACCTGTCGATGCCGGACGCATACAACGACTACCGGATGTGGTGCAGAGACAGCGGGCACAAGGAGCTGAATAAGATACATTTCAGCAGGCAGGTAGGGCAGGTAGTCCACAGGAAAAGGAAGGGATCAGGCAATGTTTTTGAGGACGTAGCCCTTGCCCCTATTGTCTCCCCACACTTTGACGTTTTATCTTGACTTCATCTGTAAAATGGTTTATCTTGTTTGTAAGTAAACCGTAAGACTAACAAAACCGAGGAGACTGAGATGACCAGAGAAATTAAATTCAGAGGTTGGAACAAGAGAACCAAAACGATGCTCGATCTGCGGGCTATCACCCAGTTCGTAACCGCGTTTAAAGGGCTATTCACCCCCTTTGACGAACGAGTCGAGCTCATGCAATATACCGGCCTCAAAGACAAGAATGGAGTGGAGATTTACGAGGGGGATGTGGTGAAAGTCACCGCCAACCCTGACCACAGTGTGGGGCTCATCAAGTTCGGTGGGTATAGGCTAGAGAACTTCACCAAGCACGACAGGCAACGGGACCACTTCGGTTTCTATATCAGCCTTAAAAATAGAGATCTGTCACTCCTTCACTCGCTCATAACACCATCAGGCTTTGGTTCGTCTACCCACATAGTCGAGGTAATTGGCAACATCCATGAGAACCCAGAGCTACTGAGTTCCTAAACTGATCAAACCGGACTCGCGGATAAACCGAGAGAAACCGTTGATACAATAAAACTGGAGGTACCAGAGATGTTAGAAACAGAGATTAAGAATTTGACCGCCGCTATTACGGCCCTGACCAACAGGCTCGGGAGCGTGGGCACCGAACTGCCAGTCGCTACCGCTCCTGCAGCTACCGCTCCTGCAGCTGCCGCTCCTGCAGCTGCCGCTCCTGCAGCTGCCGCTCCTGCAGCTGCCGCTCCTGCAGCTGCCGCTCCTGCAGCTGCCGCTCCTGCAGCTGCAGCTACCACCTCCGCCCTGACCATCGATGAGGTCCGCAAGACGCTGGGCACTGTCATCGAGACGCATGGTCCGGAGTGTGTCCCTCAGGCACTGACCGCTTTCGGGGTCAGCAAGTTGTCCGATCTGCCCGCGGAGAGCTATGTCGCTCTGCTCAACCAGGTCAGTCAGATTGTCGGCGCCAAGGTAGGCTGATTATGGGTCATCACGCAAAATTAAGCCCTTCCGGCGGAGACCGGTGGGCGTTTTGTACTGCTGCCCCGGGCGAGGAGGAGAAGTATCCTGAACAGGAGACTTCCTCTTTCGCCCAGGAGGGGACGGATGCCCATGACCTGCTGGAGAGGTCGGTGAAGTCCAAGACCCGACCCAGTGAGCTCGAGCCCGACCACCCCGCCTGCAAGGATGTGGACCTGATGTTCGACATGGTGCAGCCCTACCTCGACAGTCCACGGTACATCGTGCTGTGCGAGGTTAAGGTCAAGCTCTGTGAGGATGTCTACGGCACCGCCGATCTAGTCGTTATCGATCTGGAGAAGCTGATGATAGCGGTTTGGGACTATAAGCACGGCCGGGGTGTCCTGGTCGAAGTCCCCAACATCCAGACCGAGATCTACCTGGCGGCTGCCATCAAGACCCTGGACTACCTGTTCCCTGCTCCGATGAAGGAGGCCATAGCTGGTATCGTTCAGCCTCGGGCGCCCCATCCGGATGGGCCTGTACGCCAGGTTGGGTACACCATCGAGGAGATCACGGGTAAGGGTGAGGCGATAATTTGTATCGCCGCTCAGATCACGGCGGGGGATGTGAAGTTCTGCCCTGGTGAGAAGGCCTGCAAATGGTGTCTTGCTTCTGGCAACTGCGATGCCCAGGCCGAGGCAGCCATCAAGGCCAGCGGGTTCAGCCCCATCAAGGAGGGCACCACCGCCGCTCCAGTGATCGAGGTCAACTCTCTGACCGTGGGCAAGCGGGTAGCCATCCACGAGAGTCGGGGCTTCATCACCGACTTCCTGAACGCCGTCAGCATAGGGCTGGAGAAGGCCATACTGGCCGGCGAGGAGGTGCCTGGTCTGAAGGTCGTAGCTGGTCAGAGCCGGCGGAAGTTTGATCCAGCGAAGACTGAGGAGGAGATTATCAAGGTGCTGAAGGAGGCTTGTAAGCTCAAGCCCGCCCAGTACTCTCCGCCTAAGCTGGTCACCGGACCTCAGGCTCTGAAGCTCATCGATGTCAAGAAGCGCGGTGGTAAGAAGAAAATGGAGGCCCTTCTAGCCATCATCGTGAAACCGCAGGGCAAGCCTACCGTAGTGTCAGAGGATGACGCCCGGGACAGCATCGCCCCGCACTTTAAACCGGTCGAAACCGGAAATCCGTTAGACTGAGGAGGTCTAAAGTTATGCCGAACATCACAATCGAGGGAGTGAGAATCTCCTACCCCAACCTGTTTCAGGCGAAGCAGGTAAACAACCAGGGCGATCCGAAGTTCTCGGCCGCCTTCATCATCCCCAACACCAACCCTGCTCTGGCGCAGCTCAAGGCCCTAGCGGCGGAGTTGGTAGCCAAGGCGCACCCCAACGGTAAGCCCCATAATTTCAAGGAGCTGCCGATCTGCGCAGGTGAGGTCTACCAGAACGGTAAGCATGCCAACAATCCGGCGTACATGGGGCACCATGTCCTGAACACCGGCAAGTCCGCTGCTCAGGGCCAGCCGTATGTTCTCGACCAGGCCATGAACAAGATCCTCGACCCGGCGGCCATCTACCCAGGTATGATCGTCAACGTGGCCCTGTCAGTCTACACCTACAGCAACATCAGCAAGGGAGTCACTACCGGCCTCGAAGGCGTCCAGATTGTTCGGGACGGCGAGAGGTTGGACAGCAAGCCTGCTGCCGAGGAGCTGTTCAAGCCCATCGATGTTGTCAGCGGGGGTGGCGGAGAAGTTGACCCGTTGGGCTAAACCATAATTAGACCCCTGCGTCCTTCGGGACTGCGGAACGGGAGCCAGTGAGTAAGTACGTCACCTGTTGGCGGACGAATACAGGAGCTAGGAGCTGGTGCAGGGGTCGCTTTTACCAAGGGAGGTATTGTTATGTGTACGGAAGAGAGACCATGCGTAAACTGTTTTACCGGAAAAGGCGTCTGCACCGGGGGAGAAGATGGTAATGATAACCCATTCTACAGTGCGTGCCACGGGTGCTACAAGAAAAGCAACGGGATGGAAGGAGGGTACTGCTTGGATGGGCTGTGGGATTACCGGGGGAGGGAGAAGCCCATCTTGGGGAGGCACCTAAACAGAAAATGCTCACATAGGCTCGAGATCGAGGAGGCATGATGGCGACCTGTAACAAGTGTGGCGGCAAAAACTTGACTACGCAAACCGTTATGGATTTTAAATTTCATAAGTGTTCGGACTGCGGCAACCAACAGAAAATTAACTAAGGAGGTACGATTATGATTCCAACAGAAGAACAGAGAAAAGAGTTCGAGGAAGTGGTCAGGCCGCTAATCGAGTGGCTCAACGTGCCAGAGAACGCACACCCACACTGCCATGTGGTAGTTGACAGTACTCACGCCGAGCTGTCTGAGGGTATTTGCTGTTTCAGTACCGAAGATTACCTCAAAGACTGAGGAGGATATGATGAACCAGTGTACTTTTAAGGTAATGGTCCGCAAGACCATCCAAGCACAGCCATACGAGCCTGTAGTTGTAGAGCTGAGTATGGAGAGTACCTGCCCCAGGGACCAAGTGGTCATGGAGTATGGTAAGGCTTTCGCCGAGATCAAGGGAGAGATGAACCAGATGTTCAGTACATCTTCTCCGGCCGAGGATTGTCTGGCATGACCGTCCTCAACCTCGACTTCGAGACCTTCTCAGAAGTCAACATCAAACAGTGCGGGGCGCAGTTCTATGCTCGGCACCCATCGACCGAGGCCTTGATGCTGGGGTGGTCTATGGATGACGAGCCGGTTCAGGTGTGGGATATAGTGAACGAGACGGTGATGATGCCCGAGGATCTATGGGGCCTGCTCCACGACCCTGAGGTTCTCATCCACGCCTACAACGCACAGTTCGAGCGCCTCATCCTGAAGTTCTGCCTCAGCATAGACATCCCGCCGGAGCGCTTCAGATGCACCATGGTCCGGGCATACGGCTTGGCCTTCAACGGCTCACTGGCCAATGTCGCCACTCAGTTCAATGTCGGAGTCAACAAGGACAAACGAGGCGCGGCCCTGATCAACAGGTTTTCCAAGCCGCAGCCCAAGAACCAGAAGGTTGCCCGCTGGACCCGAGAGAACGATCCAGAGGGCTGGACGGAGTTCATGGAGTACTGCCGGCAGGATGTTGTGACCGAGCGGGCTCTATGGAAAAAATGTGAGCCGTACTACTTCCCTGAGATCGAGTGGAAGCGTTACGCCCTCGACCAGAAGATTAACGATCGGGGCGTACCGGTGGACCAGGAGCTGGTCAAGGCCGCCATCGAGATCTCCGCCATAGAGAAGGAGAGTCTTAAAGACGAGATGCGGAAGCTGGCCGAGCCCTACGAACTGCATAACCCGAACAGTGGGCCACAGCTCACAGCGTGGTTAGCAGACAACGGATGTTTGGTTACGGACATGCAGGCCGCTACAGTTGCCAAGGTCATAGAGCGTGATGTCGAGGACCCGAGAGTCCTCGCCATGCTGAAGCTCAAACAGCAGTTGGCCAAGACCTCGGTGTCTAAGTTCAACGCCTTCGGTCGGGTGACCGGAGAGGACGGCCGGGCCAGAGGGATGTTCCAGTTCGGTGGGGCGTCCAGGACCCTGAGAGCGGCCGGCCGGCTGGTCCAGCTCCAGAACCTAGCTAGAGGGGGCAACGTCACCTACGACCCCTCAACGGCCGCAGAGATAATGACCAAGTGGGGGTATGACACCACCAAACTCCTCTACGGTAACGTCATGGGACTGCTGTCCGATACCATCCGCTCCTGTATCAAGGCCCCGGCGGGTAAGGTGCTGAACGTCTCCGACCTCCACTCGATCGAGAGTGTGGTGCTGGGGTGGATGTCTGATTGTAAGATGATCAACGAGTGCTTCGCTGCGGGCAGAGACACCTACAAGACCCTGGCCATGACCATGTTCAACGTCAGCTACGATGAAGTGACCAAGAAGATGAGAACCTTCTGTAAGCCAACCGTACTCGGCGGTGGGTATATGTTAGGATGGAAAGGATTGATCGCCTACGCGGAGGGTATGGGTGTCGAGATGACCAAGGAGGAGGCCGAGCTGGCCATCAGCACTCTGAGAGCAGCATGGCCGGAGATATCCGACAAGGACACCGGGTTCTGGGCATGGTGCAAGAAGGCAGTCTTCCGTACCACCCTGACCGGGCAGGAGTATCCAGGTCCCCATGGTCTCAAGACCTTTGCCCATGGAGAATTTCTTTGCATCCGCCTACCGAGCGGCCGGAACCTCTACTACCATCAGCCCAAGATCGAGCTGAGGAAGGCCCCATGGGGCGAGTTTATTGACCAGTTCACCTACATGGGCACCAACCGGCACAAGAACGGCGTATGGGAGCGGATCTCCGCGCATTCTGGAGGTTTGACGGAAAATATTTGTCAGGCAATTGCTCGGGATGTTGAGTATGAGTGGATGGACAGGGCGGACGAAGCTGAGTTCGATCTCATCCTCCACTGCCACGATGAGATCGGTTCCCTCGAAGACGGGGACCGGTTAGCAGAACTGAACGCGCTGGTCGATGAGCCCATGCCTTGGGCACACGACCTTAAAATCGGAGCCGCAGGCTATGTCGCCGAGCGGTACAAAAAGGACTAAATGGATGTGGATCTTACCAAAAACGCACCCACTGTACTGTCTCTATGCTCGGGGTACGGGGGACTCGAAATCGGTGTTGAGCGAGTGCTTGGAGGCCTCAGAGTCCTCGCTCATGTGGAGATCGAAGCCTTCGCTATTGCGAACCTGGTTAACAAGATGGAAACGGGGCGGATGGTTCCGGCACCTATCTGGACGGATCTTAAGTCCTTCCGATCAGAAATCTTTCGAGGGCATGTTGACATCCTTACCGGCGGCTACCCCTGTCAGCCGTTTTCCGCTGCGGGTAAACGCAAGGGGAAGGACGACCCTCGACATCTCTTTCCCTACATTATCGACATTATTAAAGGGGTTCGACCTAGACTCTGCTTCTTTGAGAACGTGGAAGGACATATCAGCCTTGGACTCCGAGAAGTCCTTGAAAGTCTGGAAGAAGCTGGTTACACAGCAACGTGGGGAGTATTCAGTGCGGCTGAAGTCGGGGCACCCCACCAGAGAAAAAGGGTGTTTATCCTGGCCCACCGCGTCAGTGTCGGACACGAGAGACGGAACAGTAATCAGGAAGCTGACGGTCGAGAGCGCCAAGAAGAAAGCGCTGAGAGGGATATCTTTGAATCACTCAGTGGAGTCCCCGGTGGTCAAAGAGATATTGGAAAGGGCCGCGATGAACTGGCCCACACCGACTTTCGGAGGGAACAACGGCGGGAGTATCCAAGAATGGGGAGGGAGCGGCAATCACCTACGAGATGGCCCGCTCGACCCGGAGAAGAACAATATGAATGGGAAGAGCCGAGAATCGTGGGCGACACCCAGAACGATAACGGGGGGAGCGGAAAGTGCGAAGAGAAAACAAGAACTGGGGCGGACAGCGTCAGGGGGCGGGGATCTTCAGAGTCAAGCAGGAGCAAAGCTCAACGCCAACTGGGTGGAGCAATTAATGGGGTTAGAGACCGGGTGGACCGCCTTAGATTATGCGGCAATGGAGTAGTTCCGCAGACTGCGGAGAAAGCATTTAGAACCTTAATAAGGAGGATACTATGATCAACATACCGGAGATATCGAAGAGAGTCGTACCCCCCGGAGTCGCGGCATTTATGGAGGCCTACGGAGGGAACCATGTCAGCCTCTACAGGGGGTGGAAGGAGCAGCCGGAGATGAAAGAGAGTGTAGAGCTCTTGGAGGGTCAGCTCTGCTACTCCCTGAGAGAGAAGAACCTCGGGGTGGCCCGGCGGCTGCTGGGTAGGATTAGGAAGATAGAATCCATCGAAGAGGATGCAGACCTCCTGCAGGCCACTGCAGAGCCTATCCCCGAACTGGACTGCCTCTCTTGAGGTTTGCCTACCTGAACATGGACGCAGGCCATCTCTGTGACAGCGAGGAAGAATTGATCAGGGAGATAACTGAGTCCTGCGGAGGAGTAGGGCCTCTCCCTACCATGGTGGCCATCCCCAACCTCGCGGGAACGGAGACGCTGGTGGCCGCAGGACATATCGACTTCGACAACCCCGAAGCCCTGGCCACTTATCGACACATACAAATGGGGGTGCCTCTTGTTAGAACGAGACATTGAGAAAGCGGTGTGTGACTACGCCAAGAAGAAGTATGACGCCATAGCCTACAAGTTCACCTCCCCCCAGAGGAGGAACGTCCCTGACAGGATAGTGGTATTCCCCAACGGGGTACTCATCTTCATCGAGTTCAAGGCCCCAGGCAAACTGCCCACCGAGGGGCAGAACAGGGAGATATCCCGGCTGAAGTATAGAGGCCAGACAGTCCTACTAATCGACGACATTATGGTAGGTAAGTCCCTCATAGAAGGATGTGCTGCCCTTGGATAGGTCAGACCTCTACAAATACCAGGCCCAGGCCGTCGATCACATGATTGACAACAACGGCTCCATGCTTTGGTTAGATATAGGTTTGGGCAAAACAATTGTCTCCCTGACGGCCATCGAGCATCTGCTGGACTCCTACAAGATCACTTCTGCGCTTGTCCTGGCCCCTCTGAAGGTAGTCGAGGCTGTTTGGGAGCAAGAGGCCCAGAAGTGGGAACACACCCGCAGGCTCAAGTTCTCGGCCGTTATAGGCACCCCCGCTCAACGGGACATCTACCTGATCAACTATGAGA
>JAGLOJ010000044.1 GCA_023139045.1 Candidatus Sabulitectum sp.
CGCTCCTGTACTGGCTATCTTGCTTTCTGTTCGTCGGCTCATAAATTTGCACTCCAGCTTCCTCCAGACCCCACACCTCACGGTGACGCCCTTGCTTTCGGCTAACAGTTCATGTTAAGTTCTCACTTAACACTGGATTCCCTGTAGGGGACTTTAACCCCATGACGGGCGTACACAATGGCATGAACTTGTCGCAGGCGCTCTGAAGTAGCAAGTGTCATTCCTGTGCAAGTTATGCCAGGTGTTCCCGACAAGAAGATTGACAATGTGCGCACAAATTAATAGGATGGCAATATGAAGTTTGATTTCAGCCATGAGAAGAACGAAAGGATATTTCTTGAGCGTGGAATCACATTTTGCGATGTGATAGAGGCAATTGCCAGCAAAGGTATTCTGTTGAGTTTTAACAACCCGAATAAGAAGAAATACCCGAACCAGAAAATTCTTATTGTTAATGTCAACAACTATGCATATTGTGTACCGTATGTAATACAAGAAGGCGATACTTGGTTTCTAAAGACAATATATCCAAGTAGAAAATTTAAAAATCTGATTAGAGGTCATTACGATGAAAAAGTATAATCCAAAATACCTGGACGATGAAGAAAAAAGCATCGTAGAATCAATTGAAACTGTCAATTTACAGGATGTTAGTAAACCTACTAAACGAGAACAAACTGAAATCAAGAATGCTGCAAAAGATTATCTAAAAAAAGAAACAAAAATGAATATCCGAATTGATCCATATGAACTCAATCGGATCAAAGAAGAGGCTGCGCGAGAAGGATTGAAGTACCAAACTTTTATTAAAAGCATATTACACAAATATATAAGCGGACAACTCGTAGAGAAGAGTAAATTAATAGGATAACACTCGAATGTACCTGCTACAAACGCTTGGGAATTGGCTGAGCTGACACCTCTGCAGGTTATTATTCAGAGCGTTCAGAAAGTAACCCGAACACCAGAGCCATCCAGAAAGAAAAGACTCACGGATTATAATAATCAGTGTTTAACCGATACTGCAAATTCAAACAGTGGATTACAGCAGGGAAATTCTTAACTTTACATTCACCTATTTTGCGTGAAGAGCTTCAAGAACGGCTTTGGGATTCTTTGATGCTATTCGCAACAATGCTTTGGCTGGACCTTCCGGTTTTCTTCTGCCTTGTTCCCAATTCTGAAGAGTCCGGACACTTACGCCAATCATCAGGGCAAATTCCCTTTGAGAAACATGAAGTGTACTTCGAATTTTCTTAATCTCAGGTGGATTCATCTCAAAAACTCTAGCTGGTTTCTTACGCCCAGCTTTAATATCACCGGCTTCTTCAATGCTGGCGACCAGCAGATCAAAATCTTCGCTTCTCATACCAAGTTCTCCTTAACTAATTTCTTAAGTGTTTTCAGTTGAGCAGGAGTTATGCTCTCCTGCTTTGTTTTCTGGTAAATAAG
Source organism: Candidatus Sabulitectum sp. (assembly GCA_023139045.1). GTDB lineage: Bacteria > Fermentibacterota > Fermentibacteria > Fermentibacterales > JCC-6 > Sabulitectum. The sequence continues at coordinate 1,453 of JAGLOJ010000044.1, forward strand.
AATCATGTAAATGCCCTCAGGAGGATCCCAATAATAAATCAGGCGCAAAGATCCTCTTTTTCCAGAACCAGGCAAATTCCATCTCATCTTGCGCAATCCACCACTCCCGCTAATGATGGGGGCTGCGTCAGGTTTAAACATCAAAGCAGATTGCAGCATACGGTAACTGTCATCTGTAAGCAGTTTCTGAACCTGCTTCGTAAATATTTGTGTTTCTATGAATTTCATGATCGATACATACGCCAATGGCGTACTCAAGTCAAGTCTAACCAATCAATCAAATTTCTGTGAACGACAATCGCTTTCTTGGTGGCATATCGTCCACTGAGTAGATAATAGTCTTTGCGAGCTTCAATTCCGCACAAATACCCCGGACATAATAATTGATACACAGCGAACCTATTGTGATTAAAGCTATGAGATGTTATCGTTTCCCTGGTACTTTTAAAATAAGGACAAAGAGCAATAAAATTTTGAGCAATGGGTCGTAGCTGTATTTTGTCAGTGTGCGCGTAGTTTCTTTTACAGTCAGCTAAGCCCAGGCGTTATGCATATAAATAGGGAGAAGGCAAGACATGAGATCGCATCAGTTCACTCCTGAGGAACTCTTTAGCGAAGTAAAGACCGTTAATGACTTCTCGCTTTCACCCGATGGTAAGTCAGTCGCTTTTTCCAGAGAGACCAAAGGTGTTGCCCAGATATTCCTTGCGGAAATAAAAGAATTTGAACCAGAACAGCTGACTGAATATCCAGGCTCCAAAACTTCACTCGCCTGCTCTCCAAAAAATGATCTGATCGCATTTGTACATTCAAAGCAAGACGGTAAGGGCTGCAATCTTTGTACGATAAGCTCATTGGACAGAACTTTGAACACTCTGCTCGAACTGGAAGAGGGCAGCATCTGGAATTCTTCTTGGTCACACGATGGCAGGCATCTTGTATTCTGCTCAAACTGCGAGGGCTCAATAGATATCTTTACAATAGATGCTGATGGCAAGAACCTACTTCGTCTTACCTCAGGTCCGGAGATGGATATGTATCCACAGTGGTCTCCAGATGACCGCAAATTGCTTTTTTACAGAAGTATTGGCCAGGGGCCACTTAGCCAGTATGAGATGAGAATGATTAACCGGGATGGCAAAGAGCTGAATGTAATCGGACCGGAAGCAAAACGTAACGGTTGGGGTAAATGGTCACCGGATGGCAAGACTATTGCATTTGCTTCAAATGTTAGCGGTAGCTACCATATCGGAATTCTGGATTTACATAATGATGAGATAAGATGGGTGACCATGGGAGACAGGAATTACTGGCATCCGGTCTGGTCACCTGATGGATCCAAACTAGCCTGTCAGGTTGACATGAATGGGAGTCGAAGAATCACTATAACAGATGTGAAAACCGGTGAGATGAGACTCATTGGACCAACTGCAGGTTTGTGCTCAAACATGCAGTTCACATCTGATTGCAAATCACTTGTCTTTACTCATGAGGGACCGCTGAATCCTTTTAGCCTATGGTACATAGATCTGAATACCGATGAGTTTCTCCAACTGACCTCTGGTTTACCTGATTCAGTCGACAAGGAAATATTGGTGACACCAGAAGAGATCACTTATTCCTCTTTCGATGGGTTGAAGATACCTGCGCTTCTTTTCAGACCGAAATGTGAACCGAACAATACGCTTCCTCCAGCGATTGTCAGACTTCATGGAGGTCCCAACTACCAAACTTTCAATTGGTGGCACCCCAGGATTCAGCTCCTGGTTAATCACGGATATTTGGTTCTTGCCCCGGACTTTCGAGGAAGTACTGGATACGGAAAAGAATTCGAGGAGAGAAGCATCGGTGACTGGAGTGGCGGAGACCTGCAGGATGTAATTGCCGCAGCTGAGTGGCTAAAGACCACTGGGCAGGCCGATCCGGATAGGATAGCTCTCCTGGGAGGTAGCTACGGAGGTTACCTGATGCTGATGGCAATGGCCAGGGCTCCTGAACTCTGGGTAGCCGGAGTTGACCTCTTCGGTTTCGTCGATCTTAAAACATTCCACAGCAGTACCAGTGGTTGGGTAAGAGAGTGGTTAGAAAATCAGATCGGAAATCCAGAGGAGAATCCTGAATTCTATCGAGTTCGATCTCCAATAACTCATTGCTCCATGATCACAGCACCATTATTGATACTTCAGGGAGCCAAGGATGAACGTGTTCCTCTCAGCCAGGCCGAACAACTAAGAGATCAAATGGAAAACAATGGCAAGGAATGCAGGTTAGAAATCTATAAGGATGAGGATCACTACTTTAGCAGGAAATCCACACAGATTGAAGTCATCAAGACAATTCTGTGTTTCCTGGATTCTCATGCTGTAATGAAGAAATCGGAGAAGAGTGAGTCAGAGTCATCAGCTAAGCGGAGACGATCTGATTGAAAAATAAAGTATCAATGGGCTGTAGCAGAATTGTGCCATGGTACGGTTAACGGGTCTTTGCAATCTGCTAAGCCCAAACGTTTTTCCGAGACACATTGGGTTCTCGTTGGCAATCGAAACAGTAAAGGATAGGTTGGAAATGAGAAATCAGAGCAAAGAACGCATTACAATGAAAGAGCTTCTGAGAAGAATTGTTTTACCCGCTGCAGCGACGCTGGTATATGCCTTTATTGTCCTGCCTGCCCACGCTGATGCATCTCCTGATCACACTGCTGACGATAATTTAGAAACGAGCACTGAGCGTATACGCTCAATTGACTTTGATACATTTGTAGATGGCACACCTGCCGGTATGGAAACGAATATTGGTGCTACAACAGGAGAGACCGAAGTAGATAACCTTATCGAGCAGGATACATGTGTTTTTTTAGCAGGAGGCAGCAGCCTCAGGATCTCGGGTGGTGATACTACCACACATTGGCGTTCGCTCTCTGTTGATATTCCGGACGATGTAAGGTTTGTCACTGCCAGGTTGTTTGTGAAGGGGGAAGATCTGCAGCGGGAGCTCAATCAGTTTAATAATTGCTATGCAGGTTTCTGGTGCGATGATCTGTTGGGAGAAAGGGGTAGCTCTTTGATCTCACTTCCAATGGGCACCTCTGACTGGACAGAAGTCACGGTATCTCTTGATACCGATGCATACTTTGCAGAGAATGTGAAATTCATGATCTTCTCTTCGATAAGCGGCACACTGTGGATAGACGATCTCACATTCTTCTACGATGATGATTGTGGTGACATGGGGCAACCGGAAGTAGAGGGACCGCTCTCATTCTACATTGATGAGCTTTATCGGCCGACAACTTTTCTGGAACTGGCTTTACCAGCAGGTAGAGAGTGCCCTGACACTATCTCAGCCAGCGAAGCGCTTCAAGATATTGAAATGCTGAAATATCTCTTTGAGAATGGATACAGTGGTTATACATACTGGAGCAATCAGGGCGTGGACTTCACTGCTGTTTATGATGATTTGTCTGTACTCGTCGACGGAAGCGAGAAAGTTTCAGTTATTGATATGGAGCGCATTATTGCGGAGGGCCTGGCAGAAATACAGGACGGTCATTTAGCAGTAACCGGTCATGAACGGAACCGTTTTCTGAACAGGAAAAACCCGTTTTTTGCGGATGTTATCGTCGAGAGAATACCGGTAGAAAATAGAGAATTTGGCCTTGGTACTGAATACAGCGTTGTCCGCTCGAACTGCGACTCTGTTGAACCGGGCATGATCTATGTCGGATCTGAAAACGGGCTGTTCAGAATTCTGTCCAGATGTGGCGTTGAGCAGTTTCAGCTTGGAGTTTTCACAAGTGAGTATACTTCTAAAGCTTCTTTCCAATTCCTGGTAAATCCTGCTGCTGAGATTTCAGGTCAGGATTCCAGTTCATCGTCCCTTTGCGATTCGGCTTCCGCAGTTTCGATAACACTTCCTCTTCATGAATGCCGACTGAACAGGAATGGGCAACAGGATGATCGGGTATTCTACAGAACCGAAGTAGACAGCATTGATCTTGTTCGCATTTCCAGCTTCACCAGCAACCATCATGAGAGTCTTCAGGAGTTTGCCGAGAGTGGGACTGCCCTTGCCGGGACGGATAGGTTCATTGTTGATCTCATGGGGAATAGTGGGGGTTCCAGTGTATATGGCAGAGATTTTATCATGGGTTTAAATGGGAAAGCACAGTGGAGAAAGTACTATGCCATGCTCTGTTCGCCCGCTACAATCGGTTCTATAGCAGCAATGCCCATTACCGAAGGTATGCCGGCAAGGTTTGAAGAAACTGTCAGCAGGATGCAGCAGGCTCTTGAGTACCTGCGGGAAAGGCCTGTCCGGAATTGGCTGTATGTACGTGATGAACTGAGCTCCAGGCAAATGGGAGATTACGAGGGCTGCGCAGTATTCCTGATTGACCAGGGTGTGGCATCATCAGGAGAGGCCTTGATTGATTATAGCAAATCAGTACCAGGGGCCGTGCTGATTGGTGAAAATTCCGCTGGTGTGGGGTTATTTGGAGAGGTGCGTAAATACTGGTTGCCGAACTCGCTCATTCGTCTTTCCCTGCCAAGCAAGCTTTTTCTCGCACCGGAATTTGAAGAAGGTGTCGGTTACAACCCGGATTACTGGCTCGATTCTGCGGAGCCAGTGGTTGAGATAGCAAGATGGCTGAACAATCCTGATTCGTACCAGTTCGAGCTTGCCGAGACTCCGGTGCTGCATGACCTTTGCTTTGATGATTTCGACGACGGATTACTCCGGTACATGCAGATAACTGTAGGTGCCACATCTGGATATGGGCAGCGGTACTCGATCATCTCCCAGGATTTTAGCATCAAAACAGGCGGGGGCAGCAGCCTGCGAATGGAAGGAAGTATTGATACGGACTGCTGGTATGCGCTATCTCAGGATGTCCCGCAGGACATAGGTACTCTTCGCGTCGAATACAATATTCGAGGTGAAGACATTCACTGTGAAGGAAATCAGTTTGACAACTGCTATGCAGGTTTCATCTACAGAGACTCACGCGGCAACAGGCAATTCTGTACAAACAGGTACGAGGGCAGCTTCGACTGGAAACAAGACTCTCTGCAACTCAACATAGAAGAGTTGAATGCATCGGACATTCAGTTTTCCATCTTCCTGAGCAAGTCAGGAACATTATGGGTCGATGATGTGGTGTTCTCGGAGTAATCCAGTCCAGCTGCACCTGTTGCGCACTTGAATTCCGAAAAATATTCCGGCCACATACCGGGCAGTTATGGGGTATCATCTAACAGCTGACACAAAGGCTGAAGAACTGGCTGAAGTAATTCTGTAAGGTTAAGAAGAGCGCTACTTACTTGCAAAGATCACAAGCGCTCTTTCGCCAGTGTCCCACATTGCCCTGGCGCAAATTCCATTCCTTGAAACTATCAGTGAGGGCTGTGATAGATTCGGAATACTGGACAGGTCAAACAGGATGGTTCTTACAAACTCACCATCAGACTTGAAGATGTTCCATCGTTCAGATTGTAGTGACCATGAAACCCGAACCCAGAGGTTGTCATCAGGTCCAAATGCAATTCCGCTGATGACTGGTTCCTTCTCTGGAACTTCTACAACCAGTGTTCGAATATCGTCACCGAAGCTCACAGGCATTGATACCGGCAAACCGGTAATTCTATAAGTTGAATCTACCTGAGTTCTCTCATATTCCATATTCAACTGAATTGTGTGTGAATACTCACCGGCGGAGTTGTAGAACTCTACTTCAGGTGAATCCTGATTCAGCATCGTGATTGCGAAATCACCATCTCTGTTGACTGCATACAGCGGGTAATTGTCGGCCATATCTGTTTGCGATGAGCCCATTCGTTCTGAGTGTTCGAAATAGATTGTTTCAATAATCCCGGTATATGCGTTAATTGCCACAAGTTGAACAGTTGCAATGGGAGCATCCTGAGTTATTTCAATGTTCAATTGCCTAACTGCAATTGTTGAATCTTTCCCAGGCTGTACTTCGAGAATTGTATTTAGATAGTTACCGGAATAGTACTCTTTAGAAGAACCATCGCTATCAAGAACCTGCCAGTTTTCCAACCTCATATCGCGAACAACAAAGTCTCCCGTACCTAAGTATGCAAATGGATAGGGGCCTCTGAATTCACCGGGGCCTGATCCTCTACCACCAATTTGATACTGCATACTACCTTCAGAATTGAGGATGTGGATGCAGCAGCTCAAATAATCAAGAACAGCATAATCTCCACTATCCATCAACGCAATATCTGACACATCGGCAATGCCGTATTCAAGATCACCGGCTTCTGGAACAACAAGCAGAATCTGAAGGGAATCCCCGATGCTGCCGGTTCGATTGGAAAGCCCGGTGTCGGAACCATCAGAACAGGACAAGGAGAGTAAAGCGATTGCAGAAAGCAATGCAGTGAAGCTGTATTTGATCATATGCTATAGCCTTTTCTTTATTCTTGATTCCTGTCAACAAGTTCAAGAATGTACACTCGCGGGTAATCTTCAGGATTGTGATCCCATCCCAGTATTCCAGATTCAAATATCTTGATATTCCAATATCTTGCAATTGCTGGAAGTGTGGTTTCGACGGAACCCAGAGAGGAACCATCAATTGAATTGTACAGGTCAAAAACAGGAGATGCGGTTTCTCCTCTACCTGATTTTACCCACAACCTGTTTTCTCCATCCAGACCGGCTAGAGATCCGGCACCCCTTATAGAATCCGGTAACCAGTTCGCACTCAGTTCTGAAGATGTTGATTCACTCCCCGGTCCTGGAATCACCATGTGGGGACGAGCTGCCTGTAATTCTTCTTCCGTAAGGTACTTGGTCTCCCATGGGATTTCAATGAAAAAGCCAACATCCCCCTCGGATGTGTATCCGGTAATAACATATTCTGTTTTTGAGGAAGGCATACTGAAAAATCTACCGTCAGAAGAGGAGGCGATACTGCAAAAGAAGTGATCATCTGATGAATGCAGGAAGTAGTTCTCCTGATATGTCTGATCCGGCTCAACGGAATCTGACCAGAGACAGTATTCGGAACCACTGTATAACTCTTCTTCCTCTTCATCATAGTACCAGTTGTGCCGTCGCCCGAAGAAGGATCCATTTGGTCCAATGCCAATGCGGTCAGGAGCCATCGGCTGAAAACCGCATAATTCTCTTACATATTGGAGAGACGAGTCAAAGAAGATAATTTTACGCTGCTGAATGTCTGCAACCGCAAACCCTCCATCCGAGAGAGATGTCAGTGTGTAGGGAGAGATAAATTCTCCCGGTCCCATGCCTTCTCCACCGGCACTGCCCAGGAACTCACCATTCCCCGAGTAAACAAAGACTTTTTTCTGAAGAATATCAAGAAGGGCGATACGCCCATCAGCCAGGTAGATTGCATCAATGACAGCTCCAAAAACATAGTTTGAATCACCAAGCTCGATTCCAATTGAATCGACTTTAATCAAATCATATTGAGGTTGGGGGCTATCATTACTGGTCTCAGTCGAATCCGATCCCCCACAGCTTATCAACATAAAAAGAGAGGAAAGAAGCAAGGCACATCCAATTGGTTTATTCATCATCTCCATATCCTTCCCAATGCATACGCGGCCAGTGTTCAAAAAGTATCAGATTTTATCTGTTTGAGGATACTTAGCATAATACGCTCTGTCAATGATGGTATTACGATGATTATTAGCGCTCCTGATGCAATTTGATTTGTCTAATAACACTTTTAGCACTTCTGCTGTTTCACCAGCAGATTAGAAGGACTTTCGATTCCTGATCTCGAGCCAGCCTTTTTGCCGTTTGATGCTTCGGTCTGTGTTGCTGGCTCGAGTCCCATTTCGGCTGCTCGCAACGCAATATTGTTGCCCGGCTCACTCCAGTTCGGTCAGAAAATCGCTTACCACAGCCGCGAATTCCGCAGGTTGGTCGACGAAAGGCATGTGTGCTGCGTTCTCTATTGCGTAAAACCTGGCGTTTGGTAAAGCGTCAACATAGACAGTGCTTACCTGCTCAGACTGCAGGTCATCTGTACCCTGAATGACAAGCACGGGGGCTGTTACGCATTTCAGGGAGTCACGATAGTCATGCTGCAGCCCCATGCTGAAATACATCGCATGAACCATCCATCCACCAGTCTCGCCTTGTTCCCGCAGTGCGATTCCTGTTGCGGCTGCATAGTATTCGCCGAACCTTCCGTTCAGCACTACCAGGTCAGTTTCGGATCTGGTGAATATGTTCTTGTAGTCGAGATAGTTCTCCAGATAAGCAGTGTATTCGTCCTGCATACTTTCAGGCAGATGTGCTCTGACCTCTTCAAAGAGTCCACCGTCATCATTTTTAGACATCACGAGGGCGTCTGCGGGGGCCACCAGAATCATTGCTTCAATGTGCTCGGGAAACTCGGCCGCATACAATGAAGCTAAAAATCCGCCCCATGAGTGCCCGATGAGGATGAGTTTCTCATCTCCGAGGATCCGGCGAATTCTTTCGATGTCAGCAATCTGAGCGCCTATACCGAGTGTTCTATCCAGTGTCGTGAGGTTTTCATAGTAGTTGGAGGAGGAGAAACTGTCAATTGGCCTGGTGGATCTGCCGCACCCACGTTGATCGTAGTAGTGGAACTGGTAATCACCGGTGAGCGGTTCCAACCCGGACCAGGGTTCCAGACTCGGAATCCCCGGACCCCCGTGAATGATCAGGATGTTCCTTCCCTCTCCTGCAGAAAAGTGATGGAGTTGAATATCTTCCTCTACCTTCCAGAGACTGTCGCCATTTACCTGTGCAGGCGGCGTCAATGGAGCCCGCAGGTTCTCGCCGGCGCTGACCATCCCAGGTTTGTACAGGGGTTTTCCCATCGAGTACAGGTAAATAAGGCCCACACCGGCGATCAGCACAACCAGTATCACGCCTGCAATAATTATCTTCCATTTCATCGTTCCACTCCTTCACATTTAACAGAGTTTGACCTCAAAGCCATCTGTCACAGCAGTGCAAAGCTTTTGTGCGCTTTCACTCAGATCCTCCTGACCGGTTGCCGGAGTACCGTCTTGAGCTTCTCGGGCGCAACCTTGCGCGGGTCGCTCAAATAGATCTCGTGGTGCTTGCCAGCCTCTTTGTAACCGTTTTCAGGAATGAACCCGGTGTGCAGTCTGGCTATTGTGGGACCCTCGGCATCATACGAGCCGATGTGCATAATCTGCACCACAAGCCCCTCATGGTATGTTTCCAGCCTGAGCCTGGATAGCGCAGGGGGATTCTTTTTCTTTTCCACCTGCTGAAGCCCCTTCTCAAACATCTCCCGTGTGATCCATTCCGGCTGCATAATCATCATTGTCCAGTCCCAGGCGCTTTTGTCCAGTCTGGTGGTGAACGAGTCCATATCCTCCGCCCACCACAATCCCTCCAGCGGCGGCACAACGAAATCCTGGTCCATCTCCTTTTTACTTGTGAACTTGAGCTTGTATGCCACAGCGTACAGCGCCTCTATCGCTTCCGTGTACTCCTGCGCCCTGTTGGGATCGCCGTGCCCGTCGATCATTAGAAAATTCAGTGGTGGTACATCCTCCACCACAAACTCTTTGGCTGAAGGCCTGTACAAATGCTTCCACTCTTTCTTGAAATCAATTTTTGTCATTTTCTTCCTCCATCTGTTCGATGAATCCTTCTACCCATACAAGCTCGGCCTCGATCATAGTAGCACTGTGGTCGAACATTGCGTCTACAAAGTAGGGTAGCGGGCGTTGTTCCTCCCATCTGCTCTGCAAATGCACTGACCGGTCGGAGAGACTGTCGCGGTACTGTCGCAGAGCGTCCAGCGCCTCGGCAGACGGGATAAGGGGCAGGTTGGCCAGCCCCAGCTGCAGGGGAGGGTAGCGGTGATGGGGTGTCGAAAGTGCGTAGAGTACTCCAGTGCACAATGCTTCCTCCCCATCCTTCGTGGCACTGTAGACCTTGCGTGCGGGACCGGACTCGGTTTCCTCCAATTGTCCTTTAATTAATCCCTCACGCTCCAATTTCTTGAGCAGATAGTAGATTGATGAAAAGCCGATCTCTGTCCACTCGCGCATTCCTCGTATCCTGATTAACTGATCCATCTCGTAGCCGTGGCGGGGTTGCTCGGTGATAAGACTCAGAATCGCCAGTTCTGCATTTGTCATAATAACCACCTTTATTATTGTACTATACTATTCCAGTATTAGAATAGCATGATCTGAACGATCTGTCAAGCTCTTATCCGACCTCCCGATGCCTCGGGGTGCTATCCTGTTAAACCTGCAGCGGCATAATAATCTGCAAAGAAAATTGCATTGTAAGTGTAGAAGGTTTTCCAGAATACAATCCATCCACTTGCCGACAGATCCGGGAACCTTGCGCGGCAACCGGGGCAGTGTGGATTATCTTTCCAGTAGCGTAACTGTAGCCCGTCTGGCTGAAGTCACACCATTCCGCACGGCAAATCTCACGAAGCTTGCCATCAGCATGAAAGTGAACCGCAAATCTTGATGATTATCCTTCGCAAAGCTTCTGCTCCGGAATAATTCTATTCATATGCCTGGTTGATTCATTGAAATATCAAGTGAGTAGTTCTTCAAGAAAGATGAATATTTATTGCCGATATGCATCTTTTCTGGCATCAATTGTGAGTATGTATACTATATGTTCGCAATTGTCGATAATATAGAAAATTCTGTATGATCCGATTCGATATCGCCAGGTTTCCGGTGAGTAGCCTCTTAGTTTTTTTATGTTTTTCCCATAAAACGGATCTGAACGAATCTGGGGATAAGCGTAACAATCAAGCTTTCTCCTAAGAAAACTAGTACTCTGTCAGGTATTAAGTGTCGGTATAATGCGCCGCTATTCTGAGTTCCATACTAACGTTTGGGACGCACTCGGTTGCTGACTCTGCTGCTTTCCAGCAAGGCACTGGTTTATGCGCATAGCACCGCTATGTAATCGAACCAGTAACGCCGCTGGGGCTCTGAAGAGCCAGCAGAATACGACAGCTATTGCTTGACAGAGTACTAGACTCGCTTCTGGATAATTTGTCCAATTTTTTTGCGAATTCAGCAGTTTCAAATATTTTAAACTCAGACAAATCTGCCCTGTCCCGATTCAGCATCTCTCAATCCGCTTATGATGCTTCGGTTAAGTTCTTTGTTCTCCCTGATCTCTGCCATTTCATACTCGTCCACGAATCCATGCTCTTCTATATACCTTAAAACTGCAGTCTCAATAAAGTTCGAAAGCGGGCGATTGTCTTGCTTGGCCAACTTGCGGAACTGTGCGTAATTGTTGTCATCCAATCTAAGTGTGACAGTTTTTGACATTGTGTACCTCCATAATCATCTTCGCCTGTCTACTAATAGCATACATAAGAATACAAATGAAGACAATGCGCTGCTTTCTCGTTTGCCCAACAATCAGAGCAAAAAGCCATGACTGAATTGCTTTCTCCTGCTACTTTTGGCTCAGATGGATGCCATCTGCTTCTGAACCTACAGTCGGTAACAAACCTGATTTGCAATATTAGACCGGTCGACTGCTGGCATCAAACCCACTATTTTTGCTACTGAGCATTGTTCCAGAAATTTCAAAAGCTCTTCTTATTGAAGCCTTTTTGCCTTTGTAAACGGCAGTACCCAGAGATTCTCTGACAGAGTAACGGGCTTTATCCTATCAGCAAAAAATGATATTCCTTACCAGTATCTGATTAATTTGCATCTTCCTGATTGTGTGAATTGTCATCGCAATTTGGCATAGGACCGGGCGACCAGTTGTGTTCCCAATCTCCAGTGCTGCTACCGACAATCATCAGGAGGTATTCCTGACTGTTTTCTATGAATCACTGGGAGTATTGCGTTCGAATTACCCGGCGTTTCAGGATCATTAACTCAGTAAAGATTGACCTGTAAACACGAATTTAGCTGATTGAAAAGGTCCACGGCAGGGATGCTTTCCCGTCAGTATCAGTTCTCCTTCAGCATATCGTCGTAGGCTATCTCAAAGTGGAGTTTGTGTTTTGCTTCTTCATGGGCAAGTGCTTTAAATATGCTTTTTGCATCCTCGGAGTCAACAATCTCGCTGAGTTTTAAGTAAAGCTTGCAGGCTGCCTCTTCCTTCTTCATAGCCACAACAAGGGCATCCTCGTAACTTTCAACATGGTCGATGTTTACATCCACAGTATAATCGGATATTTTCAGATCAAGGATTTCCTTGTTGTCTGGCTGAAATTTCTTCCCCTCTTTTACAGCAATGAGCTCAAGCTTATGGCCTTCTTCCTCATTGGCAAAAAGTAGAAATACTTTTCTCATCGAGCTGTGTACTGCCTTCTCCGCAAGCTCTGCGTAAAACTTAACAGCATCCTCTTCCTCATCTATTGCAAAATCAAGTATTTCATCAAACGACATCCAGCTTTTCATAATTTCTCCCTATTCGGCTATTTACAGGTATTTGTGATTTTATCCAAATCAATTTACTGATTCGTTAGCCGGTGGGCTGAATAGCTTTGTTGGGCCAATTCTCATCCACCGTAAAAGATCGACCAAGAGTTTTGAAATGGCTAAACTCCTGCCTTTTCAGTTTACTCCGCATTTCTGCAAAAGACATTACTACATCTTCAGAGTAAAGCCTTTCCCCACAGTGCAAACAGACCTCGGCAACAACCTTCATAGACACTGTATTGCCTCCACCTCTAAGTAGTTTCTCAACCTGCTTCTGTTTCATATCCCCACCGCAAACAGGGCACTTCTCAAATGGTCTCATCTTTTTACCCTAACCTTCCAATTAATCCACCGATCTGGATCTGGACGATAGACAGTGATTAACACTGCCCATTGATTCTCCTGATTATACCCCCAAACACTATGGATAGGCTCACCCGAAAAATTTCTGCCCAGAATTAGACAACTGGGATATGGCTTATCATCGGGATAATCATCGATAATCTCACCATGAATTACCGAATAATATATTTCATCATACATCAGAGAATCATCAACTGCTTCTTCATCAGCATGGTCGGTGATTTTTACCAGGCTTTTCCGAATTGCCTCAACGATTTCGCTTAGCTTCATATTCCATTCTTCCAACTCGGAAATGATTGAATACCTGCAGGCCAACTTGGATTCTGTCATACATTTAAAGAATAGCACACCCAATACACTCGGTCAAGAACTGATGTAAACTTAGAAGTACATGGATAGAATCGAGTGGAAGACCGTTGGAAGATTCCCGAATTCTGTTTCATCAGAGCCCAGACCACAGCTGATTCCGGCGTTAAAGGCTGAGTTGTCGGAAAGGCTGTAGTCACCGCTTGCGCTGAGCCGGGCAGAGAGGTCGTTAAGGTTCAGGAGACCGTTACCGTTCAGTGTAAGGAGCGGGGTTGCAGTTATGCTGATTCCGGTTGCCAGATAGTGCTTCGCCATCAGGTAAACTCCTCCGGTAGTGTAGGCAGGGGTGGTTGAGTTTATAGCGTAGTTTTCACCACTGGATGCGCCTGGGGAGTTGTAGTGGTACTCCAGGAAACCATACAGAATGCTGTTGTGGAAGCTGCGTTCAAGGCCTGTTGAAAGTCTCCAGTAAGTACTGCCTTCGTTTGGTTTGGTTACCGCTGACTCAATCCAGCCAACGGAACCTCCAATTGCTCTGTTGAGGCTGGTTCCTACCAGTGTGTTTTCTCTGAATTCAGCTGCCAGAATTGAGATGTCGGTGTTTAGTGCGTACAGCCTTGTTCTGAGCCAGTATCCGCTTTTTTCTATCTCCGCATTGTCTCCGGACACGAACCCGCTCTCTATTTCAGACATCACTCCTATGGGGTAAACAGCCCTGATCGCATCAACTCCTGCTCTGTAATCGGTGTTGATTGCTCCATAGGGAAAAGGTGCGATGAAGTCTGTGGGGCTTACTGATTTGGATACTCCCCAGAAGATGGCCTGTCTGCCCACTGTGATTCTAATTCTGGCTGGTCTTGCCTGAAGGCTCAATCGGTCGATGTTCTGAAGAATGCTGAAGCTCTCGTTCCCGTTCCATTCTGCGGGCCAAATTCTTGCGTCAGGATCGGCTATTCTGAACAGAGAGAGTTCATTTTCAGGACCTTTCAGCGCGGGGTTTCCTGCAGTGGGGCTTATTACCCATGCAATCTCTGTTCTGATCTGTTTGAATCTTCGACTGTCCATTAACCTCAGGGACATATACCCGTTCCATGTTGTGGAATCGTTGTGAGCCAGGTTGAGCCCAGGTTTAAAGACACCGGTGAAGGCATACCCCAGAGATACGGATACAATCAGTAGGGCAACCCACTTCATTCTTCTCTGCTCTTATCTGTATTGTACAACAGTCCGTCACGGATTGTTACGACTTTCCTCGCCCTTTTCATAACTATCTCGTCATGGGTGGAGAAGAGGAATGTCATGCATGTTTCCTCATTCAGCTTCTTCATCATATCCAGCAGGTCTCCGCTGGTTCTTGAATCAAGATTGGCTGTGGGTTCATCGGCAATTATCAGCTTGGGTCTCGAAACCATTGCCCGTGCCACGGCAACCCTCTGCTGCTGTCCTCCGGAGAGCTTTGAGGGAAGTCTGTGTGCGTAATCTTCCATTTCAACCTGCTGGAGTATCTTCATCACTCTTTCGTGTCGCTCCTTTTTATGAATGCCCTGAAGAAGCATAATGTACTCGATGTTCTCTTCCACTGTAAGAACCGGGAAGAGATTGTAAGCCTGGAAGATAAACCCGATATGATCCCGTCTGTAGTTGGAAAGCTCTTTTCCACTCATGCTTGATATGAGTTTGCCGGAGAGTTCAACCTCACCATCTGTTGGTGAATCAAGCCCTGCCATGAGGTTCAGGAAAGTTGTTTTACCGGAACCGGAAGGGCCTATGATCGCTGTAAATTCGCCTTTTGTAAGGGTGAAATCAATGCCCCGTACTGCTTCGACTGGGATTCCATTGTCATGGTAGGTTTTCTTGAGGCCTCTGGTTACTATGACATTGTTTGTATTAACATTTGCGCAGTCTGTATTTGCGCTATTCGTGTTCATCTATTTGTCTCCTCTCCTAAAGGCTTTTGCGTATGGCTTCAGATGGATTGAGATTGCCGGCATGGATTCCCGGATAAATCCCTGCAAGTGTGGTGAAAATCAGGGTTGCAACCGGATAGATCCAGAGTCTGGACCAATCCACCGTTGTGTATATGGGTTTGTCAAACATCACCCCGGAAAAGTCCACCTCACCAAAGCTGATTCCAACGCCGGCGAAATAGTGATTAACTCCGAAACCGATCAGCGCTCCGATAAGCGAACCAGCAACACCAAGCCAGAATGCCTCAAGAAGCACCATTGAAGTGATTGCTCTTTTTGAAGTACCAACAGCCTTCATCACTCCGAACTCATACATTCTTTCGTAAACAGACATGAAGAGTGAGTTGACTATCCCGAAAAGAACCAGCCCGAAAAGAATTGCTGCCTGTATTCCAAGACTGACACTGGTCATTTTTATCATGGAGGTAATCTGCGGGGCAAGTACCGGCCACACCTCTGCCTTGTTGCCGTGGACAGAAAAGACGGTTTGGAAAGGAAGATCCGGGTCCATCGCTATCATTGGATTCTGGAACCGAATGGCGATTTCGTGCAATTCACCGGTTAGACCGAGAAGACTTCCTGCGGACTGGATGTTCACAAAGGCTGTGTACCTGTCGTACTGGTCTGACCCGAATTTACAGATACCGCTGATCCGGAACATCCTGCTTGAAAAGCCGCTGTCTGCCATGGCCGCTGTGATTACTGCTATATCCCCCATGACCAGATCCATGTCTTCAGCAAGTTTGTACCCGATAATGATTTCCATGCTGTCACCGGAAAGGTAACTGCCGGTGCTTGTTGCTGTTTCCAGCATTGATATCTGACTCTCAGTCCGGTTGTTTACGCCCATAAGGGTAACGGGCTTCATTTCCATTGCTGATTGCAGTGATGCCGGAGAGATCAGCCTGCCGGTGGATGCAACTGCCAGTGTATCTGCCGCAAGCATACTGTCAATTTTTAGCGGTTGTTGAATTGTAAGACTGATACGGGCGGTTTCCCTGAATCCCTCTCTGTGGATCTGAGCGTCGCCCATCCATGTATCGGTTGTACTTTCAATCATGAGAGTACTCATCCCGGCAAACAGTGCATCGGAAAACATCATGGCGGCAAGACCTACGCCAATTGCCACTCCTGTGATTATCGTTCTTCTTCTGTTTTTCATTACATTGCGCCATGAGATAAGAATCAACCGTGCAAACATCTTACACCTTCCTCATGGATTTGGCCGCATCGGTGTGAGCAGCTTTAACAGCAGGTATCAGGCTTACAATCGATGCGGTAATCATTATACAGACAGCCGGTATCCAGTAGCAGCCCGGAGTTACGGACGCGACCATCTCCCGGAAGGTAAATCCGCCGTAATCCAGGGGTGGATCAAGAATCATACCGTGCTTTGAGAGGATCAACAGGCCTATTGTACTTAGAATACTTCCCAGTACAATGCTCACCAGGCCCATCACATTGGCTTCCAGAACAATCATCTTCACGATGGATTTCGGCTGGGTTCCTATTGCCTTCATCACTCCGAATTCTCTTCTTCTTTCAAGAACCATCATGAGAATGGTGTTGAGAACACCAAGGGCGGCAACGGCAATTATGATGGCCAGCATTATCTTCAAACTGGCTTCATCAGCCTGCATACCGTTGTAAAATTCTTTTGCAAACACCTTCCATGACGCAGTGGAGAGGCCAAGGGAATCAGTCATTGCTGAAATTTCAGCGGTTACTTTTTCCACATCACCGAGAGAGGTTGTCATAACAGCAAGCTCGTGGACTTTGCCCTCAAGAGCAAAAAGAAGCTGCGCGTCAGCCAGGGTCAGGTAACATGTGGTTCTGTCCAGTTCGGTATTCCCGGTGGATACAATTCCCGTTACAATGTACCTTCTGTCAGCACCGCTGCCGTCAGCGGCCTGGGAGAAAAGTATCAGGGAATCCCCCGCTGCCACATTCAGCGTAATCGCCAGTTCCTTACCGAGCAGAATCTGACCCGTAGCGCGGAGAGAGGTGTCGGCAGCGGATGCTGTGAGCATTCTCCCGTCTGTTATCTGTTCGGAAAAGTCTGTTGCGTTCTGTTCCATTGCCGGATCAATACCAATTACGGAAGCAGCAGCAGAGTTTGCATAAATTCCAGAAGGTGCATCCTGTGCTCTGGAAGCAATGAGAGCACCCGTGTATATCCTTGGAACCCACGCCCTGACATCCTCTATTGCTTCGATCTGATCGCCTATGGATTCGTAGTCGTCAATGATGTCGTAGATTGACGGATCATCCAGGTAGCCATCTTTGTGTACTTGAATCTGACCTGTTCTGTGGTTTGTGAAGAAGAGGATCATTCCGCCGTATGAACCCTCCATCCATCCGATTGCCAGACTGGAGAGAACAAATCCTCCTGTCATGGTCAGTATGGTCAGAATGGTTCGCCTCTTCTGCCGGAAGATGTTTCTCCATGCGAGTTTTGAGATAAGTCCCATCTACAGATTCCCGCCGGCCTGAAGGTTGTCGAGTGAGAAAATGTCTTCACTGACACCCTGATCAAAGGATGTATTTGACCAGGTAATTGTTGTACTCTGATCAGGCTTGTCAGCTGGAATTACCTGCATTACCGTGGGGATTGTTCTTCCGCCCATAGTCCGGACATCTGAAAATATCACAGTCTTGATGAGATTATCGTGCCGATCGTAGTATTCCTCCCACACGGGCAGAACCGGGTCTGTTGATATGGCGCATATTATGTAAGACCAGACAACTGCTGTTGATGCGTTTGGGGTAAGTTTCAGATAGTATTGCCCCGAATGCTGCTCTCCAGTTGTATCCTGTTCAGTAATGTATTCAGCTGTGTAATCATTGGCATAGGTGATTTCTTTTACAATGTCATTGTTTGTGATGTCTGAGCCCATCCAGGAACCGGTCATCATTGAAGGCGGAATTCTCACTGTGCTGTTCGTGTTGGGAAGGTAGTTCCACATCTCGGAACCTATCCTGAGTGTTGCTGAACCCGCCTGTCTTACCGGAGAAAGAACCTTGATAAATGTCTTGTCTCTCCCAGAGGACCATGTTTCCATGGTGAGGGTTCTTTCCCAGTGTTCTGTAACAATGTGCATGGACATTTCAGAATGACTGTTATCGCTTCTGTAAAGCTGATCCAGCTCATGAAGAACATCTGTGAGTGCAGGTTGTGCTGTTACTGCCGATGTTATTACTACCAGAGCAATTATTAAAATGCTCATTTATATCTCCTTCTCCTCGGGCAGAATTCCTCTGCAGAAGTGACCAATCATTGCTGCAATTGTTTCCCGAGTCTTCGCAAGGGTCATCTGCGGATCAACCGAATACCACATCACCGCTGTGGTTGCCATCCCGTACAGGGCAAGAGCAACTATCTGAGGTTCAGTCTCTTTCTTTATCCGTCCGTTTCTTCTGAGAGTTGTGATCATTTCAGTGATCTGATTCATTATTCGGATGTCAATTGAAGCAAGACCGTCACTCAATTTTTCCTGACCTGCCTCCCAGAAAACACCGATAAGTTCTTTTATCAGTTCTCTGGGATAGGAGGAGAAGAAATCAATCAACTTTTCTGTGAATTGCCATACAAGATCTTCCACACTGAGAGTATCCATGTCTGAATTGCCGGGAGGAGTAAGAATATCCGACGAATCCTCATTCGCGATAGCAAGCATGATCTCGCCTTTTGATTTGAAATAGTTGTAAAGGGTACCGACTGCGACGTCTGAGGATTCCGCAATCTCGCCCATGGATGTTTCCTTGTAACCGCAACTGAAGAACCGCTGTCTCGCGGAAAGGATAATACTCTCTCGTGTATCCTTTTTCCTTCTTTCTCTTAAACCCATATTTCCTCTTTTGTGAATGTGTTCATGTTTGTAATCTGTTCATACTTATAATGCATTCACTTTTTCCGTCAAGAGGAGAGCTGTAATTACCCGCGCTGTCAGTCTGTAAGAGAGTTATTTGTCGAACAGCCCAACGACCCTTTCAAGATGCTTTTCGATCTCGGAAAGGGGAAGCTCGTTGTCCAGCATAGACTCGATAGCCATAGGGATGAAGGCATCACCGGCGAGGATTGCTTCTGCAGGCTCCATGTCGGATGGATATTTTGTATGAACTGCAAGTGCTGATTGAATGAAAAGTTCGGCTTCAGTTGAGAATTCAGAGTTGAGAAGAGCACTGTGAAGAACTTCCCGCCATCTTTCAGGAAGGTCAGTTGTTTCAATGCTGATTCTCCTGAGTGCTTCTTTTCTCATCGTGATTCCTTTTCATTTGAAAACTGCATCAGCCGATAGAGCTTTTCTTTCAGTGTCTCTATGGAGTATGGGCCGGTGAGTTTCCCGTCAAAAGCCAGCCTTAGCCTTCCAGTCTCCTCGCTGACTACCACAACTACAGCATCGGTTCTTTCAGCAAGCCCTTTTGCTGCTCGGTGTCTTGTTCCCAGGGCAACCGTATCGATACCGGGGAAAGTAAGAGGCAGGATTGCCCTGGCCAATACAATACTGTTTCCCCTGATTACAAGAGCCCCGTCATGATAAGGGCCCGGAGGGGTCAGAAATGACTCAAGGAATCCGGAAGTTACCGGCAGGTCGTTCAGGTCAAAGGCATCTTTACAGTACTCGGTGATGGTCTCTTCTCTGACGAGAACCATCAAACCACCGTATCCGCGCTCCCTGAGATAATTGCATGTTTCAAGAACAGCTTCCACAGATTTAATCATATCCTTGTTCTCGTCGTGATGTCTGAAATCAAGAAAACCTATCCGGCTCAGGTAACGCCCGAAACGGGCAAGCATGTTTTTAACTTCCTGACTGAAAATGACTATCAGAGCAAAAATACTTATTGAAGCAAGTTTCCCCGTGATCAGACCGATGGAGTAGAAACCAATTGCGTTAAGAATGACACTGGCCCCCCATACAAGTACTACTGCAACAATAACCCGCATAACGGGTTGACCCCAGATAGCTCTCAGAAGCAGCCAGACCAGAGAAGTGATCAGCGCAATATCAAGAACCTGAATCAGCCAGAAAGAGGATAGAAGAGGATGACCCAGCAGATTCACAAGCTCATCCTGAGGGCTTTGGACACCTTGAGAGCTGCCACTGTTCCCGGAACATCATGAACTCTGATCATATCTGCTCCGCTGGTCAGTGCAGTAACAATATGGGTAACGGAATCACGCTGGTCGGCCATATCAATTCCGGTAATGCTTCCGAGGAAAGTCTTTCTGGAATGCCCCAGAAGAACTCTGCATCCTGTAACATTTCCAATCCACTCAAGTGAATGGATTAAAGCGAGGTTGTCTTCCAGCCTTTTCCCGAATCCAATACCCGGATCCACAAGAATCATCTCCCTTGGCATACCTGTTTTTACCAGAGTCTCAACTCTGGATAGAAGATAATGCGCAATCTCCTCTGGTGCATCCCCATCCTCGTAGAACGGTTTTGTCTGCATAGTTTCAGGAGTGCCCTTCATATGCATCAGAACAACCGGTAATCCCAGAGAAACTGCAAGCTCGGTCATACCGGGTGTTTCCATGGCATTTGTGGAATTTATCATACCGGCACCAGCCTTTACAGCAGCTTCAGCTACCTCCGGAATACAGGTGTCAATACTGACAGGCACCGTAGTGCGTTTCCGGACAGCTTCAATAACTGGAAGAACTCTTGCCTTCTGCTTCTCTGCGGAGACAACCTTTGAGCCTGGTCTGGTTGATTCTCCGCCAATATCAATTACTGCTGCGCCGGCTTTCTCCATAGCAACAGCTTGCTGAGCAGCAGCTTCAGGAGAGGAGAAACTGCCCCCGTCACTGAATGAGTCGGGAGTAATGTTCAATATACCCATGATCAGTGGAGTACCCGAGTAGACAAGTTTCGTGTTGTTTATTTTCAGGAATTCCGGTCTGGTGTCCTTCGCAATGCATTCCCTTATCCGTGTTGCAACTGTATCCAGGCCGAAGGGCTGGTTCCGGAGAGAATCACAGCCCCGGAGAAGTGTTGCAGGGGTACCGTAGACAACTGCCCCGGATTTATCTGTTTTGCAGGTTAGAACCTCTCTGTGCACCAGAGCATCCGCACCGCCGGAGAGCATGCATTGCTTCAGAATAGAGGCTGCGGGGCTGGGCAGGTCATCAATCAGAATCAGTGTTATCCGGTCTCTCAGCTTAACCCTGAGCAGACTGCCGGAGTCTGCTCCCACAAGATCAATCAGCCTTTCCCATGGAAGACCCTGTCCTGAACTGAGCAGCCGTATGGAACTCACCGTCCCCTGGTACTCCTTCCAATAAGAGAAAGAGCTTCACTTCTTGTCTCAGGGCGCCTCAGATATCCACGCATGGCACTGGTTACTATTCTGCTGTCCCTTTTCTTTACTCCGCGCATGGCAAGGCACATGTGCTCGGCTTCCATAACCACCATAACACCCTTTGCCTTGAGTTCCCCCATGAGCGTATTGGCTATCTCCGTAGTCAGTCTCTCCTGAATTGTTGGCCGTGCAGCAAGATGCTCCACAAGTTCAACAATGGCACTGAGACCGGCGATCCGGTCATCTGACGGAAGATAGACAACATCACATCTGCCTAGAAATGGAAGAAGGTGGTGCTCGCACAAGGACGAGAAGCTGATGTCCTTTACAATGATCATCTCGTTCTGATCAAGCTCTCTCATGACAGTCATGGGTGTTCTCGACCCTGGATCAAGCCCACGGCAGAGTTCAGCCATGGATTTTGCCACCCTTTCGGGGGTTCTGGCTATACCGGGGCGATCAAGATTCTCCCCTATCCCCTCCAGTATCAGTCTCACTCCCTGCTCCACTTTCTTCAGATCCATCATTCTTCACCTCCTCTTCATCGCTGTCAGCATTATCTTTTTCTGCGGAATCCTTGTCATAATCAGGTGAGTCAAGCCCGGGAAATTCCATTCCAGGGCGAAGTTCAGCCAGAATCCCTTTTATCTCAATACTGGAAACAGTCTCTTTTTCCAGTAGATCCTCCGAGAGTCTTTCAACAATATCCCGGTTCACTTCAAGAATGGCGAGAGCAGCGTTGTAGGCCTCACCAATAATTCTTCTTATCTCATCATCTATCACTCTGGCAGTGTACTCACTGTAACTCTTTGTTCTTGCGAAGTCACGACCGAGAAACACAGGACCATGTTCTTCGGAGAATGATACGGGACCAATCTCGGGGCTCATTCCCCAGTTGCATACCATCTTCCGGGCAAGGTCTGTGGCTCGGTCAAGATCGTTGCCCGCACCTGTACTCAGTGTGTCCAGGAACAGCTTCTCTGCACCGCGACCACCCAGCAGACGAGCCAGCACACTTTCACAGTACTCAAGTGAGTAATTGTGCCTTTCAGCTTTTGGCAGGAAGCTGGTTACGCCCAGTGCCTGGCCTCTGGGAACAATAGTAACCTTGTGGAACGGATCAGATTGCGGGCTGAAAATATTCACAATGGCATGACCGCTCTCGTGAACAGCAGTAAGTTTTCTCTCTTCCTCCGACATGACCATGCTTCTTCTCTCGATGCCCATGATTATCCTGTCCACTGCATTCTCAAAATCACGCATTTCAATGGAATCCGCATTTCTTCTTGCCGCGTGAAGAGCTGCTTCATTGGCAAGAGACTCAAGATCAGCCCCGCTGAAGCCGGGAGTTCTTCTGGATATAACAGAAAGCTTAACCTCTTTGTGAAGGGGCATTCTGGCGGTGTGTACCTTCAGAATAGCCTCACGACCCTTTACATCAGGCATGCCAACGGTGATTCTTCTGTCAAAACGCCCTGGACGAAGCAGAGCAGCATCAAGAACATCAGGCCTGTTTGTTGCCGCAATAACGATCACACCCTGGTTGTCAGCGAATCCATCCATTTCAACCAGAAGAGCATTAAGAGTCTGTTCCCGTTCGTCATGCCCCCCACCGAGACCGGTTCCACGCTGACGGCCTACCGCGTCAATCTCATCTATGAAAATAATGCTGGGAGACTTGGCTTTCGCCTGGACGAAAAGGTCACGGACACGACTGGCACCGACACCGACAAACATCTCCACAAAATCAGAACCACTCATAGAGAAGAAAGGTACCTTTGCCTCACCCGCAACAGCTCTTGCCAGGAGGGTCTTTCCGGTTCCGGGAGGTCCGATGAGAAGAACTCCCTTGGGAATCTTACCGCCAAGTTTCTGGAACTTTGCAGGTTCCTTCAGGAATTCAATAATCTCTTCAAGCTCCTGTTTTGCCTCATCACATCCGGCAACATCTTCAAATGTGTTCTTGGGTCGATCTCCGGTAATGAGCTTCGCTTTACTCTTGCCGAAGCTGAATGCCTGGCCTCCACCGGACATCCTTCTCATTATGAATATCCAGAGAATTATGAAAAGAAGGATAGGCCCGATGTTTATCAGAATGGCCATAAGACCGCTGGGCCCCCTGCCGGAAACATCAACGCCATGTTCTCTGAGCAGATCGATGGAGCCTGCATCCTCAAATGGTATAAAACTGGAATACTTCAGATATTCCTGTGCACCTTCACCGTTACCAATGATCTGTGGAGAACGGAACTCACCCTCAACATCTCCACCGGTGGAGAGAACTGCGTTCTCCACCTTTCCCTGACCTGCATACTCCAGCAGCTCGGAATAGGTTATTGAGGCCCGGTCCGAACCTGATCCGAGAAAGATTACCAGCACATATGCAAGAAGCCCAAGCATAACCCACATTGTAATGGTTCGGAAACTGCATCCTCCAAGCCCCGGCGGAGGGGTTGGCAGGGGATTCTTCTTCTTCTTATCGGGAGGTGTTTTGTTTTCACTCACTGTGCATATTCTCCGTTTCTTCCCTCAGTGCAACAATATCAGGCAGATTTCTCCAGAAGCCACCAGGTCCATCCAGCCCGTACCCCACAACAAATTTGTCGGGGATTGTAAAGAGGGTTCTATGTAAATCCACCTCCACCGTTCTTCTTGATGGTTTATCCAGAAGAACAACGCTGCGGATTGATCTCGGGTTTCTCGATTGAAGTAATTTCTGAATATACGCCAGTGTAAGGCCGGTGTCTACAATATCTTCCACAATAAGCACATTTTTGTCATGGAGTGGAAAGGAAGTATCAAGGGTCAGACGAACTTCACCGGATGAAACTGTCTCTTCCCCGTAGCTGGCTGCGCCCAGAAACTCTACCCGTATGGGCACATCCATGGCTCGAATCAGATCTGCCGCGAACACAAAGGCACCACGCAGAAGAGGAATTACTACTACTTCCTCGCCGGTGTACAGTTCTGTAAGCTCTGCTCCAAGTTTCTTGATTTCTTTCGAAATCTCAGAAGCACTTACCAGAACATCGTACTTAACATTCATCAAAACCTCCCATGACCTCTGGCCTCAACACGAACCAGTTCGCCCTCTGCAACAAGCCTTTTCCCACCGGGGAGAATGTGTTTCCCTCTTCCTCCGCGATTGAGCCAACTCAATATTTTTTGAAATTCCTCAAAACCATTCCTTGGTTTTCCCGCCATCTGCCATAGAGTCAAAGCTCCCAGTACACCGGGCATCTCAATGAGTTCCCCTCTTTCAATGCTGTCGCCCTCTGTGAGTGCGGAAAGCTGATTCTGTAGATCCCTCCATCTGCTGAGAATAGCACCGGAACGGCAGATCCCTGATACGGCTTCCGGGAAATGACTCTCAAGTACAGGCATAACTTCAAGTCTTAATCTGTTTCTTTGAATGCCTGTGTTCCGATTGGAAAGATCCTCGACCCAGTCATGCCCGTTCTCCCTGAGCCAGTTTCTTACCTCACTGCTGTGTACGTCAAGCATTGGTCTTCTAACCGGGCCAACCCCCCTGTAGTCCATTCCTCCAAGCCCGCGAAGTCCTGAGCCCTCGAACAGTCGCATCAAGAGTGTCTCTGCTCTGTCACTTGCAGTGTGGGCCACGGCAACAATCTCCGACTGTTCAAGAAAGATGCTCTGGCGGATCGAACTCCACCTGCTTTCCATTGATCCAGTCTCACCGGAATCGGGACGCCGGCAACAGAAAGACAGTCCGAGTCGCTCAGACAGATTGCTGACAAAAAGCTCATCCTTGCGGGAATCTTCTCTGAGCCCGTGATTAATGTGCAACACATCCAACTGCCAATTCCTCGCAACTGCAAACCTCTTCAACAGATACAGCATTGCCACAGAATCAGCGCCCCCTGAAACAGCAGCAGTAACACAACTACCCCGGGGAAGCAGAGATTCCCTGGCAACGGTTTCCAGAAATATCTTTTCCAATACCCTCATAATTCTAATATAATCCCTAATGCGGGATGTCCATGAAAAACAGGATGAAACTTGAAGCCCGGCGTACTGCAATGCAATACTGCGTGCGGGTAAAGGTGAAAGGTGTTTGATGATAACCGGTAACAACCCTGTCGAATTAGACAGGGGTATTATCTACAGGGAACCTGAAAAGAAAGCCGGGAAGAAACCGGCAAAAATTCCCTGGCCATACATGGCTGGTGCCATCGCCCTTCTTCTTATTGTCATACTTCTTTTCATAAACCCCGGAGATGGAGAATTCATCGAATCTCCGCCACCGGAAGAACAGGCAGAGAGGGATTCGATTTTTTCAGCAGCAGTCAGAATAGAACAATACCGGGATAACTCTGATTCACTCCCGGATCCGGCTGAAGTTTCACTTCCTGTTGATTTCACATACGAAAAGGAAGATGCGCTGTTGTGGTTTATTGAAACTGAATCCGGCCTTTACTACACTTCCGACATGGGCATTGAGTCCTTCAGGCGGGGGGAAATATGAACCCCGCAGGAACAAAGGGTTTCACACTGATCGAGCTGATGATCGTCGTGGTTATCATTGGAATTCTTGCGGCAATTGCCATTCCAAAATTTCAGGATGTCACCGAAAGTGCCAAGTATGCATCCTGTCGATCAAACCTCAGGAATATTGCAGGAGCACTGAATTTGTACGCGGCTAACAACGGTGAATATCCCGGTGCTTTTCAGGGGCATAAATGGAGAAAACTAAATTACATTCCAGACTATGTTCACACCGAATTACTCTGCCCTTCCACAATGACCCCTTACCGTTTCAGAATCACAGGGAAAGACTATGATCTTTTCCGGGTCAGAGGCTGGAACGGCAGCTGCAAAAGAAACCATGGAATGTACCGGAACAGTGTGTATCAACCATAATTGTAAAACAGTGACTGAACTATCGAGAGGATGTAAATGAGGCCAGGTGGTTCTGGAAGCAATGAAAAAGCTACATTGCCGGAAACAAAGTGCTCCCCTGCGCAGCACGGGCAACCGGCTCTTCACAAAGCACTGAGATTTCCGGATCTCTTTGCCATTGCTACCGGAGCCATGGTAAGTTCAGGATTGTTTGTTCTCCCGGGTCTTGCCTACTACTACGCCGGTCCGGCAGCCATCGCAGCTTATGTACTTGCAGGTATTCTTATTCTTCCAGCGCTGTTCAGCAAAGCAGAGCTTACCACTGCGATGCCCAAAGCAGGAGGCGACTACTACTTCATTGACAGATCTCTGGGACACATGGCAGGTACCATTGCCGGAATCGCAGCCTGGGTAAGCCTGAGTATCAAGACCGCCTTTGCGTTTGTGGGTATCAGGGTGTTTCTGGAGGTTCTTGTTCCAGGGGGGAACAGTCTGGGTATAACGCTTGCTGCACTGGTTTTCTTTACTTTTCTGAACCTCCGTGGCGCAGCCCATGCGGGGAAAGCTCAGATTTTCATGGTTGCAGGGCTTCTTCTCATTCTACTGGTATTCTCCGTTCTGGGCAATCTGCACACCTCCGCTGCAAGACTGGTTCCTTTCGCGCCAGGTGGAATCAAGGGTGTTCTTGAAGCAACAGCACTTATTTTTATTGCTTTCGGAGGGCTTACAAAAGCGGCAAGTGTTGCAGAGGAAGCTGCCAATCCCAAGCGTGACATTCCTCTGAGCATGCTGACTTCACTGGCAGTGGTTACATTCCTCTACTTCACTTCGGTTATGGTCTGCGTTGGAACCCTGGATGGAAATGTGATGGCTGCATCCATGACACCCCTATCCGATGCAGCTAAAACTTTTGCAGGAAATCCCGGATTCATTGTTCTTGCTCTTGCGGCTGTTTTCGCCTTTCTGTCCACTGCAAATGCGGGAATTCTTGCCTCGGCAAGATTCCCTCTGGCAATGAGCAGAGATAGATTGATTCCATCGGTGGTTGGAAGAATCGGGTCAAAAAGAGGTACACCCTGGTTTTCTATTGTCCTCACAAGTGTATTCATCGCGGCCATGCTTTTTCTCGACTTCGTAAGACTGGTAAAAATGGCCAGTGCCATGCAGATATTCCTGTTCATGCTGTCGAACATTGTCGTAATAGTAATGCGGGAAAGCCGGATTCATACATACAAACCATCGTTCAAGAGCCCCTTGTACCCCTGGATGCAGATAGTGGGGGCGGCAACAATGTTCATGCTGCTGGTAATGATAGGCATGGAGGCACTGATTGCCTGTTCAGCAGTGGTGCTGGGTGGTTCAGTCTGGTACTTCCTCTACTCCAGAAAACGGGTGGAAAGAGATTCGGCACTGCTTCACCTTGCTGCAAGAATTTTTCCGAAAGAACTCAGGCGAAGAAATGAATCCATTACCCGGGAACTGAAAAAAGTTCTCATGGAGAGAGATGTAATCACAGAGGATCGTTTTGACAAACTTGTACTGGCCTCGGATATCGCAGACATTGAAGAACCGCTGGAACTGGAAGAATTTCTGAAGCTTGTCGCGGGCAGAATTGCCCCGTCCCTGGAAATGGAAGCAGATGAGTTGTTCCGTCTGCTTCTGGAAAGGGAAAGAACATCTCCTACCGCGCTGCGTCCCGGTCTTGCCATTCCACATATCATCATTCCCGGCACAGGAAAATTCACGGTGAACCTTGCACGATGCAAAGGCGGCATAAACTTCAGTGATGACACCGAACCGGTGCATATTATCTTCATTCTTGCCGGAACCATGGACGAACGAAATTTCCACCTGAAAGCACTGATGGCAATTGCAGAAATAACCACCGCCTCCGGATTCGACGATTCATGGAGAAAGTGTCTGACTGTGCAGGGGCTGAGAGACCTTGTTCTTCTTTCGAAAAGACGAAGAGAAGTGTGATAAACACCGCGCTCCCTGCAGGACCTTTGCCGGGTTATACTATGATGTGCCCGGCAATGGGTGTTGAGTAGATATGATACACGGTCAAGATAGAATTCTTGGTGGTTCGCAGAGAATAGTGTAACTATTTAACAATAATTTAAGAAGATTACGGCCGACTGTGTGGTTTTTGTGCCGGTGCTGCATTCCCGGGCATGCTTCTGGTAAAGTCTGTTGAACCTTGTATTAACTGGAGGTTGAAAATGGCAGAGGAAAACAAGCCAATCCGACTGGATGCCGGAATTGATGATTCCGCATTTGGGAAAAAGACGGTTGCGCCGAAGAAAAAAAAGGATTCAAAACTGCTTCCCTATCTGCTTGGTGGTCTCATTCTTCTGACAGGATACTATTTAATCAGCGCTGGAGGAAGATCCGCCAGCAGCTTGGACCTTACCCCCGAACAGGAACAGATTCAAACAGAAGTTACCGGTGTTATTGACAGCTATGTAACAGAGAATGGCTCACTCCCTGATGATCCCTCCAATTTGAATCTACCTGAGGGGTCAGAAATAATCATGGGAGACGACGGTTCCTGGATGGTCAGCACAGCAGACGGGCAACTGATTTTATCAGAGAACGCACTTCCGCCATTCGAAGATGGCCCGCAATAAAGAATCACTGTGACTGTGACTGAAAATAGGTATTAAGCAGTAGTGCCTCACGGGCGAGATACAGAACGACTTGGGGATTACTACCCGAGAGCGTCCCGAGCGATAGCACGTAGAGCCAGCAAGATGCGATATTTTGGGCTGTACAGTGTATTAGTACTGATTCTCAGTCAAGGGAAACTGGCATAACAACAACAGGCAAAGGCGTCGAAAATAAATCGACGCCTTTTATAACTGGTAGCGGCGGAGGGACTTGAACCCCCGACCAGCGGATTATGATTCCGCTGCTCTACCAACTGAGCTACACCGCCACTGCCGAAGTGAGGACAATACAGTCGAATTCCGGTTTTGTCAAGATTTTTCCGAGTTGCTGGAAGATTTGATTTTCCGAAGCATAATTGCGTCTCCAATTCGAACCCGCTTGAGAACTCCACCTCCGATAAACAGGCAAATCACCCAGGCAAGCAGAGAAGCACCAAGAATACCGAGTAAAATCATTGGTGGAACCGGAATGTAATAGCTGAACCAGAAGATTACTGCTAACAACAGAATCGCAATCACAGGTACAAGAATGAATTTAAGTGCTCTGGAAGTCATTTCTGTTCTCTTCTGAAACCAGTTCTCAAGCATTTCCAGTTTTTCTTTATCGGAAAAATCAAAAGAGCTAAAGTCATTTGAATAATCATTCATGGTCATCCAGCCTTTCAGTGATTGCATCGAGAATGGCATCCCTTTTCTCCGATTCAAGAGCACGACCGTTTTCCTGCACCCTGAGCAGGACTGATACAGCACCTGACCATCTGATGATACTTGCAGTAACGGTAAAATCTCTCACCACTGCAAGAAGACCTTCCATGTTTCGGCATTCACCCTTTCTGGCGCAACAGAAAAGAGTGGCCGCAGGTTTGTTTCTTCCCGGTACTTCTTCACAGACAACATTGCTAACCGGTCCATCGCGGGACAGAAGAGGGGAGATCGTCTCGAACAGAAGCCTGATATGCATGGAAAGCTCTTTCACAGGTACGGAGGCCCTCATGAAGTCCTCCAGACTGTAATAGAAATCGGTTACAACAGTGTCTGGAATGTCAGAGAGTTCTTTTCTTATCTCATCAAGCTGGTTCACATCATTGAGGCGCATACCCTGATCAAAGTCTCTGAAGTCACCGAAACTATCCTGAATGGCCCGTTTCACAATGGAATAGGCGTCCTCCATCTGATCAAAGTGTTCCCGCTCTGCGACGAAATCAAATACATCAACCCATACATCCTGTCTTCTGGAAGGTGACTTGAATGAATTGACTCCTATACCTCTTTGAATACTCAGATTCTTCACCAGCTTCAGTATCCGGGTGTCATGACCCTTGGCATCACTGTTCTGGTCTGCACTGGTAACAAGCAGCAGTTTCAGTTCGGCATTGAATGTTGTGATGTTCTCCAGGGCGATGTAAGCCTGGTTGATTCCGGTGGTTCTGCATTCTTTGATAAGCAGCGGGAGGAGAGCTCTGCCTATGTGCTCTGTTCCACCGTAATGGTGAATTCTGTGAAGTCGCTCAATACCCCTTGAAACCAGCAGCTTTCTGAGGTACTCCCGTATCATTTTCAAGTCAGTCCTGGTTGCACTCATGCCGTTGGGACCTGTCATTTCAACCCTGATGGAAACGATACCGTCATTGGTGGTGTATTTCCTCTGATGGCTTACTGTAGATCCTGGCCAGGAGACAGAAAGAGCTGTGGTAAGATCCTGAAAAGAAATGTCTCTCTCGTAGCCAACTATATTTATTCCGGTGAGATGCTCGCCGTTGGCTCTGATATTCCTGATCCTGTAGAAAGGGGCACCGCCCTTTGTCCTCACATTCTCAACAAGGTCGAAATTTGTCTTGACAATCCAGGCGAGATCGGATTTCTTTCGGGCAAGCAGATACTGATCGGATCTTGAACTTATGAATAGAACAAGCTGCCCTTTCTTTCCGAGAATACCTTCTGGAATATCACCATTATAGATACGAGTAAGTTCTTCCAGAATCCCCTGATAACACTCAACTCTGTCTGCCGATCTGTCAAGAAGGGAGATTACTCCTGCCCTGCCAACTGCCAGTCTCTGCAGCAGCTCACTGAGCTTATTGGCATCTTCCCTGAATTTTCTTCCGCGCTCCTCAGAATCATTAATAGCGATTCCGGTTATGATGATACCTCTTCGGATTCCCTGTTTTTCAACAGTGAAACCCTCCAGAAGATCAAGATTCCATCCTGCATGGTGAAGTTCGCCAATGACAATTGAAGCCAGCCCGGCCCAGTCAACAGCGCTAACACCCAGCAGGGCAAGGCCGTCTCTCACATCAACAGTTATTGAAACATCTTCTTCAGAGTTGAAAAGGCAGGTATATATCTGTTGCCGCCTGTGACTCGGAATTACAACAACCGGGCAGGTTTCACCAAAACAACTCAACTTGTTCTTCTTGTTCTGTTCTTCTTTACGCATGTGTAATTATGAAACAGAATTGATGCACTGACCAGTATTGACAGATAGACAGAAAATGAGTATTTATCAGCGGCACTGAGGGCGAGTAACTCAGTTGGCTAGAGTGCCTGCCTTACAAGCAGGACGTCGGGGGTTCAAGTCCCTCCTCGCCCACCAGAAGACCGGGGGGCAATGTCTCCCGGTTTTTTTATTTTGCCATCCTGAATCCGGTGTACCAGGTGATATCTCCATGGCCTATCTGTCTGATAAATCCCAATGTCATGGCATTTTCCACCTGAGCCCAGCTACCACCCATAATGTGTATTGAACTGTCGGCGACGCAGAAAACCATTTCAGCAACATTCCCTGCCATATCAACGAGACCACCGTTTGACAGTGGGTAAGAACCACCAGGAGCAGTATACATGAAGCCATCCAGATCTCGCTGCTCCCAGATGTTCAGGGCCATATAGTTTGCCGGAACTCCTGGAACCTCAGCTGAAGAAAGAGCTCCCCAGGGATATTGCTCGTTTATATTTCCAGTAAGACCGAGGGAGGCGGCATACTCCCACTCGTTTCTGGTCGGAAGCCTTGCACCGATGAGGGATGCGGCGGTTTCTGCTTTTCCCGGGCTGACATTCACCACTGGATAATCGGAAAATTCGTAGAAGTATCCATCCATTTCCGGAAAACCCGGGTCTGCCGGATGAGGAAGTCCTGATTGGTCTGCAAGATACCGGTAAAGCCTGTTGTTCACCTCAACCTTCTGGAGCTGGAACGACTGTATTCCCACAGTCTCACCGGTGGAATTAACAAAGGTGCCTCCGGGAATACTGATGAACACAGTATCCTCCACCTCAATGGGCAGAGCAGCAGAAACCGTTTCCTGTTCCTCTTCACAGGCAATAACCACCGTGCAGAATACCACCAGAATCACCCTCAGGTATCCCTTCATTTACTGCCTTTCCTTCTTGTCTCCCGGTTTCAGAATAATCGCAACGGGAATTACTACGCAGTATCCCAGAATGAGCATTATCGGAGAGATGGAAATGTGACCTGCCCTGAGCAGAAACCATCCAGCTGTTATGATAACAAGACCAACTGCAAAAAGTATGTAGTTGATATTACTGAAGGGCACAGTGTCCTGCCTGTTCAGAGAAGATACAGGCTTTTTATCTTTAGCCATTTTCTTCCTTTCATTTTAAAATAAGCGAATCCAGCATGCTAATCTAAAACATCTTCTGCGGAATTGGGAAGTCCGTTTACCCAGCCGTGGGATACAGATTCGTTTATTGCTTCCCCGACAACAAAGAACGAGCCTGTAACAACCATGGGGGAATTGTCAGCAATTTCTCTGCATCTGGCAACAGCATCCCCGATTACATCCTGAACCTCCACCTGAAAACCCTCTTGTCTCATGTGCTCCGCAAGCACTGAGGCTGTGAGTTTTCTTTCACTGTCCGGTGTAGTTACAACCACAGTTCCAGCAATGCCCTTGAGCAGATCAACCATTTGATGCCATGGCTTATCATCAAGGAATCCCACAACCATAGGCACCGGTTTTCTCCAGGATTGAATGTGTGCGACAAGAGCTTCCATGGACTGGGTATTATGAGCAACATCAAACAGTATAGATGGGCTTCCGTTCCTGTGATCCAGTCTCCCCGGCCATCGCAACGAAGCGCATGTTCTGTTGTAGGCAGCCTCTGTATCGCTCTCTGATCTGCCGAAAAGCTCCTGTGCTGCGGTATAGGCAAGTGCGCTGTTGTCCAACTGATGGGCGCCGGGCAGAGGGCTCTTTTTGACTGTAACCGGGAAAACACGCCTGAGTTTTCCTCTGTTCACAGCATCCATTACCACTTGTTCAACTCCGGGAGTCTGGGAAGCAGCAATAAGTACCGTTCCCGGGGCTGCAATGGCGACCTTTTCCGCTGCAATTTTTTCCCTGGTATCCCCCAAAATCCTGCTGTGTTCCACTCTCACACCGGTAAAAATGGTTCCTGCCCCAATATAAGTTCTTGTTGCGTCAAGCCTTCCGCCAAGCCCTGCTTCTGCAGCCACCCATTTCACACCCATGGAAGCAAAATACCAGGCAGCCATGGCAGTGGTTATCTCAAAAAATGTAGCAGAATGCTTTCTTATGATGTGTCTGTAATCAGTTATGAACTCGGCCACGGCATCCTCGGGAATCCAGTTGCTGTTAACTGCAATTCTCTCTCTGAAATCAAGCAGGTGGGGTGACGTCCCGCGTCCCCAGGAGATGCCCAGTGCACCGGCAATTCCTGAGAGTATGGCGGCAGTACTTCCCTTGCCGTTAGTGCCTACAATATGAACTGTCTTGAATTTCTTTTCGGGATGATCAAGTTCCTCCATCAATGAAAGCATTCTCTCAAGACCGTATTTCATCCCCATTCGTCGTCTGCTGAAGAGCCACTTTTCGGCTTCTCTGTAATTCACCTGGACAACCTCTCAAGAAGCTGGATTATCGACCTTTCCTGCTTTTTCCTGACTGTTTCCTGGGCGGAAAGAACCTCATCATGGCAAACGGAATCGCCACTCTCTGCAGCATTGGTTATAAGCGCCATGGCAAGAACTCTGCATCCCATAGATCTGAGTGCCAGTGCCTCCTGTGCAGTAGACATGGATACTGCGGATGCTCCGCTTTCCCGGATTAACTCAACCTCTGCCGCTGTCTCGTAGGCGGGACCCGAGACACATGCAAAGACTCCCTTGTGACAATTATTCATGTACTGCTCCGCCGTTCTCTGCAGAGAAGGGGAATACACATTGTTACCGATAAAGCAATCGGATGAATCGGGGATGCAGCCGGAAAAATTAATATGGTCCGTAAAAATCATTGCGTCCCCTACGGAATATGCCGGGTCTACTGCTCCGGCGGAACTGGTGAGAACCCAGGTTCCAACACCAAGAGCAGCCAGTGCAGCAGGCAGCAGGGTTATCTCTCTGCCGGAATAACCCTGATAATGGTGTCTTCTTCCCATAACAAACACAATTCTTCCGTCGGCACTGGTACGAAGTGTATGGGAATGCCCTTCAACTGCCTCGCCTGACATACCGGGGATATCAGAGAATGGTATGGACTGTCCGTTACCGAAAGGCTCGGTTGCCCAGCCCAGTCCGGAGCCCAGAATCACTCCCACCTGAGGAATAGTTTTAAGACGGTTATAAAGGTAAAGTAAAGTATTCAGAGTATGCAAAAGCGGTTTAAGAGGTTTCTCCATGAATACTCCGTTTATGCCTTCACCATAGAAATCAGGAAGGGTTCTCTGAACTGAAAAGTCGAGGCTGCTGTAAAACTCACCGGCAGAAACATTCTTCTCCCGTACCTCCAGCACTACCCTTTCCGCCTCCATGTGCCGACCCCAGTACAGAGCAGAGCCAAGAAGATCTCCGGCAATACCACGACGTCGGTATTCCGGATGAACACAGAGACTGATAACATGCAGAGTTCCCGGTTCAGAAAACGTGGCAGATATATAGCCGATTGCACAACCATCAACAAAAGCAGCAATTGTGTAGAGCACCGGATCCCTCTGAATAAGAGCCTGTATCTCTGCAAGATCCCACGGTCTGGGAAAACAAAGCTGCTCAAGTTCAAATAAGGAAGCAGCATCGCTCCTGGAAGGACGATAATATTCTGTAGTCTTCATTTTGGAAAAATCCTCTGGTTAAACTCGCGCAGGTACAAAGGTTCAACATCCTTGTCGAAACCGTATCTACCCGCAAGAGAGCAGGCGCAATCTGCAACAATTGAAGATCGGGGATGATCAAGAAGCGGATGAACCCATTTGAGTCCGGGGCATGTAATTTCACTTCTCCCGGAACCTGCCGCTGAAAAGATTCTATCTGATACCAGTTCCTCAAGAACCTCTGCAGAATAAAGGGATTGTGGAATAATTTCCTGAGATAAAGGGTCCGGTGAACTGAAAGCTCCGGCAAACACCTCTCCGGTTCTTGCTTTGACACAACCCAAAACAGGCCCTTCCGGCAATGACGCTGCAATTACCCGGAGAGTTGATACTCCCTTTACCGGAACTTCCCAGCCGGCAGAAAGACCCAGCACAGTGGAAAGACCGATTCGGAGCCCGGTGTATGAACCTGGCCCCAGAGAAACACCGATCCCCGACAAATCCTTGCCGCAAATACCCGATTGCTTCAAGGCCTTTTCTATTGCGGGCAGAATCTTCTCCGAATGAAAACCGGTTACCGGCAGAATAGACTCTGTGAGCAGCACACCATCTTTCAGCAGTGCCACCCCGCCCATGGATGAAGTGGTATCAATACCCAGCCAGATTCCACTCAACTTGTACTCTCCTGCTGTCAGGTGAATCTCCATTGGAGATCAAAATTGTGCAACCCCTTCTTTCCTTGAAATCCTCCATGCGTTCGGGCCATTCAACCAGCACAACCGCATCTGATTCCAGAATCTCTTCAAATCCAAGCATAAGCATTTCTTCTCTGTAACCTTCCAGCCTGTAAAGATCCATGTGATGAACCTCCAGCCCCATCCCTGCAATACTATACACAGAATCCATAATAAAGGTCGGGCTGGGTATGGCACCTTTGACACCGAGAGAACGGATGAATGCCCTGGCAAATGTTGATTTCCCAGCCCCAAGCGGACCTGAAAGAAAATACCTGTCGCCAGGTCTCACCGACCTGGCAAGTTCCCGAGCCAGTTTCTCAAGACCGGAGACGTCAAGTTTTTTCATCATCCTCTATACTTCTTGGGTCTGAGTACCTCACAAGGTACAAGCATTTCCTCCAGGGAAACTCCACCATGCTGAAACGATCCCTTGAATTTGTACATATCTTCCCTGTTGAAACCATTCTGCATTAACAGGTAATCCTCTCTGGCAAACAGGTAAGTCTTCCTGGGGTTATCATCAGGAAGACCCCAGTCTGCGGGATTATTTACAACAATGGAATGTTTGGGATCTGCACTCAGAGAATGGCCGAACCTGTACCTGACACTGTGCGACATTCCCCTGGCACCACGGACGGTGGTTATTCTGTTGGCCTGGGTTGAACCGTGATCACTTGTAACAATAATCGTCGCTCCGCGGGCACTCAGGGTTTTTATCATCTCGAAAAGGAATGAGTGTTCAAACCATCCCTCTGCCAATCTTCTGAATGCTGAAACATCCGGTGCAATGTCTCTAATCAGATCCAGTTCCGACCTGCCATGGGTGAGGTGGTCAATAAAGTTCACCACTATGGCCATGAAGCCGTCTCTGAGAAAATGAGAAAGGCCGCGCTTCACATTCTCCCCTTCCTGGCGGGTAGACACTTTTGCGTAAACAACATCTTTGCCTGTCCGCCATCCAAGACGGCCAAGGGCGTCTCCAAGGAGTAACTGTTCGTAGGAGTTAAGCCCGGGACAGCCGTACTCTTCGATCCAGCGAGTTCTGTAAAATCTCCAGATATCTCTTGGAACCAACCCGCTGAAAATAGAGTTACGGCTGTATGGAGTTGCCGATGGAAGCCCGGCAACCATGAAACCCGGCTCGCGGTGATACCAGCGCTCTATGGACCTGGCCATGAGCAGCCACTGATCATGTCTCATGCAGTCAACAACAAGAAAAACTACCTCGTCTGTTCCCCTGAGAAGCTCGGGAACAACTTTTCTTCCAAGAACGTTGTGTGCCATAAGCGGAGCTGATTCAGGTGAGGCCAGCCAGTTGGGGTAGTTCTTTTCAATGAACCGGGAGAATCCCATTTCAACCTGATCCAGTCCTCCACCCTGAATTCCATGCAATTTCTGCTCAAGCTCTCCACCGAGGCTGATATCCTTTTCCATCCATGAATGATAGAGGTGGGTCCAGTCGGAAAGGCTGTTATCTCTGTTGTGGCGAATCTTTTCTGTTTCCGAAACAACCTCTATTGCTGCCTTGTTCACCTTCAGCTTACCGGACTCCAGCAGTCTCTTCAACACAAGAAGTATCTGACTGGGGTTAACCGGTTTGGTGAGGAAATCCGCAATAGTCCCAGCTAGAGCCTTATCCATCAATTCTTCTTCCTCGCTCTGGGTAACCATAACCACAGGCAGATCTTTGTAGCTTTTGCGTATCTCATGAACGGTCTCAAGACCGTCCATACCCACCATCATCTGATCCATGAGAACCAGATCCACTCGTATGCTCCTGAGAATATCAAGAGCCTCCCGCCCGCTGCTGGCCGGGATAACCTCGTAGTTCCTTTTTCTCAGAAAACGAATATGAGCCTGTAGATGATCTATTTCATCATCAACCCACAGTATTGTTATCACTATCACTCCCCCCCTTCCAGAGGAAGAAGTATGCTGAAGATTGTGCCACGGTCAGGGGTACTTGAAAGCAGCCGGATAGAACCATTGTGGTATTCCTCGATTATTCGCCTGGCGAGAGAGAGACCAAGACCCCATCCGCCTTCCCTGGTAGTAAAACCGGCCTGGAATATTCTACCCTGGGCGCCGTAAGGTATTCCACACCCGTTGTCAGAAATCCTGATTTCTATCTCTGTTGCTGCTGAATGGGCATACTCACAACTGACAGTTACTTTGCCTCCATCAGAACTGCCGGCGCAGGAAGCAACTGCGTTCTTTATCAGATTTTCAAGAACCCATCCAATCAACACCGAACTGCCATTAACAATGTGTTCCTCTGAACTCTGCTCAAATACAAGAACCACGCCACCTCCGAGAACACCTTTTCTTGCATTGAAATAGTCTACGATGTCAGAAACCGTACTTTCAATACTTATCGGTTTAAGCTTGGGTCGTCTTCCCATCTGACCATATCGCTGAGCAATACTGTTGAGTCTGTTCACATCGGCATCCATGTGCTCAAGCGCATCGCTGAGATCCGGAATGTCAGAAAGCTCCGGATCATCCTTCAACAATTCGATCCAGCCCATAAGCGAGGAAAGCGGGGTGCTTATCTGATGGGCAGTCTCCCTGGCAAATCCCACCCAGGACATGTCCTTGTCTCTGGAAATTTCTGCGCGAAGGAAGACGAACACAACAGCAGCAATGAGAAGAAGCAACCCAAGCTCAAGAAAAGGAATAAACCTCATCTCCGTATTCAATGGAGATGTACCATAGAAAAGATGTCCAATGGTGTCTCCTCTTGCTATTATTGGAATCGCCTCATTCTCCTCCGCAAGGGCAACCATTTTCTTTCGGAACTCCGCTATCCCGTCGGTGGAAAAATCATCAATAACTTGGCCGTCAACTATCTGGGGAACATTGTTCTCGTCAGCAAAAATTGTGGGAAAGTCCAATCTGTTCACCAGATCCCCAAAAAGTCTTCTGGTAAAATCAATTGCCTCTACCCTCTCCTGCGGAAGAAGACGCACGGTATGAATGAAACGAGTTGTATCAGCACAGACCAGGCAGAAAAGAGATTCGCTCTCCAAAGAAAGATCCAACCTCTCACTGGGATGACCGCACTCTGTACATGACATAATTCCTGATTCATCTCCAACAATACTCAAAGGATATTGAACTCCTGCCCAGAGCCATGCGATTGTCTCACAATCCTTTCTGTTGGATTGATTCAACCTGTTTGCAAGATCGTGTGTATACCATAAAAACAGCCAGATTGTGATACTTGCAAACAGAAAAAAAGCTATTCGTCTTCTGAAAGTGTTATGCATTTTCTGTTTCCATTACCGGGAAAGAGAATCCGGCGTTTTCGATTACTGTTTTACACGAGTGCGGAGGAACACAAAAACCAAACTTCTTCATGTCAATTCCCGTCCTGAATGAAAGGCTGATCCTGTTTCTTATCTTCTGAAGCCGAATAGCAGCATGGTCACCGAACAGATATTCTTCATGGAAACGGGGAACGGCAATAGAAGCGGATGAGGCCAGAAGAAGACGCTCCATCTGACTGGCCCCCAGCCCTTCGATGCAACCGGCAGCAAGAACCAGTTCTCCACCATCTTCTACGGCACTCTCCCACAAAAAAACTGCTTTCATCGCCTGGTAAAGGCTTATTTCCAGACTCCTGCCCGGTCGAATCTCCAGAGATGCATATCTTTCCTTCACCGAAACACCACACTCGACCGCTGCAACCTCAGATGCCTTGTAGAAGGAAGTGTCGAAAGAACCGCAGAAAACAGTATCACTTCTGAAAACCCCGTTTACCATGATGATTTCAGTTCGCTCAGCAAGAAATGCAGCACCCTCCATCATATCCTCGTGCACAGGATTTCCAGTCAGCTTGCCAGGCAGTGCTCCTGGAAGACAGGCAAGAAAATGGTTCTGCACAATAGTTTTCCGGGAAGATACCCCCGGCAGAAATGACTTCCGCCCGCCGGTAAATCCGGCAAAATAATGCGGTTCAACCGTATTCACAGCAAGAACCGGCCCTTCCAGCAGCCATGGATGAATTTCCACTGCTGTTCCCCGGGATGTAGTACCAATATGAACATGAGTTCCATCAGTACACATGTTGCTCTCAGCAACAACATTTCCCGCAAAGCCCTCACCTAGAATAGACCAGCCTTCTCTGCAGGTCACCGGTCTGTGAGTTCCAGTGGCAAAGAGAACCCTTGCTCTGCCTGCCAGTACCGGCTGCAAAGCAGCAAGATACCTGCGGGGAGATGGTCTGGTATCGTCATTTACAACGACGGTGATTTGCCCGGTCATGCCTGCAACTTGATCCTGAATCTCTGATATGGACATGGCTTCCCTCAATGGATAGACTACACTCATAAAAGCAACAGAAGAATATACGCACCATGTGGAGGTTCAACATGAATTTCAGGAAGGGATTCTCCCCCTTTGTCATTTTTCTGCTTATTCTGCTGGTATTCACCGCAGGTATTGCCCTTGCAAGAGCAGGGGGCGGTCAGAGCTACGGAGGAAGCAGTTCAAGATCATCCAACGGAGGTGGTGATGGACTTGGAATCCTGATCTATTTCCTTCTCCGCCTTTGCATTGAACAGCCAGCTATCGGAATCCCACTTGTGATAGTAATTATAGTGGTCTCTATCGGCGTTAAAAAGAAGAGGCTCAAAAAGCAGTACAGTACTATTCAGAGGGCAGGCAACAGGAATCTTAATCAGTCACAAGACTCAGTCGCAACTCAGACTGCTCTTGCAAACATCAAACAGAGAGACCCTCAGTTTACAGCAGCAGCTCTGATCAAGAAAGCCGACGCTGCTTTTCTGGAGATACAGAAGGCCTGGTCTGACCAGAACCTTTCAAAGGTGAGAAGATTCATCAGCGACGGAGTAAATGAGAGATTCTCTCTGCAGATCGACATGCAGAAAAAGCAGGGTATCAGAAACGAAATGGAAGATGTCCAGATTCTGGGTACAGAGATAACCTCGATTGAAAGTGATTCGCACTTCGATTCAATACATCTGAAGATCACAGCCAGGGCCAAAGACACCGATGTAGATATTGTAACAGGCCGAAAGATCAGAGATAACTTCTCCGGCACTTTTGTGGAATACTGGAGTTTCCTAAGAAAACCAGGCGTTCAGACTCTTGCCGGTAAGGGTCTTGTTGAAGGCGTCTGCCCCAACTGCGGAGCACATCTTGAACTTTCTGATTCCGGCAAATGCCTGTACTGTGATGCTGTTATTACCAGTGGAGAGTATGACT
Organism: Candidatus Sabulitectum sp.; assembly: GCA_023139045.1. Lineage (GTDB taxonomy): Bacteria > Fermentibacterota > Fermentibacteria > Fermentibacterales > JCC-6 > Sabulitectum. Next base: position 42,399 of record JAGLOJ010000044.1, read on the forward strand.
GGGTGCTCAGCGAGATAACACAGTCCATCGAATGGAGTACTGCAGCAAATCCCTCGGCAGTTCCAGGATACACTCAAATGTTGGAGATTGATCCCGGCTTCAACCTTCAGACTATTGAAGATACGGCTTCCGTTATCTTCTGGAGATACATCAAGAGTTACTTTGACAACAGCGCTGACCCGGTAAGAAAAATGGCCACTGAAGGCTATTCGGATTCCCTCGCAAAAAGCCTGGGAAATGTCCGGGATGACAAGTCCCACCTTTTCTTCGCTGACGCGGCTGTTGGTGCCGTTGAAGTCCAGACCATTGCTCAAAGCGCAGATTTCGACCGGATTCAGGTGCTGGTCAAGTGGTCTGCGGCAAACCGGTGGATCGACCATACCGGTAAAGCGAAGGGCGGCGGGCCCAAAACCATAAGACCTCAGATTTTCACGCTACTCAGGAAACATGGAGTAGCCACCCTTGCAGCCACTCAACTTAACAGTGCTCACTGCCCCGGGTGCGGAGCCCCTTATACCGGAGGTGACAGCGGGTCCTGCGAATACTGCGGCAGACCCCTGAATGACGGCAGCGGAGCATGGGTTCTCGAATCGATTGGGCCATTCAGCTCTGCACGAATCAACTCCGCAGGAGTGTCTCCAGTAGCAGGCACTTCAAATGTCTCTCCCGACATTCTTCTCATGGCCATGGCAAGCACAATGTATGCAGATGGAGTACTGGACGACAAGGAAATGGATATGCTCAGCTCCTTTGCAAGTCACAGAGGCATTTCGTCAGAACATCTTTCCGCAATTATTGCTTCGATCACTCAGCCGGACGCACAACTACCCCGACCGGCCAACACAGCCGAGGCAATGGAAGTTCTCAAGGCAATGGTGAGAATGTCTCTCGCTGATGGCAGAATCGACGATTCTGAAAAAGCACTTCTGCAAAACTATGCAGCTAGTGCCGGTCTGTCTAAATATGAGGTTTCCTCCACCATAGCCAAACAGAGAAGATATCTGTACAGGGAGGCAAAGAAAGCCACTAAGGCAAAATGAAGCTGATAACCGACAAAGCACACTACAGCAGCATTGTTGAAGATGGTATGCTCAGGGCACAAAGCAGAATATGGATCGCGACAGCCAATGTAAAAGATCTGCACATTCCAGGGGGAAGGCATCGCAGTCTTCCCCTGCTTAATCACTTCGAAAAACTGCAGAGAAAAGGTGTGAATATCCGGATTCTTCACGGAGCAAAACCATCTTCTCCCTTTTTAAACACTCTTGCAGAACTAACAGAACTTCACCAGGGCGACGGATTTGAAATGCAGCTCTGCCCCAGAGTCCACTCCAAGATTGTCATTGTAGACAACCGTATGGCCTATACGGGCAGCGCGAATCTCACTGGTGCTGGAATCGGGGCAAAGTCAGATAAAAGAAGAAATTTTGAATGTGGAGTAATCACGGAAAACCCCAGGGAAATACAGCAGCTTGAGGAATACTTTGACAGCATCTGGATTGGCTTATTCTGCAAAGCCTGCGGCAGAAGAGATATCTGTACCAGCCCTGTGATCTAGCCTGTATTTCGGATTTATCTATATTCTTAACATTTTGTTTGTGGCTCTGTTGTCTATCAGAGTAACAAGAAATAATTTGTGCTATTTTTAGCAATACTATGCATTTTTCTTTAAGATTTCCGCTATTCCAAAACCATAAGCATTCTCTCGATTAACCTGTACACAGTCGTTGTACCTATTTTTCGAGGCCAATCTGCGCATTGAGGTTTGTCTCTGCTCTTCGCCCTAAGTATTGCCTTTTCGATCATCTCACTGGAAAACTGATTTTTTCTAATTTTTTTATTGTATTCGGGTAAGCGCTTCTTTAAACGATTAGAGCAGTTGTTGGAGCTGGAAATCCTTTTCCCGTCCTCGAAATGCAGAAGGAGCCAGAGTTCGAATTTGAGATTGCTTAATGCAAACCCATAATTCTCTTTTTCAAGAGACCATTCATAAAGTTCAGCCAAATGTTCATCGCTCCAGTTGTCTTTATCCACAACCAGCCAAGCTTCATCGGATTTCCGTAACGCCTCCCGAACAAGATGGTCCCTCATTTTCTTAAGCACCTGTTTGGGAGAGCTGTGTTTACTCCTTAGGCATTTGATACAAAGAGCCGAAGTTTCTCTATCAAACAAGCCAAAATATTGAGGTTCCGTTACAGCTCCCTCAACAGCAATCACGAATAGTTTTCTGTATCTTCTTTCTCCTAAAGCGCGTCTAAACTTTCTTCTCTTCAAAGCGATCAACCGTTCTTCACACTTTTTAAAGAAACGAATTGATTCGTCGATAGATGGGGAACTCCTCTCATTCTACCCTGAAGATAGCTCTTTCGAATGTCTTTATCATAGCGAACATCTTTATATTCACCAAAGGATATTAGACTGGAAACGCCAGATGGATCTCTCTCTGTAACCCACATCTCATCCCGCCGAAACAGTTGTTGATCCATTAGAAGCAAATCATGGGTAGTCACCACCAACTGCATTCTGCTCTCCTGGTTACAATTTGCCAGGTATACCTCAAGTAGTCTCGTTGTTAACTGGGAGTGGAGACTGCGATCCAACTCGTCTATCAAATAAATCCTTTCTGAACTTTGTGATGCAAGATCCAGAAATGCAGGGAGCAGATCAATCAAACGCTGCGATCCGTCAGATTCCTGATATATCTCAAACCTGACTTCAGTGCCGTCAGACTTACGGTGGTAAGCAACCAATCTTTTTGCAATCAGATTGCCATTCTTACGCTGAACTATATAGCGCTCATTCATTGAGGAGACTATCCTTACTGCAATTCCCTCCTGAAGATCTTTTTGAAGATTTACTTTCATGCTTTCTGGAAAAGGAAGGCTTTCAAAAGAGACATCTTCCCCTGCCAGACGAATAATTCCAGTATCAAGCTCTGGGAGTAGATTATTCATGATTGCATAGAGTGGATTACTTTCATCCAGGAATTGTTCAAACGGTTCAAATCTCGAATCCGGTGCAATTAGTACAAGATTCTTTTTAAACCAGTCATAAATTGGCCGGAAAGTATCAACATTCTGAGATACGGAGTTTGTCAGAAACAACTGATTCTCACGTGTTCCCTCGTTGACAAAAAAGAGAGTACGATCATCTGCCATTGAATTACTAAACTTCATAGAATCAACTGTACGGTTAAAGAGCACACTTTCGCTAGTACTATTTATTTTTGTAAGTTTCTCCTCAAGAACTTTCTTTCTTGTTACGGTGAAACAGTATTCATAAACAGTGTCGTTTATGAGAAGTTCAAACTCAAAACGGGAGGGACGCTCACTGGTAAATGAATCCAATCTGAAGGTCTCAACTGGAATCAGACTATCAGGCTGAATTCCCCTGACAATCAGATCTTTTGCAAAATTGATCGCCTTAAAAAAACAAGTCTTTCCAGAAGCGTTACCACCATAAATTGCAGCAACGGGAAGAATCCTTATGGGGTACTTGTTTACCCTTGAAACACGCTCTCCATGCTGACGCTCTCTGCTGGCAATCATAGAAAAAGAAACACGATCACGGAATGACATCCAGTTCTCAACAGAAAATGAAATTAACATATCAAGCTCTCCTAATGTGATTTTTTCTCATATTGCATTTGTATTATCGCATTATTGCAAAGTCGAGTCAATCCCCATGTGATTTTTTCTCTTTGCGCCATAGGGAGCCACTGTTGTGACTTCCTAAAAAGAAGAGAATTTACCCGACCCTGGCTGCTTAGTAGATCTGGCCCATGATGATTCCGTAAGCTTCCCCGACACCATCGAAGTGATATCTGATTTCCATTCTCCCGCTCTGTTTTGGATTGAACACCGAAGGATCAAACGCCATTATCAGAACCTTACCATTCACACAGGAGAATTTCACACTTCCGGCTTCTTTTGGATCAAAGGGGAGATGGATGATTCTCTTCCTGAATGCGTAACCCACAAGTCGCTTGTTTGATACGGCAAGGGAACCCCACAGACTCTCCCGCTTGCTGCGAATACTCCTGCCAGGTGCTTCCAGCCGGTGATACACAACAGTAACACGAACCCTTTCAGCCGCGAAAAGAAGACCTTCATTTTCCATGAATGCACGGGTTTTAAAAGGGAGATCAAACGGTTTGAAGAAACCTGCCAGTTTCTGCTTCAGTGTACTCATTTGTGACATCCTAACATATCTTGTGCTTTCTCTGAACCGGAAAGACGGAACTGAGGTCAGTCCGGGGAAATCATTTTCCAGTTTCCGGCTTTGAGATACCTGCCAAGAAGCACTGATGAAATCACAACAAGTGGAATGGATACAAGCAACCGAACCAGTGTGAACTTTACCCCCATAAAAGATGCCTCAAAGATTATCATCGGTATTCGGCAAACAGCTGCAAATCCCACATAAGCCAGAACAACCTGTAATCTCGCTCCTTTCTCATGAAGAGCCCAGGCTACGGGAAACGCCACATAAAGACCGCCCACCGTGGTTCCGGCCAACAGCAGCACCCAGAGAAAACTCATAATTGAGGAATTTTCGCCAAGATGTTTCTCCACCCTCTCCCGGCTGACCCAGACCTGAAACAACCCGATAAGAATAAAGGCGCCTGGCAGAATCTTCAGCATGGAAAGAGTAAAAGAGAGAAAGTTAGTGCCAATGTCTTTTCCCGGTTGATACCCGAATGCAAGTGAAAAGATGATAAACGCTGTATAAGCGGTGATAAGTATTACTGGAAATTTTGTCTTCATTGCATTACCTCTGCAAACACCAGTCCTGTAGCAAAAGCGACAATTACAGCAATGATAAGACCAATGCCATTTCGAATCAGGGCGGTTTTCATACCAAAATATGCCTTCTCTACTGGAAGAGTAACCAGTCCCACCATCATCAGGGTGGTTGTAAATCCGGAAAGAACCATGTATGGAACTCCCTGCTCCCTGAGAATTCCGCACAGTGGAAACACAATGAAGCCGGGCATAAGGGCAATTGAACCCACCAGCATGGCAATTCCCATCCCTTTCAAGAGATCTTCCTCACCGAGGTATTCCCTTATCAGCTCCTGAGGGAGCAGGTAAAGGGAAACAGAAACCAGAACAAGCATCACAATAAACATCGGCAGGATGTTGCTGAATTTCCTCCAGGCGATCTTCAGCGCCCTGATCGTCTTTTTCCTGTCAGCAAAGAAAGATGTCAGCAGAAGAATCACGGTGACGCTATAAAAAAACATTGGTTATCTCCTCGTGCTGTCGCCCGGGACGCCCTTGGGTAGTAATCCCCAAGTTGCTTTCCGTGCCTTTATGCAGAAAAAAGAACTTGCGCCCCATGAGCGATACCAGGTTCCATTTTCAAGATTGTCTCTGCACATCTTCCTGTATTCTTCGTTTATTTGATCAGCTTTTTTCATACTCCTGTAGTAAGAGGACAATGAACCTCCACCGGCAAGAAAGTATTCTTTGAACTCCCGTTTGTGCCTTCTTTGATCATCTTCATTCTCTTCAATATACTTTTTTGCTGTCTCCATGCGATATTTCTGCACCGGAGTTTCATACGGAGGCTGCACGAAATTGCATATATCGTTGCACCGTGAATCTATCTCAACCAGTCCAAGATCATACATCATCATAGGGAGCTTTACAGCAATGGAGAAATCTCCATGACCAAGTTTCTTTCTGCCCCGGACCCAGGTCATCATAGTGCGATGGCGCTGAAGGATGTAATCGTCAGCAACATCGTTTTCTGAGAAGTCAACAACCATCATGGATGCTGAAAGATTGTCCGGCTCATTGCACATGATCAATCCTCCCGGCTTTGTCACTCTGACCATCTCAGCAAGAGCCCTCTCCGGGAATTCAAGATGCATCAAAAGGGTCTGACACATAGTCCAGTCGGCATAGTTGTCTGGAAACGGGAGGGCATATGCATCTCCCTGTTGAAAGGACACCTTACCGCCTTGAGCCCATTCCTCTGCCATGACACAAGCTTCTTCAATCAAATCCGAGGATTTATCAACTCCGCAGTATTTGCCACCTTCACTAAAATATTTCCAATAGGTCCAGCCAAGGTAACCAAGACCGCATCCAGCATCAACAACGGTCATCCCCTGCTTCAACCCCATCCAACGGGAGTACATTTCAATTGTGTCATCACGCCACATGTGCTTCCTTTGCTCAACTATCATCCTTTTCAGATAATCCTCTGACCAGTCCTTGTTCTGCATAAAACCTCCGCGTTGCAGTCCTGTGCCCATCTATAATACTTTAACGCTGTTGTGTGCACTTGACTGGAACAAGCTATTGGGCTATGAACAGCAGAATGGTTCTTAACCCCTAAGGAAAGGAAGAGAATGAAATATCTTTTAATTGCAATGACGCTTCTTCTGGTGTCAGTCGCAACAGCGGATTGGCCCTGGCTCGAGAATTTTGATGCATACTCCGCTGGAACCGGCATCATTGGCCAGGGTAACTGGGAAGGCTGGGGTGGCAGTTCTGCCCCCGACGCTTACATATCTGATGCACAGGCACTGAGTGCCCCTCACTCCCTTGATGTTGAACCTACCTCTGATGTTGTTCAAGAATTTAACATCACCGAAGGACAGTGGGTTATCACAGCCTGGCACTACATTCCATCAGGCTCCACAGGCAAGCAGTTCTTCATTCTGCTTACTCTCTACGATGGTACTAATAGCAAATGGGCTCTTCAGCTCAAATTCGATTCAGATCTGGGTCAACTGAAGGTCACTGAGGGAACAGTTACCACCGCCATTATCTATGACCAGTGGACTGAAGTTAAAGTTGAAATCGACCTTGGTACAAGCATGCAGACCATCTCTTACAACGGCACCGAATTAGAAACCATCGCATGGGGAACCGGCACTTACATAGAGTTTGATGCTCTGGATCTGTTCAGTGACGGCGGAAGCTCGATCTACTGGGACGATATCAGCCTCGTAGAGATAGAAGAGGCCCTTGCACCCAGCACATGGGCAGCCATCAAGACTTCACTCAAGTAAAATCGAATTATCTAAAGGGGGAGCTGGGGCCACCAGTTCCCCCTTTTTCGTTGTGAGAATGGAAGCAAGGACAATCAGGATGAGAATCCTTCCGCCCCTTTAACAACCGGTAAAAAATACAAGCAGCCCCATATCATCTACCGCAACTGTGCCGGTCGTATTACAAGCCACGCCTGGCGCACTGATGAATCCGGTATTGAGGAAGTTTATTCAACCCGGAAAACAGTTGAAACCGGAAAACTGGTGGTTCTGTAATCAATCTGAGGTAATTTATAGAAAATGACGGGGCAGCGCCAGGAGAGTGTGGCTGACAATAGGCGCTGTGCAGTTACGACGCCGGATCGAGTCAGAATCCGTGCGGATTTGAAGAGATTAACAACGCTATTTGATGATAATGCGTGCCCCCCTGGCTTGTTACGATAGGGTTCTTTCAGTCATAAATTTCTATGTCGCCGTTGACTGTTTCAATCTTCACAATTACATCAGTTGTCAGGTCGACAGTTATTTCGCCATTTACTCCAGAGAGATACAGATCGTTTTTCAGTTCACTAACCGTGCGGGTGATATCACCGTTAACGATGCTCTCTTCTCTTACAACATCTTCACCAAAGGCGGAACCGAAAAAAAACAGACAGTCAACACAGCAAACAGCAATTTCACAACAAGATATATAAGCAGTTTGCCAATATGTCATATCCACTTGATATTTTGTAACTGTCCTTTATGCTATTTGATTGATGTGCCGGTTTTCTCAGTCGCTCTGCTTCTTCTCTTCTTTCTAAACTTCCGTGTAAAGTAATACGTGGCACTCTTTCAGGAGTTTGATGATGTCAAGATGCTGAGGGCAGTGCTCGATGCATCTACCACACAATGTACACTTTGCAGCATTATTCTCTTCACCCAGAGATGCATAGTATGCTTTTGCTGTTGGGAGATCACTGTAGATTCTTGCAGTGTTGAAATAGTCAAACACAGAAGGGATTTCAACGCCCTGCGGGCAGGGCATACAATACCAGCAATCGGTACAAAGTATTGGTGCTTTTGATTCATAAGCTTTCCGCGTATTGGCAATTGCTTTAAACTCGATACCTGTAAAGCTCCTGATTTTCGCATTTTCCACAGTATGCAGATTCTGCCTGAGTTGCTCCATTGTATTCATTCCGCTGAGTACAACTGAGATATTGTCCTGGTTCCATAGCCATCTGAAGCTCCATTCCGCAGGGGATCTGCCGGGAACAGCATCCTCCAGGATCTGCTTGACATCCTCAGGTGGTTCTTTGGCAAGCTGCCCGCCTCTGAGGGGTTCCATCACCACTATGGCCAGGCCCTTGTCCGCGGCATAGTCGATACCCTGCAGTCCGGCTTCTCTGTCAGCGTCCATATAGTTGTGCTGCACCATGGCCAGGGCCCAGTTGTCGTAGTCATCGATTATCTGCTTGAACAGGGGAAATTTGTCATGGAAGGAAAATCCAAGATGCCCGATAACGCCATCGGTCATTTTCTTTTCTGCCCAGTCAAGAAAGTGGAATCTCTTCATTTTGTCCCACCAGTCCTGCTGCAACGCATGAAGCAGGTAAAAGTCAATGTGATCTATCTGCAGTCTTTCCATCTGAGCATCGAAAAATCGATCAAGATCCCCAGGTTTCTCGACCATCCAGGTTGGCATCTTTGTTGCTATCTTCACCTTTTTCCTGTAACCGTCAGCAAGAGCGTTCCCAAGAAATCCCTCACTGTTCTCCCTGTGATAGATCCAGGCAGTATCAAGGTAGTTCACTCCGTTGTCTATTGCATGGCGAATGAGGGTTCTTGCTTCTTCAGTGCGAATCTTCCCGTAGTCTTTTCCCTCTGTGGGCAGGCGCATTGCACCAAATCCAAGGGCAGAAACCTCCCAGTCCAATTTGCCGAACTTACGATACTTCAATGCAACCCCCCCTGTAATGTCTTGACCAGTGAAATGACAATGCTGCATTCTCGGCAAAACTATCGCTCAGAGTGTTGACTCTCTCAATATATCTTCAGTGGCAAAAGAATTGCAAAAAACCAGTCTCTATGATTCTATGAAATCTGCAAGATTTACCAGAATGAGCAAAACCTCTTTTTCCAGTTCCTTCGCTTCCTTGAGAAGTTCTATTTTCTTCTTTTTTTCAAGCTTCTTGTCGCTCACTGTCAGAAGAATATCACCAATCACGTCGAATAAACTCTGCAGTTTCAATGCAATCAATGAAGAGGTGGGATAAGCACCGGCAATCTCACCAAAGTAAAGTGCTCCCTGTTTTCTGCACTCAGACCAGACTGTCCCATTCCACCAGTTGCCGTGCTCTGTACCATAACCTTTCCTTACACCCCGAAGCCAGGCATCATAGGCAGCCATCCCGCAGGCGTAGGGCTTCACGGTATAGCCTGAGGGATTTTCGTTCAGATCTCTTACAAATTGAAGACTCTGCCGAATTGCACAATCAGGATCAGGAAGTTCGATGCTCTCAAAGCTGAAGAAGCAGGCGTGAATCTCATCTTTCCACTCAGCCCAGTTTCCGAATGAAAGGTGTGCAGGGGGAAAATCCATATCCCAGGGCTGAGAGCAAATAAAACCGGTATCATCGAATCCGGTTACAAGCTGATAATCCATATTCACCACACAGCAGGGATTCCCCATTTCAAGCTCTGCCTTAATGGATTTCTCCAGAATGTTCCTCTCCTCCACGGCACTTTCACCGGAGAAGAAACCATGTTTCTTCATGTGGATTCCACAATTCTCAAGCAGAGCAATGAAGGGATCAATATTCCAGCAGTAAGGCCCGCTCGGGCAGATTGCCTCATGGATGTTCATGAAAAAGGCATGCCCTGATCTTCCGTAAAGAGCAGGTGTACTCAAATCTATTTCCAGATGATCGGCAACACCGCGGATCACTCCCATAAGAGATGTATTGAAAGGGGCTTGAGTAATATCCATTTTCATTGTTCATCCTCCCTTTTGTCATATTGAAGAAACTCCACAGGTGCCCCATTACACACAATCAAGGCTGTTGTAACACCTTCAGACGGGCCGTTCGAACCTATCAGAATATCTTTGCCCTTTATCTTCGTCAGAAGATTATCTGTTTCAAATGCGATATGAGGAACTTTCGGAACAAGCTCTGGAATCAGTGAATCCGCAGTAAATCCGATCAACTCTATCCCGTAAGAATTGGTACCTAAACCAACTACATACATACCGGACTTCTCAAGATAATTTTTACTTCCCACGGGAGTATTCCGGGGAATTTCCAGATGCTGATATTCAAAAATGCTCACCACTCTCCTCCAGACTCTTAACCATGATAAGACAGGGATTTTCAGCACCCCATAAATCAGACATTTCCTCAAGAGGGGAAAAACCCGTGGACAGATAGAATTTTCTTGTTTCAGCATAATCTTTGTTTGGACTGGATGGGCTGAGTGTTTTAACCTGAAGAAACTTGACTCCCTGTGCCACAAGATCAAGCTCAGCTTCTCTCTGAAGGGCTCTTCCAATACCCATCCTGTGAAATTCAGGCAGGATTCCCATTACATGAATCTCTGCACTCTCAGAATAATGTCTTTCCACAGAGAGAAAACCAATGATCCTTTCCTCGATAACAGCAGTGTAAGTGGGCAGGTAATCAACTTTGTTCACATAGGCCCGAAGGGCACTTTCAATTCCAAACCATTCCGGCAGATCGCGGAGAACAGCCTCACATTGAGATCCCAGTCTCAGCTCTGCAGCTCTTATCTCAAAATCCATAATTCATTCCTCATGAAAAGGTTACAGATAAACATAGGAGCGAAAAGAAAGAAAACAAGGGGGGGTTGACACGATTGTACTACTTTGCTATTACAGTGGTACAATTTTGACAGAGGAGGAAATGTAATGCTCAAAATTGATGCCGGCTCAGCAGTGCCTGTATACGAGCAGTTGAAAAGACAGATAAAACTGAGGATAGTTTCCGGTAGGTATCCCTCCGATCACCGAATGCTCTCAATCAGGCAGCTTGCCTCGGAGCTTACGATTAATCCCAACACAATTGCCAAGGTTTACCGTCAGCTGGAGGGAGAGGGGTTTCTCATGTCAAAGACAGGTTCAGGATTCTTCGTAAAGCTCGAAAAGGAGCAAATGGGAACTACCAGAAGAAAACTGCTGGCTGAATTAACCGATGAATTCATCTCTCGGGTAGTTGAGCTTGGCTTCACGCCTGACGAACTAATAAACACTCTGTCTGAAAAGCTTGAGAGGAAATCTGCCGATGATCAAACTTAATAATTTAACCTGCGGCTATGGGAAGAATCCTGTTCAGTCAGATATATCCTTCGATATCAATGAAGGCGATGTTGTGATGATCACCGGACCCAACGGTGTGGGCAAATCAACCCTGCTCAAGGTTCTTGCAAACATTCTGTACCCGACCGCCGGAACAATAGACTACGGCTGGCCTGACACAAAAGACCCACGGCAACTCATTGGTTATCTGCCGGACAGTCTCAGCATCTACAAATCAATGAAAGTAAAAGATCTGGCAGAACTCCACTGGGGCGCATTCGGTGTAAAACCTGCACCTCTCCCCCTTCTCAAGGAAGCCTCCATTGACTGGAATTCAAGAATCAGCGAACTCTCAGTAGGGCAGAAAGCAATCTTCCACCTTTCACTGATACTCTCCACAAACCCGAAACTCATCCTTGTGGACGAAATACTGCACTCCGTTGACCCTCACCTTCGCAACCTGGCACTGGAAACACTGGTAAAGACCATGGCAGACAGCAAACCAACTGTAGTCATGGTAAACCTGAATTACAACGAAGTTGAACACCTGGTTAACAGGGTAATCTTCCTGACGAAAACCGGCATCCTGCTGAATGAATCCACCGAGTACCTCCTGGAGAACGCCAGACTGGTTGTTGCCGACGAGGCCCCGGAAAATGCAAATGTACTCGCCACCAGAAGTTATACAGGCAGAACCGAACACCTTGTTCTTCCAGGTGAAGGTGAGCAGATGAAACTCTCGGAAATTCTGACAATGCTCATGGGCAGCACCTACCAGTCAGTGTAAGAAAGGAGTACCAGACATGTGGAAAAATGAAATCATGGACACCCTGAAGCAGACTGCGCTGGTGCTCAGTTTTTCTCTGCTGATCCCGATAATTTATGGTATTAACAGCATGAGATTTCCAGAGGAAAATTTGTTCTTCACATGGTACATCGATTGGGGATTGACCTACCTGATCCCTATCCTGACACTCTATCTGGCATACAACATGTTTGCCTCTGAAGATTCTGACGGGGCGTTGGAATACATGAAAAGTCTCCCTGTTAATAAATGGGAATTACTGGCCATCAAGATTCTTCCAAGGCTTGCTGTAACGCTTGTTCTTATGCTTATCTATACTTATCTTGTTATGGGTCATTATCTACCTCGTCAATTGGGAGTGTCCTGGCTGAGCACTTTGCTTCTACGCTTTTCCCTTCTCCCCAATGCCATCAGCATTGGTTTTCCCCTGATGGTTCTGATCTCAGGCTTCATGCTGGGAATCTCTAACAGAAAAAATCAATTTCTTGTTCTGGCCCTGGCAATACCAATACTGTACATGATTTACAGCCAGGGGTTCCTGGGCGTTCGATTCTCCCTTTACCACTTCTGGTGGAAGCTTTTCCAAACCGATCAATACAATCACATAATGCGACTTCTAAGTTCAGTTATCCAAATATACATTCCAGCAATGATACCTTTAGTTGTTCTGATTCCTGTTTTCAAATCATGGGATTGCTCTTCAGGCAGAGCAAGAAGCGAGAGAATGCTGAAACGAATGGCCGGTCCACTGGGGTTGCTGATTGTTTTATACGCTGTCGGTCAACTCCATTTGCTTTAGGAAGGTACAAAAATGTTGAAAAAAGAAATCATGGATACTCTGAAGCAGACTACGCTGGTACTCAGCTTTCTCCTGCTGATCCCGATTGTGTTCTGGGTCAATAATATGATACTCCAGGACAATCCTCCGTTTTCGTTCTACCTCACCTCAGGAGTTATGCTGGGTATCACTCTTCTTGCATTTAGTCTGGCATACACAATGTTCAGCTCAAAAAGAGATGAATTTAAAAATTTGTTAAGTACAGCTTCCTCAAAATGGGAACTCCTTGCTGTAAAAACACTTCCAAGACTTACTGTGGTATGGATACTCATGTTAGCCTTCCTGATTATCGGTGCCATGCCTCCAGAGCAGATTGCAGGAAGCGCCTTTATGCGCATTTTAGGCATCCGCCTGGGAGAATTTCTTGTGATATTCAGCGTGCCCCTGCTGATTATGCTGTCCGGTTTTTTCCTGGGTATGGCTGACAAAAAGAGCCCTCTTCTTATCGGTTGCTTCCTGCTGGCAATGACTTATCCTCTTCTTACCGGTCCAAAAATACTTATCAATGTGTTTGACAAGGTATTCATACCATTGAGAATTACAGCAATCGCTACTCTTGATGTGGCAACGATAATAACTGTTTTGCTGCCTTCTGCTTTAGTCGTCTGTGTACTTATCCCCTTCTACAAATCATGGAATGCTTCCTCGGAAAAAATAAAAAAAGAGAGAATGCTGAAACGAATGGCGGGGCCAGTGGGACTGATCATTCTTCTTTCCGCATACGCACTGGTGTCGTAAGAAGGAGACTGGCATGCTGAAAAAAGAAATAAAAGACACCCTGAAACAGACAGCTCTGGTTTTCAGTTTTATGCTGCTGATTCCAATTATTTTTGGTATCAATAATTTGAGATTTCCAGAAGAAGATCTTTCCTTTCTATGGTACATAGAGTGGGGTGTGAGTTACCTTATTTCTTTCCTGACTCTCTATCTGGCGTACAATATGTTTGCGTCAGAAGACTCTGATGGGGCATTGGATTACATAAGAAGTCTCCCTGTAAACAAATGGAAACTACTTGCTATCAAGATTCTTCCAAGGCTCGCTGTTACTCTGCTTCTTGTTTTTGCTTACAGATATCAGATTGAATACCGCTATACTCTTGGAGTGGCGGGAATTTCACAGAGTGGTATGCTTCTTTATCACTTCTCCTTTCTGCCCAACACAGGAATTTTCCTCATGATAATGATCGCAGGTTTCCTACTGGGAATATCAAACAGGAAGAATCCCTTTCTTGTTGTTGCCCTCGCAATGCCAGTGCTGTACATGATTCTCGGCAAGGCATCTCTTCCAGGACCAATGTATAGAAGTATTTATTATTGGTGGTATGGTCACTTTGGTTACATGTCCCACAATGTCTATCGTTCAATGATGTTCCTCTTTACTACTTTCCTTCAGGTCTACCTTCCATCAATACTATCATTCACAGTACTAATTCCAGTCTTCAATTCGTGGGATTGCTCTTCCGGAAGAATCAGAAGTCAGAGGATTCTAAAGCGAATAGCCGGTCCTCTGGGAATGATCATTGCTTTGTACACAATCAGTAATTTCCGTTTTCTGTAGAAAGGAGCTGGAATGCTGAAAAAAGAAATCATGGATACTCTGAAGCAGACAGGAGCAATTTTAAGTTTCATGCTGCTGATTCCAGTAATACACCAGGTTAATGAGATCAGGCTGGGTGGTACTTCGTCTCTAGGTAACTATTTCATAAAAGGTGCATCACTGAATTTTATGTTACTTATTGTCGGACTTGCATATATGATGTTCTCATCTGAAGATAATGATGATGCAATGGAGTATTTGAAATCTCTGCCTGTCTCAAAGTGGGAACTGCTCAATATAAAGATACTTCCAAGGCTTGCAGTTCTATCTGTTCCCATACTGGGTTTTACTATTTTCTCTGCTCTAACGGCTCCTTCCGACATAACCGATTACTTCTTTCTGTTGGTAGCGCCAGTTGCACTTACAGTAATAATTGCTCTGATCTCCGGATTCTTCCTGGGAATATCAGACAGGAAGAATCCGATTCTTATAGGAGCAATGACCCTTCTTTCTTCATATCCAATATTCCTCGGATCCATTATTGTGCATAGAATTTCTCGATACATCGTTCACCAGACCCAAGCAGAAATCCCTCTCTACTTATACGCTCTTGTGCACTTTGTAACTGTAACGATCCCTGTATTGATCCCGTTGTGTCTTCTCATCCCAGTTTACAGATCATGGGATTGCAGATCCGGAAAAGTTAGAAGCCAGGCTATCCTGAAACGACTGGCAGTTCCTTCAATCCTGATTGTAATACTCTGGGGAGTACTTTCACCCTGATAAATCTTAAAGGCAGACTTAATCGACAACAAGGAGAAGTTAATGAAAATGAAGCAGGAATTGATTCTTTTTACAGTTACGGCAGCAATCTTTTCGGGATGCGGAGAAAGCCCGCCGGAAGAAGTATCTGTAATAGAAACAGTGGAAGAAGTACCGGTTATACCCGATTCTGTGGCACAGTGGATTGAGTGGGCGGAAGAAAGCGGAGACGGGCTCTGGGAAGATGGCAGCCACAGGTTCATTCTGAAAGAATCCCTTGTTTACGGCGGACAGGAAATACCGCCTTTCTTCAATGTTGAAGGATTCGACTTCAAGGGTGATACACTGTTTGTAAGCGATCCTGCGGACCAATCTCTTGCTGCTGCCTCACTTACAACCGGAGAGCAGATCTGGAAAGTGGGGGAACAGGGAGGGGGGCCCGGGCATTTCAACGGTATCTGCGAAATTGCAGCAGGATCTTCCCGAATCGCTGTATGCGACATGGGCAACAACAGAGTTTCACTATTGAACTTTTCCGGTGAGTTTCTTACCGAAATTTCTATCCAGTGCCCGTTCGATGTCATGTGGAAAGGTGATACTTTATTTGTTCTCAGTCTTGCCGAAAGCAAACCTCTGAACATGTACAATGCAGATGGTGAGTTTCTTGACTCGTGCGGTGAATTGCCGGAAGAATTGGATATGCTTGCTTATTCAAACAGGCACCTCCACGGGGTAGTGGCTCCGAACGGTCATGTACTGGTTATTTCACGATTCCTTGCCGGAATATGGAAAATTGATCCTGCCACTGGTTCAACTGAATTGTTTTCTGAAATTTCATTCCCCCAGGGTGAAATGGTAAATGATATTGCCAGTGGGTCATTTATGGTTCTCTCCAGAGACATCTTCATCGGCCCTGACGGAATGGTAAATGTGATACTGCCTGTTTTCTCTGAAAATGGCGGGCCATTGTCTGACGGTAGTGAAATGCTTAAAACAACCGCAGTTCACAGGTACAACTGGGATGGTGAGTATCTGGACAGCTGGGTAATCGATGGTACTGTGGGTGTTGTGCTGATGCACAACGGGCAACTCTTCTCCGCAGACAGATATGCTGACGGTGTTGTAATTGATCACGGTGTAATTCCGCTGAATCGGAGTGCAGAGCATGATATGAACGATGTGAGGTCGCAGTCCACATAAGTCCCTTCATATTTTTAAGCAATCCTGGGCACCTGCATTGAATCTAAAAGCGGGTGCTCAGGAATATTCGACATTGCACTGCACCTGAAAAGCGTGTTTCAAAACTGTTATTTTCTCACCTTTGACCGTACACCACCCAAAAACATTGCCAGAATTGGCTTTGACATTAACTCTCCGTGCATGTATCTACAATGTAGAAACGGGGATCGAAAATGCAAACAATCATTAAAAAATGGGGAAACAGTCTTGCCGTGAGGATTCCGAAGGCAATTGCCGAAGATCTTCGCATCGAGAACAATTCAAAGGTTGAACTCTATACCGAAAATAATTGTCTCGTGGTTAAATCGATAGAAATTGAATACAGCTTAACTGAACTTCTCTCAAAGGTGACTGAGGAAAACCTGCACAAGGAGATTGATACTGGAAGAAGTGCAGGGAGGGAAGAATTGTAATTCCACCTGATCGTGGTGAATTGGTCTGGATTTCCTTTGACCCTCAGGCTGGCCACGAGCAAGATGGAAGAAGACCTGCACTGGTTCTATCACCGAAAGAATACAATGCCAGAGTTGATCTTGCTCTTTTGTGCCCTGTCACATCCAGAATAAAGGCTATCCATTTGAGGTTCTTCTTCCGAAAAGCTGTCTTATTACAGGTGTTGTACTATCCGATCAGGTAATAAATCTTGATTGGCGGGCAAGAAATGCAGAGATTGCAGACAGGGTACCAGATTCAATACTTCATGAAGTTCTATGTAAACTTGGAACATTGCTGTAACAACTTCAGTGCAGTCCCATTTCCATAACAAATTCGGATATGGCTCCGGTTTCAAGATCAGATGTGCTGGTTCTTGATTTCTTGATGATAAACATGATAAGCTTCTCGACAAGGTTCAACTTTTCCCAGTAGATTTCATCACCGAAGAGTTTCTTTGATACAGCGTGCGTATGAAGTTCTTCGCCAAAGAGCTTCAGATATCTTCTGCCTGTTTCACTGTGGTCTCCACAGCATATAAACAGACCAAGTTTCTTTTTGAGAAGCTGTTGCCTGTTCTTTGTGCAGAATGCAGTCATCTCCTTCTGAATCTTTCCCACATAGACTGAAGAGCCGAGGATTATTTTATCGAAAGGCTCAGTATCAAAATCCGGTTTTTCCGCAAGATCCACTGTTTTTATTTCCCCGGATGCTTTTTCTCTGAGAATTCCAGCACATTTTGCTGCGGTGCCGTGCTTCGTGGTGTAAAGGATGACAGTATTCATGCTTTCTCCTTTTCTCAGTGAGGGCCGATGGCTCTGCAGTTGTCCGGCGGCAGTGAATCAACAGCCATGTAACCATCAGGCACATTGCCTGTAAATTCGTAGATGATGGTGTTGTCGGATTCTGTTCTCCAGACTTCCGTGATGAATGGCGGGGGATCGATTACATCCCAGGAAGTGCCATCGGGAGATCTTCTCCAGCACCTGGAAAGCCAGGGCCTTAAAGTCGGGAGGTCTCTGTCGACCACCATATACTGCACATTGTGTTTCTCAAGATAGGGCCAGAGGAGCATTTCGTAGTCGTTGGGCCAGGCAAGAGTTGGCTTCCGGTAGATCCAGTGAAACAGTTCCACATTCGGATAGGTGCAGACCCATGCCGAGTCAGAAGCATTCTCCTCTACCCATACGGCGACCACCCTGGCCTCTGCGGCTCTCGCCCTGCTTTCCGTCTGCATTACCCTGATGAAAGGGGCGGCAAGAATCAGAATACATATCAGTATTATCCAGTACAGAAGAACTCTTCCCTGTGGTCTTTGTATTGTTTCCTTGAATCCTGCAGCTCCAATTCCAACAACTGCTGGAACGGCGATGGTCAGATATCTGCCGGCGTGCTGGTGCAGAACAAGAGCAAGAAGTACCGGTCCAATGGCAATTAGCGGAAGAAGCATTTTCCGTCTGGTTTTTAGAGAAAGCAAGGCGATCATTCCCGGCACCATGAAGAGTACGAGGGTGGGCTGCCCAAATATTTCTCCCCGGTGAGTACTGCCCAGCGTAAAGGGCTCTATCACTCTGAGAATACCTGCACCGAGATATTTTGCAACCGCTGCAGACCCCTGATTGTTCCACATGTCTGAAGGGGATGGGGCTGTCTCACGAACACTCCATGCAGACCAGTGGTTCTCGTTGAGAAGAAACTGACCATTCTGGCTGTGAGTAGGGCTTCCAAATTCATTCATGTTCCTGATCAACCACGGAGATACAATAATCAGAGCTGTCACTCCGCAGAGGATGGCCTTCAGCCACTTTTTTTTACCGCCCTTCAGAAGTATCCACACGCCCATTGCGGGCACAGCAAGCACTCCCTGGGTTCTGGTCAGATAGAGAAAACCGGACATAGCCCCAAGAACGAATGCCCTCTTCCAGGATATCTCTTCCCTGTCAGCCACGATGAGTATCAGATAAAACAGAGCTAGGTAAAGCATCAAGCTGTCCGGTTGAGTGGAGAACCATACGAATGGCGGATCCACCGCCAGATAACCAAACACCACCAGGGCAGCCTCTCTGCCGAATAGTTTTTTTGCCCAGTAAGCGCAGAAAAACATGGCCAGCAGTCCGTGGAACAACACCACCATTTGTGCCTGAACTATGCCAGTACCGAAAAGGGCAAATGCCGGCATCAGCAACAAAGCCATTGCTGGCTGCCTGTTTGCCTCCGGCCTCAGAAACTCATCCGATGGATCGTAAAGGGTCCATTTTACGAATGTCTTAAACCCAAGACCCCTCTTAAGGTTGTCTGCCAGAAGAATATGTGAGGCCATGCCATCACCGGCTGGAATCGGGTTACGAAGAACCACCCATCCGCGGATAAGAACTCCGACTAACAGTATGAGAACTGTCGCAAGAAGAAAAGTTTTTTTACTCATGACTGCTAATTTACTTCAAACACCCTTCGCTGGCAAAGTCACACCTTGACTTGATATGGTGGTTGACGGTAGAGAATGGTGGGAGGTGTCTGATGGAACTTAAGATTGCCACCTGGAATGTAAACTCCGTGAGGGCAAGAATACCGGTAATTACCAACTGGATTGAAAAGGAAAAACCTGATATCCTGTGTATGCAGGAATTGAAAGCTACTGACAAACAGTTTCCCCTGAAAGAATTCAGCGCTCTTGGTTACCACTCGGCTGTGAATGGACAGGTAAGGTGGAATGGTGTTGCCATCATTTCAAAAAATCCCATTAGCGATATTCAAACCGACCTGTCCGGTTTTCTTCCCGAGCAGAGCAGAATGATCTCAGCCTCTGTTTACGGAATCAAACTGATCAATGTGTATGTACCCAACGGCGGTGATGTTGATCAACCAAGGTTTCAGGAGAAACTCAGTTACTACGAGATACTGAGGGAATATGCTCTTGCCTTCCCCGGGCCGACTGTAATACTGGGCGACTTCAATGTAGCCCCCGGTCCAATTGACACACACTCCCCGGAGGAGCAGGATGGTATGCTGTGTTACCATCCCCTGGAACGGGAGCAGATTCAGAAGTTTGCAGAAGCAGGTTTCACAGATGTCTTCAGGCAATTCCACCCTGAAGGGCAGGCATACAGCTGGTGGGACTACCGGGCTGCCTCCTTCAGGCGCAAGAGAGGTATGAGGCTTGACCTTGTACTGGCCGACAATTCTGCCGGCAGAATGATAACCCATTGCTCCATAGACACGGAACCAAGGGGCTGGGAGAGACCTTCCGATCACACCCCGGTAGTATTCAATATTCAAGTTTCGGAATAGAAGATAGTTCAGGATAGTATCAGAATTATAGACAGTTCACCGAAAGGATTGAAAAGTGAAAAACGTGCTGCTGGCAATACTTGTACTCAGTGCAATCGCATGCAGTGAGACAGATACAGAGATAGAGCGAGAACTCGCACCTGTTCAGGTTCATGAATGGGGTGTACTTACCTGGAGCGGGGATAATCCGGTTCTCTCTGCTGTGCCGGGAACTGCTTCTCCTGAATCCCTGCTGCCCGATCATCCAATTACCGATGAAGATGGTTTCCTGCTCAGAGCTCCAGTCCTCTACTTTCATGGCCCGGCATTCTCCGGATCTGTCACTGTGAAAACGGACAATGGCTCCATATTCGACATCTACCCCCCTGTCCCCGATGAGGACAGAAACTACAACTATTGCACCTGGACAGCGGACTTTGGCTATGAGCCTGTTGAAGAGTATCCCAATTTTAACGGGATGGCTCCAGGTGAATGGAATTACGATCTCTGGAGAACGAGTGATGCCCTCAGCATCAGCCGGGCCGATGGCTGGGCTGACAAGTTTCTCTACTATGAAACTGCTCCGGCCAGTACAGACTTCCTGCCCTACAGACCGGGCATGGAATCTCTGTGTGAAGAACACATGGATATCAAAGCACTTGTAATAAAAAATGGGCGCGACGGTGTTTTCTACTCACACTGCACCCTTCGGGATATTGTGTATGGCGGAGATATTGAGGCAAAAGACATGAAATCTGACGACATCCTGAGAATCCTGTACGACTGGTCGATTGATGTAATCTATTTCGAAGAAGTTGATGCACTGTGGAACACATGGTCAAGCTGGGTACTGCGTGATCACATGAATGAACCCGCCTACAGCAACGGCCTTGTAATGTACGTGATTCCTGCTGAACTTACTGAAAAACTCAGCACTATCTCTGTTGTTCCAGATGGTTCTCACTACACTGTTGATATTTCACGCTACCTTATCGTAGCAATGCCCCTGTAGAGGAGGAGACAATGCTACCACTTCTGTTCCCATTCATTGCAGATACGGTCATAGCTCCACCGCCGGATTACGAGGATCTGTTCGTTAACGAATGGGGAGTTGTTGTGTTCACTTCAGAGGGAACAACTCTGGCGGGTGCTCCTGACGAAAACGGAAATGTTTACTACGGCAGGGAAGTCTTCGGACCACTGCTTGTAGACGCCCCGGTCATATGGATCCATGGAGCATTCTTTGAAGATGCAACCTTTACAGTAAAAGCAGCTCAGGGATGGCTTACTACCCTGTTCCCCCAGCCAGATGTCACGTTAGGCGATGACAGGCCTGTAGTTGCTTCCTGGAACATTTCCGCACCCCCTCCCTATCCACGACGAGAAAGACCTGAATTAATTGTTCCGCCTGATACCCCATTTGGCTGGGCAATGGGATTCTGGAGGCAGGTACCAAGTCTGGATCTTTTCTCCGCAGGCAGCGGTGAGTACATGGCCAACTTTCTCTACTACGAAGCAGGTATTTCCTACTGGGAGGTTCCTGATGGTATCTACGATGCGAAGATTCTTGCCGCAAACTATGCTTCAGATGGTCTACTGATTACCACTGGTAATGAACCGCAAGTAAAAAGAATCCAGTTGATACCCCTTCCTGACGGATCCGGTATACCGGGCAACCAGACGGATCGGCTCTCCGACGAGGAGATATGTGAAGTTATTTGCGGCTGGGCTGCAGGCAACCTTAAATCTCAGGAGATCACGGCTCTCTGGCAGACCTGGGAACCATTTTTCTCCACATCCATCGTGGATATGAACGATGAATATGTTCACGACCGCAGGGGAATAGAAGAGAAATGGATTCTCTTCCCGCTGCCCTGGGATGTTGTGGAGGAAATCAGCACCATTCACCTTGAAGTTCACGACTCAGTTGACAGAAATATCACTTACAACAGACTCTTCCTGGGTCTGGTAAGGGTGTACTGACATGATCACGACTACACTGCTTATTCTATTGGCAGGGCTTCAAGTACACGAGTGGGGTGTTATCACACAAACACCACTTGCATTCGGCGGGGCTATCCCGGAGTTGCAACCATGGGAAAATGAGTTTGAAGATAAAGCCCCGGTTATCTACTTCCATGGAGATCCCTGCACAGTAACAGTCAGGATCAATTTTCCGAGAATGGGATATGCGACCAGCGTGCTTCCTGAAGCAGATGAAGGAGGTTCAAACTCCACTTACATCGTATGGAAAGATCTTGAACTCACAGAATCACCAGAGCCTGATCTCACCGAAGGATGGGCTCAGTGTGAGGATCTGGAATACCCGATTCCTCTCTGGCGACAGGTTGATGCACTTTGCGTAACAGCAGGCGACAGATACGATCGCTTCCTGTACTACGGGTGTGTTCCCGGCAGTCCGGGAGATCTGCCATTCATTAGTGAATCCGGTAATCAATCCTTCCGGATGCCCTATGGAGAGATCCCCTGTCTGGTACTCAAATCAGCTGGCGGAAGACCAATGTTTGGAGTCTTCACTCTGGCAGATATTATTACCAGTATACCCAAAGGTCTTCAATTCCTTGATGACCCGGTACAACTGAAGCGAGAGCTGTGGCGCTGGGCAGAAGGTGATTTGACTGAGGGCGAATTCAACAGTTTCTGGAACACCTGGGAAAGTAAATTCCTCTCTGACTCCTCCACCGATGTGATGATCCTTTACCGGGTTCCCGAAGAGATCGTTGAACGTATAGCAACAATAGAAATAATTCCAGACACCCGGATGGATGTTGAAATTAAACGCTTCATCGTTGCAGAGTTACCTTACAGAACACCATAACCCATGTAAATGACACTGCAGAGGAGTCCGATCGATTCCTCTGCAGTTTGTCCTTATATAGGACCGCTTATTGCTTGTGTATTATTGCCATATTATGTATTTGCTTCTCAATTACTATCATTTTTCTACCTACTGTTATGTTTTTTTACGCTGTTTACAATTCTTCATTTACAAGAGCAGCACACAACATAACCATGAATTTATGGCTGGTGGAAAACGTCTCTCGTTGATATAACATACTACTGCGATACGTATTTATGGATCAGGGTAGAATCTATCAAAACAATAAAAAGATGTGTATTCCACACACATTTTTTATATATTCACAGTGCTGCTTGAGAATTTAGAGGTTACAACACATAGTCATTGAACAGTTGGAGCTCAACATGAAAGCATACGATGTAATTATTATCGGCGGTGGCCCCTCAGGGATCATAACCGGAGTTACCGCACAGAAGCAGAATCCTGACAGATCATTTCTGATGATCAAGGAAGAAGAAAAAGAGCTTGTACCCTGTGGTATTCCATATGTCTTTCACGATCTGGATGATGTATCCCAAAACAAGATGGGACCCGCTCCATTTGTTAAAGCTGGCGGCGAGGTCATTGTTGATAAGGTTACAGATATCAATATCATGGCAAAAACACTCCGGACTTCAACCGGCGCAGAGATGTCTTACCGTAAACTTATTTTCGCAACCGGTTCTGTCCCGATAGTTCCGACTTTCATCAAGGGCTACGATCTTGAAAATGTCGAACTCATTCCTAAAAGCTATGATTACATCGCTGGCTTGAAAGATAGAATACTTTCTTCAGAAAATATTGTTGTTATCGGTGGCGGGTTCATCGGTGCTGAGGTTGCGGAACAGATAGCCAAACACAAGAACAAGAAAGTAACTCTGGTTGAGATACAGGATCACTGCCTTGGCCAGGCATTTTCACCTGATTTTGCAGTGCTTGCTGACAAAAATCTAAGGGAAATAGGAGTGCGTGTTCTCACTGGAAATACTGTTGAAGAATTAATCGGCAGCGATGGAAAAGTACACTCTGTTAAGCTGAAAAGCGGTGAGACGATTGAAACAGACATGGTTATTTCTGCAATTGGATACAAACCCAACACTGATCTTGCAAAAAGGGCAGGCCTGCCGCTTGCAAAGAACGGAACTATCAGAGTAGACAAATTCATGCGTACAGATGAAGAAGACGTATATGCAGTAGGTGATTGTTCCCAGACATTCGGTTTCATTACCGGTAGAACAGACAACATCATGCTGGCATCAACGGCAACTGCCGAAGCGCGCATTCTCGGGTATAACCTCTATAAAATTGGAATTCTCAGAACATTCTCCGGAACTCTTTCTGTATTCTCAACGGAACTGAATGGTTATGCCTTTGCCTCAGCAGGAGCTATTGAGCAAACTGCCGAGGCAGACAGGGTGGATTATGTAACCGGTAGTTTCGCAGACGTGGACAGACACCCGGGAGCATTGCCCGGTGCAAAGGAAATCCGTATAAAGATAATTGTCTCGCCCAAGAACGGTGAAATCATCGGTGGCGAAATTTACGGTGGAAAATCGATAGGTGAGATGATTAACATCATTGCCCTGGCAATTCAGAAATACGTAACAGTGTATGAACTTGTTTCTTTCCAGGTGGGAACACATCCCCTTCTCACCACAGCACCGACCAAGTACTCACTTATCAAAGCATGCGAAGATGCAATTTCCAAGATAAACTGTATTCAGCAATAGTTGCTCTATCTGCTCGATTGAGTTTATTTTTTGGGAGGGGGGGGGAGAGCGATCGGCTCCCCCCCCCTCATCACTGAGTTCAGACTAAATCATTAACTGCCACTGTAATCTCTCAGTGCAGTATCAGTATTCTCATTTCCTTCGACAGGCAACAGGTTACAGTAAGTGATGTTGCAGCCCATGATGAAGGAAATGTACCAAATGAAAAGAATCAGGCAGGCGGTAGTATTATTCCCACCCACCGCTTGTCAGTCTGATCAGTTGGTTACAACCAGCTTGCTTACTGCCGCAGCGGAACCCGCTTCAAGTCGAACAAAGTAAATTCCAGGCTGAACAGCGTCAGTACGACCACTTGTGTTCCAGATAACTGCGCATGAACCTTCAAGAGTCTGATTCCAGACGAGTCTTCCGGAAACATCAAAGATGGAAATCTTTCCTGCAGAGGCTGTGAAGTTTGCAGCGAAAGACACAGACTCTCCGGCGGCCACCGGGTTTGGGAAGGGCCCGGAAAGAGAAATTGCAATGGGGCTGATTAGTCCATGTGCAGCTTCTTCTATCCCGGTAGATCCATCCCGGGGAATTAATGTGGGATCATGGAAGCCGTGCCAGTTCAGAATACAGTACAGCTCTCTGTCATAGCCACCTGTCCAAAGAGGAACTCTACGGTCTTTAGACGTGGCAAATGCTTCGCCTATAAAGGAATTACCATTTTCGTAAACTTCTTCTGTGAGGTAAACGCACATCCACTCACTAACGCCCATTTCAGGGATGTTGCCCTCCCAGCCATAACTGGTGTTGAACATTACCGATACCGCGCCACCATCTACATTGTGCACGAGAGCCTCAGCACAGCATTCACCGTCATGGAAGGCTCCAGGCATACATGCTATGCTGTGATGAACACCGGCTTTATCGCCATTGGTCAGGCTCTGAGCAATTGAATTAGTCATCATGGATGAAGGTGAACCCTCCCAGTAAATACCGCTGGTATTGCCATGTCCAGCATAGTGTACCCAGTTGGTTCCGCTGTTGATAATATCTGTCGGAGTGGTGAAGCCATCACCGGACCTGGCTGTTTCATAGGCTTTATTCACAATCCATCCGGTTGGAAGATTAACTGCGATTGAATCACAAACCCTCGCTCCTGTATACCCGGGAAACAAGCCTGCTCCGCAGAGCATGGCAGTTGTCTGCCAGTCTCCAGCAGGAGGTGAACTCTCATACATCATG
The DNA here is from genome assembly GCA_023139045.1 of Candidatus Sabulitectum sp. Classification (GTDB taxonomy): domain Bacteria; phylum Fermentibacterota; class Fermentibacteria; order Fermentibacterales; family JCC-6; genus Sabulitectum. Next base: position 68,399 of record JAGLOJ010000044.1, read on the forward strand.
GTTCTCTCCACAAAAAGAGCTGCTTCACCGACTGTGTCAAACAGGGCTCTGCCAACGGACACATCTGCATAAAGATCCAGATCATCATTGGTCTGACCGTAACTGTGGTCACCACTGGCATCCCATGTGCCATCCAGGTCGCTGAAGTAAAGATCAATCGGCACATTATCAGTGTATCCCTCGCATGACAGATTAACCATTCGTACAGGAATGATATTCTGATCCCCGGCAAGGAGAACATGTTGAATGCCATCATTGCTGTATCTTTCAATGATGTAATTCCTGAGCTTCTCCGCATCATCATATCCCGAAGTGCCGGAGAGAACATCAGCGATGTCAACCAGTTCTGTGCTGATCCCCTGTGAATTCTTGAATACGACAAAAGCAGTGAAGAGATCGGAATAATCACCGGCAGTAATCACAACGTAATCCACTGCATCAAAACCAAGTGGTGACGGACTGTACTGCTGAATATCTTCAGGATTATCAATCCATCCCCTGAGCTGTTCCCCGGCACTCTCCACCTGAGCAGGAGAAACAGTACTGGAGATTCCTTCGCTCCAGGTCACAGTTACATCAACTGATTCGACAAACTCAAGCTCTCTGGAAACCGGATTGTACCTGTAGGGATACACCAGAAAACTTACAATGGCATAGCCCGATTTGTTACCGGTTCTCAGATTCTGTACCCGTTCCGCCGGCCAGAACTCATTAATCCCGTAGATTGATGGATTCCCACGGATAATCTCGGCAGTTGCAGGAACTGCGCTGAAAGGTCTCGGAACAGCGACTGGTTGAACAATACCTGATACTGCAACGGTTCCCCCATCCGCAGTTGTTGCAGAAAGAGACACATTTTCAGCACCGGCTGGAACAACAAGCGCAACGACTCTTGCGGGAAGCAGCGGCTCGCCCGGCAATCCTGCAGATTGACAGTTGGAGAACTGGATTCTGGTATAACCCCTGTAGCTATGCTCAGTCAGTACATCATTCTGAAAATCAACATGGTAAGTAAGCTGCCCGGCAAAAGATGAAAGACAACTCAACAGAAGAACTGCAATAATCCTGCTCACTGGAACACCTCTTTCAAAAAAGCGTGCGGGACGCTATTTATTAAAACTTATTTAAATTCATCAGCTGCTTTCGAGTCCTTGGGAAACTCGCCGGAAACTGCAGGTTCGTTACGGCTGAACAACTCCTTAACAGAATCACTCTGAAGGGTCACGAGAGTAAAGACTCCCAGAATTGTTCCCATTGGCAGAAATATGCAAAGAACTCCTGCCCCAAACAGGCAGACCTGGTAATCAGCTGTCTGTCCAGATTCCTTCCCGCAAGAAAAACAAGAACTGCCAGCCCCCACCCAGTCAGGATTATCAAACCGGCAACGGCAGAAAAAATTGCACCCGCAAACCCGAGAACAGGCAGATTCTCGCTGAATCCGCCAACAGTCATGGTGATACCCAAAGCAAGATGAATCAGAGGTATGCATGCAATGAAAGCTATAATTCCTGCCATGATGTAGTGAAAGATCGAGAGTATATGAAGCGTGTCCCTGTCTGCGGTACTCATTAGTTCTCCTTCGAACAAGTACTGGTATTTTCTTCAGCCTGGAACTGAAACTAATTGTTTCTTGAATCCTCTGACAGTTCACCGGAAGCTTCATTCCTGTTGAACAGTGCTTTCACCGAATCTTCCTGAAGAGTTATCAGTGTGAAAACTCCGAGAATAGTACCGAGAGGCATGAATATGCAGAGCACACCTGCCCCGATCATGCAGAACTGATACTTTGTCTGCCTGTCCAGATTCCTGCCGACAAAGAATATGAAAACAGCCAGCCCCCAGCCAATCAGAATAATCAGTGCTGCAACCAGGGTGAAAACGGCCCCAACTATCCCAAGAACAGGTTCATCACCTGTAATCGCTCCGACTGTGAGCGAAAGACCGACGGTGAGATGAATCAGAGGAATACAGGCAACAAGGGCAATAAGCCCTGCGATAACGTAATGGAAGACAGCAAGCATGTGAAGGGTGTCTTTTCCCGGCACACTCATTAGTTCTCCTCTCAAATATGATACCGCATTAAACTAATTGTTTTCTCGCTGCATTCCAAATTTGACCGATTGTTTCAACCTTAATGACAAGGCATATTGCTAACAACAAAGGAGAAATCATGAGAGAATGGAAAAAGAACAGGGAAATGATGAAATCTCACTTTGATTCAGATGCTTTTGCAGGTGAAGAGTCGGATCAGACTCTCGGAATGAAACAGCCGCCTCTGGAAATTGAACCACTGCCTGACTCAAGAATAATTGATCTTCCAGAGTCATCTGCTGCAGAATTGACGGAGCAGAACATCTACAAGTGCTTTCTCAAACGGAAAAGCAGGCGAAAGTATTCGGAAGAATCAATCAGCCTGAAGGAACTCTCCTATATGCTGTGGGCCACCCAGGGACTGAAGAGGATTGTACCTGCCTACTCAATGACCGGAAAAGCAACTCTCAGAACTGTTCCTTCAGCAGGCGCCCGTCATACCTTCGAAACCTACCTGGCAGTAAACGATGTAACAGGCCTGGAATCAGGTATCTATCGATACTCCGCACTTAACCACAACATTGTGTTCCTTTTCAAAATAGCAGATATGAAGAAAAAACTTACTGAAGCTGCTGTTGGTCAGAGTTATGTGGGCAGGGCTCCTGTGATTTTCCTATGGGCCTGCAAACCTTACCTCGGAGAGTGGCGATACAAGGGCGAATCTCACAAAGCAATGCTTCTTGATGCAGGCCATGTCTGCCAGAATCTTTATCTGGCCGCTGAATCGCTTAACCTTGGTACCGTGGCAATTGCGGCGTACTCTCAGAACAAGGTGGACGAACTGCTGAGGCTGGATGGAAACGATGAGTTCATAGTATACCTGGCTCCCGTTGGAAAGGTGGAGAACGCTTATCGACACCAGCATGATTAAGCTCGCAGGAGATCAAGCAGTGAGCCCCGGCCATGTCACTGTTGAACAGACTCTTTTCCTGAAGTTGCAGCCACCCTTACTCAAGCAGTTCAGGGAGCTTAGTTGAGTACTTCAAACGTAGATACAGCTCCTAAATTTGGCACTTTCCTTGGTGTTTTCACACCGAGTGTCTTAACCATCCTTGGTCTTGTTCTTTACCTCAGAATCGGATGGGTAGTAGGTAACCTCGGGCTGGCTCAGACCATCCTGATTGTGTTGATAGCAAGTTCCATTACATTCATCACCGGGCTGAGCGCCTCAGCAATAGCCACGAATATTCGGATCGGTGTAGGTGGCGAGTACTACATGATCTCACACAGCCTCGGGCTTGAATTCGGGGGAGCTATCGGCATTCCACTGTACCTTTGCCGTACTTTAAGCTTGACCTTCTACAGTTTCGGGCTGGCTGAGGGAGTTCAACTTATGATGACCAGGTGGCATGGGCCAATGGCTGAATATACCGTCCCTCTTATTGCAGCGGCCATCATTGTTGTTGTTACCACCCTCTCGGGGAAAAGTGCTTCACTGGCACTTAAGCTTCAGATACCAATAATGATTGCAGTAGCAGTATCAATTGCTGCTTTGATAATCGGTGCTGTTTCCTCCGGTTTCAGGGCACCTGAAATGATCTCCACCTACAGAACAGCACCCCAGGGCTTCTGGTATGTCTTCGCAATATTTTTTCCTGCTGTAACTGGTTTCACCGCAGGAATCGGAATGAGCGGTGACCTGAAAAACCCCAGCAAAAGCATCCCCAGAGGAACACTTATTGCAGTTCTGACTGGAGCAATAATCTATGTTATTGTTCCCATCATTTTTTCAATCACCAACTCTGTAAGTTTTGAAGAGCTTGCAAAGCCTGGAATGAACGCCTGGACCACAACCGCTTTCCTTGGAAGTGTTCTTGTGTTTGCAGGAATGTGGGGGGCAATACTCTCATCGGCATTTGGCAGTGCTCTTACCGGTCCCAGAGTTCTGCAGGCTCTTTCTGAAGACGGCCTTGCACCCAGGCTCCTTTCCCGCCTTTCAAACAATGGGCAACCGACAGTTGCCACCTGGATAACAGGTGCTCTTGCTCTTACTGCCGTTCTTCTTGGTTCTCTGAATGCTGTGGCACAGTTTGTAACAATCCTGTTCCTTACTCTCTATGTTATCATAAATTTCAGTGCTGCAATAGAAAAACTGGTTCGCGATCCGTCCTATCGACCCACCATAAATGTTCCCTGGTATGTATCAATACTTGGATCTCTGGGTGCAATATTTGTTATGCTGCTGCTTAATCCCTTCGCGTGTTTTATGGCCATCGTAATTGAAATGATTATTTACTTCATACTTCGCAGAAAAGCTCTTGGGAAACGGTGGGGTGATGTGAGGGCGGGTTTCTGGTTTGCCCTTACAAGACATGCCCTGATCAAACTTGAGGGGCACAGCATAGATCCCAGAAACTGGCGCCCCAACATTACTGTTTTTACAGAAGAGATTGAAGAAGAAATTGATATGGTTTACCTGGCAACCTGCTTCAACCAGAAGATGGGGGTTGTAAATGTCTGTCGGATATTCGAAGGGCGGCTCAGTAGAGAGAACATTGATATCAGAAAGATGGAATCATTCATGAAAAAAATTCTATCTGACCATAATCTTTCCGCCTTCTGCAAGGTAAATGTTTCACCTGATTTCATTCAGGGAGCAATTGATGTGGCTCAGATAAACGGTATTGGGCATCTCCGTTCAAATACTGTGATGTTCGGATGGCCCAGTGATGATGTCAAGCTTGATCTGATGCTTATGATCATGCGCACGATTTCCACCATAGGCAGAAGCACAATTATTACCAAATTGAAAGAGTTGAAGAACAGAGGCTTTTACAGACAGATCGATATCTGGTGGGGCGGAATGGAAAACAACGGAGACCTGATGCTTCTTCTGGCGCACCTGCTGCGTATGAATCCAATGTGGAGAGAAGCGAGAATAGTGCTCAGGTCCATAGTGGAAGATCCTGCAAGGAAGACAGAAGTAGAACAGAGCCTGTCTGATACCATCAGCTCTGTAAGAATCAAGGCTGAAGGAGAGGTCATTGTAAATGATTCCCGGGCCAGCATCGCAGAAGTAATCAGAGACAACAGCCGGCAGGCAGACATCACCTTCATGGGGTTGATGATACCTGAAAGCGGATATGAGCACGAATACAGTAAAAAACTGATTGAACTTTCAGAAGGCCTTCAATCCGTCGTCTTTGTGCGAAACGCCAGTGAATTCTCCGGCAAACTCCTGTAACCGCCCTTTCCTGCAATGACAATTCGTCATTTAATCTGCTGAAACAGTCTTGGAAGTTGCTCAATCAAATACAACGGCAGAGAGAGTAAATCACATTCAACCTGCACAGTCGCGCCGGCTTGAGCAAGCCCGTGACTTATGTGCTGTAGAGATGGCGGGTTAAGATCGAAACGCACCGCTCTGGTGCATTTCTTCTGAGAAACAAACTGAAGTAGAGATTTTAGAGATCCGCTTTTCCCCGCCTTCACTTCAACCGGCACTATTGACTGGTCAAGCTGAATCAGGAAATCAACCTCTGCATTTGCCGTTCTTCCCTCTCGCAACCAGTATGTAAGTGATTTAAAACCGGATGTTCTACCCATACTGCAAAGATGCTGGGCAATAAACTGTTCGGTGATTTTTCCCCTATTTATAAATGAAACAGTCTGTAACTCCTCCAGCGATATTCTGGTAACTCCGCACATGTGATTAACTAAACCGCAATCCAGAAAGTAGGGCTTGAATATGCGTTCATTAATTGTTGCTCCCAAAGGCAATCCCGACCCATCAGTGTGGTATGTCTTCACTATCAACTGGGCTTTCACCAGCAACTCAAGCGCTGTACGAACATCCCGCGCATGTGAATCAGGGCTGACTCGGAAATACTTGAACTTTTCACCAATTCCACGGGGCACATACTCAAATATCCTGTGGATCATCTGCAAAGCAGACCTGCGGGAATACTTGGCAAAGTCGTCCTTGTATGTCTCAGTGATAGAGGCATGAACATCTGTCACCTGGCTGAAATCCTCACCTGATTCGATGTACCGCTGTACAGCTTCAGGCATGCCTCCTGTAAGAAAATACTTCCTCTGCAGATCCAGAAGCCGGGCATGGGCTGTACCTGGAAAATCATCGCCAATCTGATGCGTTCTCAAGAGGGCAAGAAGATCATCCTGAGACATTGCCTCAAGTACTTCTTCAAAACTCATAGGATAAAGGAAAAGGTATTGTATTCTACCCACAGGCATTGAAATACTGTGTTTTGCCAGAGTAAACTCCAGAAGAGAACCAGCTGCAATCAGAGGGATATGAGGATGCTCCTCAAAGAAGTAGCGCAAAGATTGAATTGCTTCGGGAATGGCTTGAATCTCATCCAGAAATATGAGATCTTTTCCGGTGCGAATACTGCCTTTTCCGCAGAGATATTCCAACTCCTGGATGATTCTACCAGGATCATTTGTTTTAAACACAGAAACTAGAGTGGGATGCCGCTCCAGATTGACTTCATGTAAATTAAGACCATTCTTTTCTGCGAATTGCCGAACCAGAGTTGATTTCCCAACCTGTCTTGCGCCGTGAATCACAAGTGGCTTTCTGGATGATGCTCCCAGCCAGCGGAATAGATTTTTCTCAGCAAAGCGTTTCATTCATCACCTCCTGAACTTGATATTGGCCATATCATACCCCTCTTTTCACCACTCAATGTACATATCATACCCTTATTATACACACTATGCAATATTTCAGTTTTGCTGAGTCTCGATCTTTCATCCCATTGTCCAAAAACAGTAGAAGCAAGACGACTACAGTATCTGCACTGCTCACTTTAGATCTGTCATCAAATTCAAAGGCTATGATCACTTGAGGCAGGAACCGATCTCGCAAGGGAGGGTACAAAGAAATGCCTTTGCAACTACGGCAGATCTGGTTTCCTGATTCTTGAACAGCTCAGATCCAAAGGGTATAGAGTTCCCTTGAGCTCTTCACAGCTCAGTGCTTTAAAGGCTTCATTCTTGAATGGTTGCGGCAACGACTTACAGATTGTGTCCAAATTAGCACTTTCAATATCCAAAAGCCTGGGCCCCAGCAGGAGCATCTTCATTTCTCAGTAGCCACTTCCATGCTGGAATTATATCTATCTTACCACTGTATGTTTCAATTGTTTCTTCATCATGAAGAGAAATGACAGTACTCTTTGAAAGCTTCAGCTCTTCCATTGCCTCACTAAGTGCCCGAATTTCTCGATTTCGAGTTTTCAAGTTTGTTAAGTCTGCACAAACTTGGATGAGTTCAAAAACAGTGTTTGTTTCCGGATCACCTGTAATGAAATCAACTTCATGTTTGCTGTTAGTGATATAGTAACTGATCGAGGCATCACGACGGAAGTAAAATCGTTTTCGCAGATTCAGAAAAACACAGTTTTCTAGTCTCGATCCCAGATTTGAGACTCCAGCAGATGAGACAGAAAAAGACAAACCTGGATCGATGGTGTAGATCTTCCTGGGGTTAACCTCTCTAACTCTTAAAGATCTGTTGAATACAGAAATTGGAAACAAAAGAAAAGCGTCCTCAAAATGTGCAACAAGGTTATACAGCATTTCTTTACCTACTGAGATTCCTCTTGATTTGAAATCGTAAAAAACTCTATTAACTGAAAACAAGGAACCAGAGTTTTGCAGAAGCATTCGGGCGAAAGATCTAACTGCATTGATATTCTTTATTGAGTACCGCTCAATAATGTCTCTTACTAAAACCAGCTCAACATAATCCTGTAAAACTTGATTTCTTTGATAATCATTCATTGATTGAATCCCTGGAAAACCACCCTGGTCAAGATACTTCTTGAATAGATCCTCCATATCAAAAACTGTTTTACCCGGAGGATATTCTGGTGGCAGTTCTATTTCATGGAAAAGCAGGAATTCTTCAAAACTCAACGGAAACAGCTCCCTTGCAAATCCCCTTCCTCTGAATTCAGTTGCCACTTCTGTAGAAAGCAATTTTGCTGAAGAACCTGTAACATAAAGACTGGCACTGGGATTATCCGTTATCCTCCGGGCGAATCGACTCCATCCTGAAATACTCTGAATCTCATCTAAAAACAGATGAAAGCTTCCCTCCCTGGCTTGTGGACTAATCCGAAAGAAAGCATCCAGCAGATCTGACAGAATCCCAGATCCGTATGGATGTAATCTGTCGTCTTCAAGATTCAAGTATAAAATCGTTGAAGGATCCACTCCTTCTGAAATCAGTTTGTTTATGTGTTGAAACAATCGAAAAGTTTTACCTGTTCGCCTCATTCCAATAATAACCGAGGCCATGCCAGCCACTGGACTGATATCCAAAATGCGAGGCCTGAGATCAGGAATCGGCCGAAACAACGAATCTGCTACGAATTGTTCTATGTGATTCACAATGTTTCCTTTCTATAAGGAAACATTACCTCAATTGTATACCTCTGTCAAGAGAACATGTACAAATATGAGACTGTAAGAACCTCTGTCAGATTGCCGAACCAGAGTTGATTTCCCAACCTGTCTTGCGCCGCGAATCACAAGTGGCTTTCTGGATGATGCTTCCAGCCAGCGGAATAGATTTTTCTCAGCAAAGCGTTTCATTCATCACCTCCTGAACTTGATATTGGCCATATCATACCCCTCTTTTCACCACTTGATGTACATATCATACCCTTATTATACACACTATGCAATATCGCAGTTTCGAATCGGGATCAATTCAAGCCTTGCTGGATACCGATCTTTCTTCACGCAAATCAGAAACAGGCAGAAACAAGACCACAACATTAATTTCGCTATATTTCAGGTATGCCGGTTTATTTATTTGTAGTTCTTCTTTCCCCTATACCAGAATACGAGTTTTACATATTTTGCCTATCAAGCTCCATTCAGATTCAAGTAGAAGCCGTTTGCAGAGTAGATCTGAATTGAAAAACAGCAGTACCACTTCCAACATGAGGAAACTCTGGCAAGACCGCAGGCTGCTTTTTCGCACCCTGACATTCCTCAAGCCATGGCTCAAATGGCATGCTCTTGGGCTTTTCCTCACAATTCTGGCTGCTGGTCTTGCTCTGGTTCAACCCTGGGTGACCAGGCTTCTTATTGATAAGGTTCTAATAGATGGCAATACAGACCTGCTTCTTAAAATCTGCTTTGCCTATTTAGGAGCTGTACTTCTTGGTTCCCTCGTAGGTATGGCAATGTCGATTCTGTTCTCCTGGGTTGGCCAGAGCGCAGCAATAGACTTGAAGATGGCCCTGTACAAAAAGTTGAATACCCTGTCCATGGCCTTTACCGGCAGGAAAAGGGTGGGAGAACTGATGGCGGGGTTTACCAGTGATATCCCCGTTATGCAGAGTTTGTACTCTTCAACCCTTTCAAGTACAATCAGTGAGGTAATCAGGTTCTTCGTAGTACTGGCAGTAATGATTTCTATTAACCCGCGACTTACCCTCCTGGCTGTACCATCCATTCCCCTGTTCGCCATAATTATTGCATTGGCAGGAACCATGCTGAAAAAGGCCAGTGCTGAAGTTCAAGAGAAAAGAGCTTTCTTCACTGCTACGCTTCAGGAACAGCTTTCAGGTCTCCGCACATCTGCTGCCTTCAATCTTGAGAACCGGGAAAGCGTTAAGTTCAAGAACTCCATGACAGATCTTATGCACTCAAGTATTCGCCTTACAGTTAAAGGCTTTGTAATGAATGCCGGTTCCCTGCTGGCATCAACTACTCTCATTCTTGTGATATGGCTGGGTGGAAAAGAAGTAATTCAGGGCAGGATGGACGTTGGTGTACTGATTGCTTTCATCAGCTATTTCGGTATGCTGTTTGGCCCTGTAGGCTCCATTGCCGGAATCGCCACACAGATTCTGAAAGCTATGGGTGCCGCAGAGAGGGTATTCACAGTCATAGATACAGAACCCGCCGTGACAGAGCTTCCCGGTGCAGCAGAACTCACTGGTGTTAAGGGTAAGGTTGAATTCAAAAACATCAGTTTTTCCTACTCGGAAGAGTCTCCAGTTCTGAAGAATTTCAACGAGGTTATCCATGCAGGTGAAACAGTAGCCCTGTCCGGTGACAGCGGATCAGGCAAAACCACTCTGATATCTCTGTTGCTCCGTTTCTTCGATCCGGATAGCGGTGAAATTCTGATTGATGGAAACTCAACAAAAAACTTCACCCTTGAATCCCTCAGGAGAAACATCGGCGTGGTTTTTCAAGATCCGTTCCTTTATCACTGTTCCGTGGCACAAAACATTCTTCTTGGCAGTCCTGAAGCATCAATGGACGAAATTGAAAAAGCGGCAAGGGCAGCCCATGCCCATGAGTTCATCACAACCTTGCCTGATGGTTACGATACTCTTGTCGGGGAACGGGGCAGCAGTTTATCCGGTGGGCAGGTTCAGAGGCTTGCCCTTGCCAGAGTATTCCTGAAGGATCCACCCATCGTTGTACTTGATGAAGCCACCAGCGCGCTTGACAGTAAAAGCGAGTCCAAAATACAGGATGCTGTTTCTCATCTTTTACAGAGCAGAACATGCCTTGTTATTGCTCACAGGCAATCTACTGTGGAGTCTGCTGACAGGGTAGTATCAGTTCCGCTTTTATCGGGCAATAACGACATTACTCCCCTTGCTGCCAAATGAGACTGTCGCTGGACAGATTATGATGCGTGAAGTGGAGCCCTTTTCAGACAGGAGCTATCTATTGCGGAAAAATAGAGGTATTGACACTCGAAAGTGGGGGGGGGTATATACGGTGGTGCTATTCACTAATTAACTTTTGGAAAGGTGAGATTTGCCAGAGATGAAAATTGATTATTATCTGCTTGCCGTAAGTACCTTACTGCTTTCCTGCAGTAAAGGGTATGAAGAGATGGATCCGGTCGCCTATCAGATAATTGAAAATCCTTCGGAAGTCACTGTTGAACAGATAGCTGATATTCCATACATGTTTGCACATGATGGTTTGTTAATTCCTGGCAGCATTGATTCCTCTGATGATGTTATAGTTCTGGGGTTCTGTGGTGATTCTACGACTGCCGGTATATCAGCTTATGACTGGGAAGGAAAACTGCTCTGGTCAACAGAATATGGTACATATGGATATGCCTCAGCCGTATGTGTTGATGGAAACAGGGTACTCTTTTCTGTTACTGATGAGATTCCGGTTCTTGATTCTGCCACAGGTGAAATGATTGAAACAATCAGCGCAGAAGGGCTCAGTGATATTCTTGTACTACCCGAGGCACCCGATGGACAGTCTATGCCAGACTTTAGACTCGCTCAGGGGATGGAAATACAAAGCGAGATTATGCTCTGGAATAAGCCGGAGTGTGATTTAAATTTCTCATATTGTGGATTCTTATCTGATTTGCACTGTTCCTTCCAAAGGTATCTCAGGGTTACACGAATCGATGGATTATGGTATATCGGCATGACAGAGGGACATTACGAGCGCCTCAGTATTTATAAGGTACCGGATTTCCAGCATTCATTGCGACCAAAGGTATTCGATATTGCTCTGACAGACACATCGGTCGTCGCTATTCTTTCGTTTAGAGACATGGTGATGGAGTTTGCTTTTGATGGCAGGCTTATCAGAACGACATATTTTGGTCATGAGCTTGAAGGTCCTATAAGTTTCACATACGACAGTTTTATGGGTAGTACAATTTTCAGGTATTTAATCGCTGATATTGATACCGATGACGAAGGCTGTATTTACCTGCTTTACTCCGGTTACGGGGTTGGTCAAAACGGTAACGCCGAGATTTGGAAGGTGAATACTGTTTCCCTTACTGCTTCTATGGCCAGGCTGGACCATTCCGCAGTGGCTTTCACGATTTGCGGCAGCAGAGCGGCCGTTGTGGAGCAGCAGCATGAGCCTGGCGAGGGTGATGAAATAGTATTAACCGGAACCCCTTCGATTCATGTTTATCAGATAGAATGGGAGGACAGTACAAGTGTCTGATTCTTCTATTTTCTTCCTGCTGTGCATTATTCTTTGTACTGCCGGGCTATCTTGCCAGTCAAATGTTGACAGCGATGTTTCCGTTTGCGAAGAACTGATCGAGTGGAGAGAATGGCTCGAAGCGTCCAGTCCTCCTGAAGTAGAAACTGACATGCCGTTTTACATTCCTTCCGATACGATACTGTCACCGGAGACGTGTGAGTATGAGTATTTCATGATAGAGAGTTTTGTGATTGATGACAACAGGATATTTCTCAGCGATGGAAAATCCAGCACTCTTCTAGCTTTTAGCTTTGATGGGGAACTTCTCTGGAAAACCGGTGGCAAGGGAGAGGGTCCCGGTCTCTTCAGTGGTATAGGGAATATAGCCTGCAAGGGTGATACTCTCGCAGTATGTAATCATGCTGTAGGTCGCGTAGATTATTTCGACTGTAACACTGGTGAGTGGATATCATCCATATCAATACTATGGCCGTATGACCTTTGTTTTCTTCCGAATGGTAATCTGGTTGTTGTAAGTCTAATGCAGAATGATCTTGTTACAGTATTTACGCCATCAGGGGAAAAAGTTTTTAGCTCAGGTTCATGGAATGCACCAGGAGAGGAAGCCTTCCATTTTTTGTTCTCAGCAGGCAACAGGAATATGCGTTCAACTCTCGTATGTGACAGCGTACTGGCGGTCAATTCCTATTTTTATAACTGGTGTCAATTATACAATACCAACTCTGGAGAATTGATCAATGCGTTCAAACGTGAACTGCCTTTTCCCGAAATGGAGTTTGAAGAAATAAACGGGGTGTTTGTCGGGAAAATCTATGCAATTGATATTGCGTCGTTCGGGAGTATGATTGCGATTTTACATAGGCCTCCAGAGGATAGTTGGGATATTTCATCAAGGTATGATGAAATTCCTTTTTATGAAATCGATTTTGCAATGGTTGATATCTGGGATACTGAAGGAGAGTACATAGGCAGTTTTGCCTTCCCTCGTGGGGTAGGACGTATCCTCTGGCACGATGGAATAATGTACGGTGCAACTGATGGGTCAGGAGAGCTGATTCGATATACTGAGATCACTTTCGATTCAGAAAGAAATCTGGAGTAAATTCTGAAGTTTCCTGGGTTCTCAACCTTGGGAACGGTGTTCTGGCCCATGGTACAAGTTTTCCTCCAGCAGCAAATGTATGTCCGAAGCAGCCACCAAGACAGTACCTAAACAAATCACACTGTGAATCTCGGTAAATCGTCTGTCTGTTGCTGTCAGCATACCTTACATCGTGTAAGACCGAAAAATTTTCCCACGACCTGACACAGAGAAGGAACAGAGGGTCCAGTCGCTTTCGCAGATCATCTATAGTCTGCTGTAAATCGCACATTCATCACTTCTTTTGTGTCTGATTTCATAATTACGGATCTGCCGTGTTTTTTCTCTTGATTCTTTCCCAATCACGAGTTTCTTCCACCCAGGCAGCTCACCAAACAATTTGCTGCACACAACTTCTCCCCGGGAATCATTCATAATTACTGCTTTATCAATCTCTCTTTTAACCCCATCGTAGTAGAGCAGATAAACTGGTTCTATCTCCAGCATCGCCGGGAACTTCACCTGAACCGGTGTCAACGGTTGGTTAAATTTTCCGATATCATAAAACCCTGTATATCCTGTGCCATGAATTGTACATATTGCAGTTTCGATTTAGAGCCTCAATTCCTCTCTTTGTTGAAATCAATCATTCTTCCCTGAATTCGGAAACAGCAGAATCAAGACAACAGCATCAATTTCGTTATACTTTAAAGGATGTCGATTTATTTATAAATCCTCTTTCTCAATATCAGAATGTGAGGTTTACATCTTTTGCCAGTCAAAACCCGTTCAGAAGCGCTATTATTAACAGTAATTATCTCAATGCTCTGTATGCTGGCATGCGATTCAGCGACCGAAATGAGTGTTGTGGAACAAAGGCATCTTGTAGTTGTTGATTCAATTGGATCACTGTATGGGAATGATTATGAAATGTTCGGAAATATAAATGGTGCTTATTTTGTTGATGATTCTACATTCGTTGTCCTGGACAAGGGGTACAATGAGTTGCGTGTTTTTGATAGAGAATGCAATTTCATAAAGACTGTTAATTGTCAAGGAAATGGTCCTTGGGAGTGTCAGGATGCAGCATATTTGTCTTCACTTGACAATACTATAGCTGTATTTGAATTTCTCATGCCACCAAGAGCTGTATTTTTTGATAGTGCAGTTAATCCCAAACGCTCAGTTGTTCTATCTGGATACACTGCTTTAATGGAACCATCGTTAGTGGATTCATTAACAATCATTGGGAGTGTCGGAAGTTTTTCAGAACAAAATGGGAATCAATTCGCCGGTATTGATGTGTGCTCTTGGAGCACAATAACAGGTGAAAAGTTATGTGAATATTTCTCAAATTCGATTCAAATAGATTCTAGAGAAGGTTTATACAGTAGACTGGTCAGCTTAGAACTCACTATTGCTGCATCAAGTAGCGGTTATGTATACGTAGCCCCAAGTAAGAATGATTACAAGATTCTTATATACTCATCAGAAGGAATGTTGATAGATTCAATTTATCAAACTCACGAACGCGCAATGCGAAGTCAGGAGGAGATACTAGCAGAGTGGGAGTGGCGAAAATTGAGAGATATTCATTTGGGAGATTGGATACCATCTGAATACGAACTTGAGGTTACGCAACTTCAAGTTCAAGATTCATTAAAGTACTTGTGGGTCAGTCATGGATCATATTTCAATCCATCATTTGATGTATTTAACCTACTTGGTGATTTAGAATTTACATGTACTGTTGAAGGATTGCCAGAAAATGAGATTATTCGATTTGGAATAAATGACAATGGCATATTGGCGTACACTGATTACTGTGCTACTTATCCAAGATTGTATATCCTGGAATTTCGATAGCGTAATCCTGCCTTGCCAAAGTAAATCTAGAGTTTCGCTTGACTGTGGGCTCAGGAATCAGACATTCACGGGTGTACCGTCCTGACCTCTCTCATCTTTGCAGAACATGCCTTGTTATTGCTCACAGGCAATCTACTGTGGAGTCTGCGGACAGAGTAGTATCAGTTCCACTGTTATCGACTATCGGCGCAGTCACAGGTCTGAGTTGAACCGCCATCAATGACCTCCGAAGTAGTTCACTGATCAATTCTTGATTCATTGATCAGATCGATTGAGTTTCATAAGAGAAGCTGTAATCAGAAAAGCACTCCAAAGAAATGGATAGATATTTTGTGCAATCCCGCTAAAGTTGGGTAGCTCTCCTATGATTTCAATTCCGGAAGACGGGGGGGGAAGGTGTCCTGCTGCGACATTACTGTATCCAATTCCAACAGGAAACAATGCGTTGCATACTGTTTTTGCTATTGCAGGATTCGAACCCAGAGAACTCCTGAAGAAGACAATTAGCGTAATAATAGGAAAAACAATATTGAAAGCCGGGAAAAACTTGTTATGAAAAAATGAGTTGCCAGCAATTGAAAATGCTGCCAATGCGATGGTTACCTGAATGATTCCAAATGCGGCTAAAAATAAATCAGCGGGAAAGTAGCCAGAGTACAATGGAAAGATCAAGCATGGTACGAAAAAAAGAATCACCGCCACAACAAGCCCCACTTGGGTAAGTTTGACAAACAGATCAAAATAGTATTTTTGCCTGCTCACTGGTGCAGTCACCCACATACGAATTCTTCCGCTTTGCAGTTCTTCGCCAATGCTCTTGTAAGTTGTTACCGAAAAGTAAAAAGAAAGGGCAAATATTACTGCAAACAACTGCCCGCCAATACCCAGATAGCAGCCTTCACTGCCTGCGCGCAAATCCATACCAACAGCAAGGAACATCAAAAGTGAATACCAGATTAGAGTCCCCAGCACGGAACTCCGGGTGTTTCTACGCCCCAGCATCAGTACCCTCTCTTATTTACCGCAACGAGAAGCACGCCAAAAACTCCCAGAGACCATAATGTGATATATAAAAAGTCTGACATCGTAATCACCGATGGACTGATCAGCGGGAATACGCCATTGTACACAGATCGAATCCCGATTGCAATGGGCATTATGCTGTAAAGGACTCTCTTATGCTGCTGCATAATACCAGGGTCCAGCTGCATTACCAATAATATCCATGGGATAAATATCATTAAGGGAAGAGATAGATTCCCTCTGACTGATATGGAAACAAGAAATACAAACAAAACCAGTACCACTGTTGTTGAGGCAACACCTCCTACTATCAAAAAGTAATTGACGGGGAGCATTCGATACTTCAGAAAGAAAAGCAAGACAACGATAGCAGCCCAGATAGTACTGCTCAGAACTACCCTTAGCAGTATCTTTTTGATGCTGGAGATGAACAGTTGTGCTTTAGATACTGGAGCAGTAACCCACAACCTCATACGATTTGTGCTGATTTCCTCGTTGAACATAGAACTCACAAGAGAAGCGGTATAAGAAACAAAAGCCAGCATTACTATTTCCTGCAAAAATGCAAGAGATGACGGATGCCTGCTGGATAAAACCTTAAATAACAATGCAGCGGAATACAGAAGAAAAAAGAACATTACAATCACCCTGTGCTTTTTATCGAGACTTCTGCTGAGCATCATTGACCAACCGTTGCAAAGTAGAAGTCTTCCATGGTTACCGAAGAGACAGTGCTGTAATCAATTGGAAAGCTGTTCAGTGTCTGTTTTTCAATAATGACAAAAGAATCGAAACTGAAACTAACCTTAGACTCTGGTATGTTCAATTCCTGCTGTATTTTTCTGGATAGTTTCCGGTAGTTTGAGAGAGATTCAAACTCTCCGGTGGCTATATTTCGTCCATCATGAATTATAAGGAAATTGCCCTGGTGCATTTCTACTTCATGCACCCTGTGCGTACTCTGCAGCACGGTAGTACCGGACTCGCAGAGCGTCTTTATCCGCTTCCGAACCTTTCTGATATTTATAGGATCCAAACCCTCCAATGGCTCATCCAGTATCAGGAATTCTGGTTTACCGGAAAGCATCAGGGAAAGGAGCATCAACTGTTTCTCTCCTTTTGATTTCCCCTTATAGTACTGGTTGAGAAGATCCTCGCAGCCAAAATAATCGAACATGTCAGCTACATCAGAAAAGTTAATATCTTCTCTGTACCGCCCATACTCCTCAGTCATATCGGCAGTATTGCAATATACCGGCAGAATCACAGACTCAGGAAGATACCTTACAAACTTACGGGATTCAGGTTTCCGGCAGTCCACACCATTAATTAGAATAGTTCCACTGTCAGCAGAAATCAGATTCATTGCGATATTCATCAGGGTGGATTTACCCGCTCCATTACTCCCGAGAAGAATAGTGTTTTCACCTTTTCTTATATCACAGGAAAAGCCCTCGCGAAGACCTCTTGTTCTTCCGTAATACTTTTTCAGGTTTTCAGTTCTCAAGGCAAATCCACTCATAAATAAATCTCCAAGCTGTAAGCTGTCTCTAAGCTCCTTCTCTACACAAACGCTGGAATAATTTCATAAATCCTGATGAACCCTTCTAAGCAATCAATGGCATAAATGTAATCACCGTTGATTTCGATTGTACCGCAGCATGTTTCCGGGGCAAGAACCGTATCGCAATATCGCCCATCCAGTGTGTATCGGTCAATCAAACCGATACTGGCGATGCGAGGCATGTCGCCCCGGCAAGTACTCAGAGTTTTATCAATGGTAACTACAGGTAAGAGAACATAAAGCAGACTATCCGAAGAACTGCAGATATCGTTGCAGTGTATATACAGTATCCCTCCTTCGTTAGCAGGAGGAGTCAGGGGAGTATTACGGAAAAAACTTGTTTCAATCTGCTCATTCTTTAAATCATAAATCGTTATAACGCTTTCGTAAAATGATCCCACTGCAATTCGGGAATCCGGTAATGGAGTCACATATAAATTTCGGTTAGAGTAAACCACATTCTGCTCAAGAGTTGTTTCCCACTCACCAAATGCATCAATTTTCTCAAGGGTAACAGTATGATACAGATTAATCAGTTTTCCCTCTGCAAGACTCAGTACCACCAATACGGTATCATTTACCACAGTCAGGTCGTATGGAGTAGCAATGCTGATATCGCCCTGATAATCTCCGTGCTTATCAAGCACCGTAATACGTGAGTTTTGTTGATTATTCACAAATACTCTGGAGTTTGAAACTGCAATATGGGTTATTCCTGAAAAATGCCCCGGTCCTTCCCCAGGTTCTCCAAATTTCCAGATGAGTTCATTTGTAGCAGCATTCAAACAGACAACACTCTCTGTAGAAGAATCAGTCACGAAAAGAGTGTCACCGGAAATTGCAATATCCACCGGGCTGTAAAACAATGCAAATGCATCTCCACCAAGTGTTGAAACTTCCCTGAGAACAACCTGTCTCTCAGGACTGTTTACCCACAACCCCTCGTCACTTGCCTGAGCCCACTCCTTCCATACAGCTAATGTGTACTCAGCAAGTGAGGTGTTTCCGCCCTGCGCTCCGGCAAATTCAGCATCTGATGTACAGGACAAAATAGCAAATAAACAGGATAACAAATAAATAGGAAACTTCATCTCTCACCTCTTTTTTAAATAGTTCTGTCTTGTACGATGTGCAATAACTTTGGCATAATTCACCCGAATCCAACGACAACTGCATCAGCGTTTGTATTTGATGGAAAATTTCACATCTGCACTAGTGTAATAGCACAGTAGTACAATCTTGTCAACCGGCATGAAGAATTGCTGGCCTGGGTGAAGAAGGGAATGTCTGTAACTCTGCTGAATGGCAGAATGCAACAGCAGGCGAAAGCTTTCGCCTCCGCCTGCTATCGCCGCGGGAGTGCTCAGTTGCTTGTCCCGTTACTTCCGCCTGCTATCGCCGCGGGAGTGCTCAGTTGCTTGTCCCGTTACTTCCGCCTGTTGTTCTGTCGGTTCAGGCTGGTGTTACTTCAACCTGTTTATTATTCCCTGTACAGCCCTCAGTCCATCAGCGATGGCTGTGATCACATCTCCCTCTCCGGGGGTTATGTCTCCACCGGCAAAGAGGTTTTTGTAACCTGTGTACTGGTGGTTATCAACGATGATCCTACCCCATTTAATCTCCATTTCCTTCTGCATTGCTTCAGAAATGAATTCAATGTCGGAGGTCTGACCGATGGCGGAGAAGAGGATGTCCGCGTCTACTGTGTGCTCAACATCATCCCTGGGCCTGGGAAGAGGTCTTCCGCCCTCGGGATTGTCCACCATTACGGCTTCGTGATAGAAGTACCTGATTCCTGTTTTCGTCTTTTCAATCCTGATAGGAATTGTTTTCGGTCTGAAATCAATGGTCTCTTCCATGGCCTCGTGAATCTCTTCATCATCAGCTGGCATATCCTCGATGCGCCTTCTGTAGGAGAGAACAACATCGGCACCAAGCCTGACGCATGTTCTGGCGGTATCCATGGCAACATTTCCGCCACCGATTACAATGATCTTCCTGCCTGTGAGTTTCTCTCCCTTTTCAGGAGATTTCATGAGGAAGTCAAACGCCGGCTTCACTTCCGGAATGTCCTCGCCCTCGATTCTTGCATCGGATGGTTTCTGAAGACCAACGGCAAGGTAGACTGCGTCAAACCTGCCTTCGAGCTCTGTAAGAAGCTTACTGTCTATGTCTTTGTTGTAGTTGAAGATCACACCGGCCTGCTCAAAGACTTCCATCTGCCTGCTGATGCCTTTTGCGGGAAGCCTGTACTCGGGGATCGCGTACCATGCAACGCCGCCACCCTCTTCAAGCCTGTCATAAACATGAACTTCGAACCCCTTGCGGGAAAGGTAGTAGGCGGCACTGAGCCCGGAGGGTCCGGCGCCGACAACTGCAACCTTTTTCCCGTTGGGTTCACCGGGCTGTGCATCAAGTGCCAGTACATCTGCCAGAGACTCAAACTGTTCGCAGGCAAATCGCTTGAGCCATCTGATGGCAATTGACTCACCCTGATAACCCATGGCGCATACGGTCTCGCACTCACGAGTGCAGACCTTTCCGCACATCTCGGGAAGAGGGTTGTTGTCGTAGAACAGTTTTACCGCGTCAACAAATCTGCCTTCAGCGATTGCTTTCAGGTAATCCGGTATGTGCATGTGGGCCGGACATGCGCTGATGCACAGGCCGCACTGAATGCACCTGGAGGCTTCATCCATTGCCTGTTGAACCGTATAACCCTTGACAACTTCATCGAAATTTTCGATTCTTTTCTCGGGAGTTTCTATCTCCATCTCTTCTCTGGGTGACCCGGCCCAGCCCAGAACATCATTGTCCTGCCTGAAACCTTTTTCTTCATTGTCCCATGATTTCTTATCAACACCGGGTGTGTACCGGCAACTGCCGGGATCCTCGGTGGTCCAGCTGTATTTGTTTGTAAGACCAAGAGATCCGGTGGAACAGACATCAATACAGAGACCGCACCAGCAGCACCTGCCGTAGTCCACCTTTGGTCTGAGACCGGAGTCTCCCTGGGTGGGTTCAACACCCTCTACCTTCACCATGTCGATTGCTTTGTTCTCGCATATTGTTTCGCATCTGCCGCAGCCGATGCATTTTTCAGTGTCGTTTATGTGGAATCCGCGATATCTGTCGGCACCGGGATTCTGCTGTTTGGGATACGGGATAGTATCAACTTTCTTCACCGCCCTGGACCAGGCAAGGAATGGAGAGATTACATCTGTAAATTTCATTGCGCCTACCTTTCTATCTCTGGCGGACATGTGGTAAGACTTACCATGATGTTTGAAACATCGGCGATATTGGCCCCGACAAGCATTCTCTCAAGCAGAGGAACCGCATGAACATAGGAAGGGCCTCTTACATGCACTCGTCTCGGTTTCAGAGAACCGTCACTTACCACATAGTAACCGTACTCGCCTCTGGATGATTCCACTCTGGAGTAATACTCTCCCGCGGGGACTCGCCACTCGGTAAGGTTGGGCAGCTTTGTAGCGACAGGCCCCTGCGGCATTCCATCAAGAATCTGCCTTATGAGAGACATGCTCAGGTCTATTTCTCTTCTTCTGACCATTGCTCTTGAGAAAATATCGTTACCGGTCTCAGTAACAACATCGAAATCAAGTTTGTTATAAATTTCATACGGCGCGTCTTTTCTGACATCTCTGACTGATCCGCTGCCTCTTGCCACCGGGCCGACAAGACCGTACTCCTCAATCCATTCCGGTTTCACAACACCAACATTCTTTGTGCGCATTTTGAAAACAGCGTTGTTCAGTACGAGACGGTCCAGCTCAGGAAGCCTTTCCTCAATCTTCTTCAGAACTTCGAGAACGCGGTTCTCAAATCCCGGAGGGAGATCCCGCCTTACACCACCGGGTTGAATGTAGATGTGATAGATTCTTGCGCCGGAGAGCTCTTCAAACAGATCAAGGACGAAATCTCTGAAGGTGATGCCCCACATGGCACCGGTGCCCAGCCCCAAAGTACCCGCCTGACCACCGAAAGCCATGAGGTTAACTGCAAACCGCGCCAGCTCAAGAACAAGGGTTCTGATCCACTGTGCTCTCTCGGGTACTTCTATTCCGGCCAGTTCTTCTATCGCAAGAGCATAGCATTCCTCATTGATGTCCGGTTCGGGAACACATATCCTTGAGACAAGGGGGAAGTTCTGTATCCAGAGTCTCTTCTCCATGAGCTTCTCGAATCCCCTGTGAAGATATCCGACATGGGTTATGGCTTTGGTTATCTGATCTCCGTCAAACCACATTTCGATACTCATATTGCCGGTTACACCGGGATGCTGAGGGCCGAAGAAAAGATGGGTGGTCTTCTTCGGGTCTGTTGCCGGATCGGAATTAACACCCATTACTTATCCTCCTTTCTCTTGCGTCCCATGGGGGTATTCCACTCTCCCACGATGTCTCCAACGTATTGTCTCGGATCCAGGTGCTCCCGTGGCTGTCTTTCTCCAAACACTCTCATGGAATACTCTTCAGTTTCGAAATCTCTTCGCATTGGAGGCATGTCTTTCCAGCCTTCCAGAAGGAAGTCCTCTCCCTCTCTCGGATTACCGGGGAAACTGATTCCGAACATTTCAAAGATCTCCCGCTCAAAGGTACTTGCCGTGGGCCACATCTGGCTCAGGGATGGCACAATGCAGTTTTCTCTGGGGTAATCGGCACTGATGAGCAGAACGAAGCATGCACCCTGGTTTTCCAGAATCCAGGTCATCTGAAAAACATCATCCTCAAGTCTGTCCACGGTACTGATAAGTTGAAGAGTGGTAAAACCCAAACAGGTTCTGGCCATAAGAACAGCATCAACAACTGAGGCCTTGGCCACTTTGACATGGAGGTAGTTGTGCTGCTCCCGGACAAGTTTCAGCAAGGGGAAACGGATATCCAGTTCTTTTTTTACTTTGTCAATCATATTTTCACCCCTTACCAGTTGTAATCAGGAAGATCCCAGTCGGTGATGATCTTCTTCTGGTTTTCCCGGTAGTAATCCAGGTTTTCTTTGTAATGCTTCCAACCCTGTGCCCTGCCGTCTTTGATCTTCTGCATCAGAAGGCTGAAGCCATCTATGACAGCCTCGGGTCTTGGCATGCAGCCCATGACATACACATCCACCGGCAGGTACTTGTCCAGCACATTGAGGGTGTTGTATGAATCGAAATACATTCCTCCGTTAATGGTGCATGATCCAAGTGCGATAATGTACTTGGGATCCTGTATCTGTTCATAAACCCTGATCACTCTCTTCAGGGTTTTTGTGGCAAGGTATCCGGATATTATCAGAACATCCGCCTGCCTTGGTGTGGGCCGCATGGCGATTCCAAACCGTTCCATGTCGAATCTTGATGTGTAAAGGGGTCTCAGCTCGATGGCTCCGCAACCTGTGCCGTATGCGGTAACCCAGAGGCTGTTGGCCCTTGCCATGTTAGTGATCTTCTTCAGGAACTCTTTTTTATTTCCCGGTTTCTCCGGGCGCTGGTTACAGTACATCAAAGCCTCCTAAAGCATCACGCGGACAAGGTCCACGAGGGCCAGGGTAGTAGGAACAAACCAGAGGAATCTGATGCTCTGTTCCGTTCTGAATCTTGGGAACACCGAACTGACCACCACCGGATACATGTAGAGAAGGAAAGTTTTCACCAGAAGACTCAGCCAGCTTGAAGCTCCTCCGAACAGAAGGCCAACAAAGAGCAGAAGCTTGGCTACTCCGAAAAGAGCCCTGCCGCTGAACATGAAAGAGAGCATTCTGCTGCTGTACTCTGTAGGAGGGCCTATCGGTATTTCCTGCGGGGCAAGCACTATGCCAAACGGATACGCCATCTGCATTGGAAGAAACGCGATCAGCATACCCGCCGAGGCAAAGGGAAAGCGGAAGATGTTCCAGCTTGTTATACCCGCCTGCTGCGCAGCCACGATCCCCTCCACTCTGAAAGTGTGCAGACCAACTGCAATGGCCACCACTGCAATGGAGAATGACAGTTCATAGGCGGACATCTGGGCAAGTCCCCTGCTTACTGCAATTACCGCATAAGGATGACCGGAATTGCCGGCACCGAGAGCCATACCAAGGCAGCCGAAGAACATGATGTAGATCAGAAGGAAAACATCACCGGCAAAGGACATGTTGCAGGTGATGTTCTGTCCGATAACCAGGGGAACCATGAGCAGCACGCAGATCGCGCCTGTTATCCGAAACATTGGCGCCATCCAGAACATACCTCCATGATGAATTGAGGATGTCTTTCTGAACAGCTTCCAGATATCAATAAAATTCTGAGTAACCCTTGGTCCTATTCTGCCGTGGACTCTTGCTGTAACGCTTCTGGAAATACCACCCAGAAGAAGGCCCCATGCAAGAGCCCCAACTATGGTCAGTGCAATAGAGGTGAAGTTAGTCAACATTACATCCCTCCGTTCAGGAAGACGAATAGAAGCAGGAGGAAAAGCAGTGAGTGAGCCAGATATGTTCTGCCGTCACCGGTAAACATGGCTCTCACGCCATCTCCAAGCATGTTGAATGTTTTCGCAGCTCCATTGAAGATTTTTTCCGCATGTATTTTCGGAAGGAACGACAGGGCCCTCCTGTAAGGTCTGAAAAAGTTATTGGAGTAGTGAACCTCGTCTGCCGACGGAGGCATCTCCCCCGCAAACCCCATATCAAGCTGCCCGACATATTTCGGTTTGTGCCCCGATATCCAGTAGAACACAAAGGCAAATCCGAAAAATCCCATAACCATCAGCCCTACCATCCAGGCGTTCCATGTTCCCATGGTTGTTAGAACCATATCTCCCTGGATAACCGGTGCCAGCCCGGAAAGACCGGGAATTGCCTCAAGAGCAGGAACAAGAATATTGAGAAGAAGTGTGGGTTTGAATCCAAGAGCCATTATAGCCATTGCCAGAATTGCCTGTGGAATAAGAAGAGGAAGCGGCGCCTCCTTTGTGTGGGCATTCTTCGGTGAAAGCTGCCCCAGGAAAACCCCGTGAAGAAGTCGGAAGGAGTAGAGGAATGCAACAACCGAGGCAAACATTCCCACTATAAGCACCGGAAGCCACCCTGCCTCAACAAGTCCATTGTAGAGAAGCCATTTACCGCCGAAGCCCGCAAGAGGTGGAACGCTGGCAAAGGAAATTACCGCAATCAGGGTGAAGGCAAAGGTCCATGGCATCTTCTTCACCAGCCCACCAAGATTGTTGAATTCTGATGTGCCTGTTCTGTACACAACACCGGCAGCTCCAAGGAAGAGAGCCATCTTGAATATCAGATGATGGATGGTGTGGTAGAAGGCAGCAGTCCAACCGAGAATACTGGCAAGACCAAGCCCCATCAGCACAAATCCAAGCTGGGAAACACTGGCGTAGGCAAGCATTTTCCTGTAATCGGGCGCAAGCGCCGCAAGCGTGGCAGCGCCCAGGGCTGTGAGAGCTCCCATCCAGGCCAGTACTCTTCCCCACGGAAGGGCTCCGCCTGTGGCATTAAGTGCTACTGCAACCAGAAGAAGAACCGCAGCCTTTGAAGCCGTTCCCGAAAGGAAAGCCGGCATCGTTCCCGGTGCAACCGGATAGGCCCTGATATTCCAGAGATGCGTTCCAAACTGACCCATTTTCACGAGTGCGGCAATTGTTAGAAGAAGTGCCGGCAATCCGGCAATCACGAAACTGCCTTTGGAGAGAAGAATTCCCGCAAGAAGCAGATAACCGGAAAGAGAGGCAAAGACCGCGTACCAGAAAGTACCCTTTTTAGCCCCGACACCCTTGCTGACCCCGATAACTGCCGCAAAAGCAGATATTTCCCAGAGCAGAAAGAAGGTAATGCCATTACCTGCCGCCGGAAGAATTGTGAGTGCGGCACCGGAGATAAGCAGCCAGAACCAGTAGTTCTTTTCTCTACCGATCCTGTTGAATACACCGGGCAGACAAAGAAGAGTTCCTATTGCAAACAGCCCATGGAAGATGTTTCTGAGGCCGGGTGATGCGATTATGGAGCCCGAAAAATCCAGTGCCCCCCAGGACATCCTTGTGATCCAGATACCCGCGACCAGCATAAGAAGAACTGCTGCCACGGCTGAGGGTTTGGATGAACTCTTCTCGTTGGTTTTCTCTGACCGTTCACTCCAGAATCGGAACAGATAAACAGCCTCGAGGAAAAGACCTGTGAGCACTGCATAGAAAATCACCGGGAATGAAGAGGCAAGATGTGCCAGGAAGTCAAACTTCGCCCAGAAAACAGGCAGCGGAGGTATTCCTGCCAGAAGCAGTATTGGAACAAGGAAAAGTATCGTGCCAAAACCACTCCACTTGTCTTTTCTTTCGGGATTGCCAAGCATGAACAGGCTGAACTTCGCTATTGATGAGAACACCATAAGCACTACCACTATCTGAGTGTAGAAAGCACCTGTTGTTGTGCCTGCTGCTACAAGAAGCAGTGAAGCATAAGCAGATGTGGAATAGCCCATTATTCTGCCGGAACTTGATGCCCGGAGGCCCGCAAGTTGACTGAAAACCAGCCCAGCAGCACCAATCCATGCGTAGATAATCGGGTTCCCTATGGGCAGAAGGGGTAGAACCTTTGCCGCCCACAGAAGCACTGCAAGGCTCCAGGTTGCGCTGTAAAGACCTGCAACGATAGAACTGGTTCCCTGGTAGAAATCCAGCCCCCATCCGGTAAGTGGAAAGGCCTTGATCTCTGTAACAATCACTGTAAGCAACAGAATTGTCACAAGAATTGCCGAACCGCCGGTGAGAGTGCCCAGTGCCTCAAGTGTAAGCATACCGGTTGACCGGTAGAGTGCTGCCACCGCAAGAAGGTAGAGGATCGTTACCAGCCCTGAAACCAGTGCCGCCTTGATTGCGGCTTCCCACCGGCTGCCGCACTTGCAGGCTGCAGTGAGACCAATTGTAATAATCGATCCTATTTCAAGGAAGACAAAGGAATTGAAAATATCAGTTGCGAACAGCAGACCCAGTGATGCTGTGAGCAGACCAAGAACCAGAGGCTGGCTCCTGGGTGTTGTCAGGGCAAACCTGTGAAGGGAGAAAATAGTGGCAGCGTACATGGCTATGGCAGCCAGTATGCCGCCTGCTGTTATCTCCAGATTGATACTCAGCGGAGGAGTACCAACTCCGGTACTGAGAATCACAGAGTTTGACAGATCATTAAGGTTCCAGGCATCGAGCTGGATCGACAGCATTACAGCCGCCGCCAGGCCGGCAGTAAGAAGAATATAGCTTACTGCCCGGGATGCTTTAGGGCTCTTTCCCGGCAGCCATGCGTTAATAAAGGCTCCCAGAAGAGGCAGGAATACAGCCAGTGCTTTTACCATCTCAGCTCCTTCATACGGCGAACATCGGCAGAGCCGGATTTGCGCGCAGCCAGCACACCAACCACAACAAAGAGAGCAGCCACTGCCACTCCGATCACTATGGAAGTAAGTACAAGCGCCTGTGGAAGAGGATCAACCATGGAGGTTACAGATGAATCTACAATTGGTGCCGAGCGTCCCGGAAGGAAACCGCTCCATACAAGAATCAGGTTTACTCCTGTGTCTGCAAGAGTAAAGGCAAGGGCAATACGAAGAATGTTCTTTTTTGTAAGAACTCCCCATATGCCTATTAGCACAAGTCCAAGGGCTGTTACAGCCAGGGACCAGTAGAACATCGTCTCAGCGGTCATTCTTCACCTCCCGCTTTTCTGTAGGATGCGAATATACCGGACAACTCGCTCGCTACTTTAGCGCCGATGGCCAGCGAAATGATAGGAATAATGCCCGCGGACAGTATTCTTCCCGGGGAACCTGCTGGAAGAACCAGATTGTTCAGGAACTGCCCCAGAGTCAGCATTCCCCAGAATCCCAGCAACCCGAAGGTTAGTCCTGCGAGAGATTCAATGGAAGCCAGAAACTTGGATTTTCCGGGAATGGTGTTACTGCCAAGCATAACAAGCAGGAAAGCCGAAGCGACTACAGCTCCTCCGGGAAATCCCCCACCGGGGCTGAGATGCCCATGGGTGATAATGTAAATACCGAAGAGCACGATTGCACCCGGCAGCACGCCTGCGGTGAATGCAACGATTGAGCTGGGTGGTGTTGGATTTGCTCCGATTGGAATCAGTGTCAGTATAAGCACAACCGCAGTGGATGCGCAGAAAAGCACAACAACTTCACCGAGAGTATCCAATCCGCGGTATGCCACCACCACAGCCGTAACAAGATTCACAGAACCGGTATCATCCACACCTCGTTCTGTATAAAACCGCCCCGCACCCAGAAGCTGTGAGGGAACAGAGTAATCGGAAATGGATGAGATCACTATTGCGGAAAGGGCTAGAACAATTATCAGCCCCACAATGGTGCGTATCATTCTTCACCCCCTATCTTTCCTCTGCCCCAGAGGAATATCACAGTAGAAATTGCAGCACCGATGCTGGCTTCAGTAATTGCCACATCCGGCGCATCCATCAGCAGGAAAAGAACGGAAGCTGAAAGACTCACAAAGCCCACAATGATAATTGCGGAGATCAGCTTTTTTACCACTAAAGCGGCCACAGCAGCAACAAGCATCATTACGCCTGTACCAATGGATGCAGCAGCCAGAAGGGAGATGTTCACTGGCCACCTCCTTTGCTGTCTGCAAGGTCGTCAATAATGAGGTTATCGGGCTTCTCGGATGGCTCATTGTGAGCTGCCCTGGCCAGTGCATGGCTTGAAACCGGATTTGTTAAAACAATGAAAAGAACTATCAGAAGAAGTTTCGGCATCCAGGAAGGTTCAAAAAGCCCCAGACCAACAAGAAAAAGAACTGAACCGAGCGTTGTTGCCTTTGTACCGGCGTGCATCTTGTTGAAGACATCCGGCATTCTAAAAACACCAAGACCGCTTGCGAAAAGCACAAGAGCACCGAGACCTGTAAGCCCGTGTGCCAGAATAGAGATGAAACTCATTTCAGCCCCCCGTCCAGATACCGGGCAATAGCCAGAACACCCAGAAATGACAGCACTGAATAAACAAGGGCTACATCAAGAAGCAGGGACCTTCCCTGGAGGAAGGCGACAAGTACCAGAAAGCCCGTGGAGATCAAGGTGGTAGTGTCCAGAGCAACAGCTCTGTCTGTAGCTTTCCTGCCAATGATCAGGCGAAGAAAGGAAAGAAATAACCCCCCGCCGATCAGCACAAAAATAATGATCAGAAATGTGTTACTCAAAGATATTCTCCAATCTGACCGCAAAGCTGTCAACCATTGACTGTGTCTTGATGTGTACATCTCCATCCGGTAAAAATACCCAGTGTACAAATATTTCATCACCGATAATGTCAATAGTTATTGTGCCAGGAGTAAGTGTAATGGAATTTGCTACAATAGCTTTGGCCCGTTCGCTTTTCAGAGTGAGTTTTGCCTTAACAATTCCCGGTTTGATCGGAATAACAGGTCTGAAAATTCTAAAAAAAACATCAATGTTCGCTTTTATCATCTGCCCCAGAAAGAAGAACACATACTCAATAGTCGCCAGGCACTTTCGAGGTTTAAGCAGGCGAGAGAGGTCGCCGGTAAGTGCCCCGTGAGTGGCCACTGCGGTAATAAGACTCACTACCACGCCCAGTGCAATCTCCTGGGAATCAGCACTCAGCGTTAAACTGAGCCAGATGCCGAACAAAACAACCGAAGTAGAGATAACGGCTGGTGCTCTTTTCATCAGTTAACACGCTCCTTCCTTCTCATGGAATGGGTAAGAACATCAAGTTCTGTGGACACTTCAACATATCTGACTTCAACATTGTCGGGAGCTTTAAGCGGTTCAAGTGCAAAGCTCAAAATCGCATTGCATCCCGCATCGACAAGCATCTCGAGGGCATCCTGGCCGGATCCGCTTGAAACAGCGATCACGGCTATGACCTCTTTTTTGTCTCTTATTACTTCAGAGATCTCGTCAATGGGTCTTATCTGCTTTTCTCCACAATACCTGCCGATTTTTGCTGGATCGTTGTCAAAAATAGAATCGTAGGTGTAACCGGCTGTTCCAGCCAGACCGGAGATCATCAGGGCACAGCCGATGCTTCCAGCTCCAACAATTATCACTGAGGGCGGGTCTGTGGTACCAAGGATGTTTTCAATATTGACCAGCAGGTCATCAACCTTGTAACCTGATCCCTGTTTTCCGAATTCCCCGTAAATCGACAAATCCCGACGGACAGCGGCAGACGATATGCCGCAATTTGTCGCCAGTTCCTGGGAGGTTATTATGGATTCACCTCTGATTTTAGCCAGCCGAAGGCAGCGGGCATAATGGCTCAACCTTCTGATGGATTTCTCTGAAACCTTAACTGCAATCAATGAAGTCCCCATTTCGCTTAGTGATAGTTTGCACAATCACAAGTGTACTACATTTTTCTCACACAGTCAAGATATTGTTTTAGTAGAGAATTGTTCGAAATAGCAAAGAAATTACCTTTCAATATACTGTCAGACAACAGGGTACTGCTGCGCACATATGAGGAAGGGGCGCAGAATCTACGCCCCTTCCATTCAGCAATTGCAGTATTAGCTAGAAGGAATTCTTGATTGACCCCCAGGTCGTCCGGTCAAGAGAAGTCTCAGTTAATATGAAGTTCGGGCCGAAGCGACCACCGGAACTCGGAGACGAATCGTTCTCGGGAAAAACAAACCCCAGATTTCCTCCGAGCGGATAGACCGAGTTGAGCCAGGTCACATCAGGGTCACTTGTTACTGACGAAGCCCCGGAGATGTACCAGTCGTCATCACTCGCGAAATAAATGGCACCAATGGTATAGGTTTCCCCGGTCGCGATCACTACAGGAGTGATACTGGCATAAATCCAGTCTCCGACCACTGTGCCGGTATTGTCTACGGTCACTGAGGTGATCAGGGCCTTGGAAGCATCCCAGATACCAACCTCATGCGGAGATTCGATACCACCGGTCTTGTCTTCATTCCACACGCCCAGGTCGGTTATCAGTATATCGTCGGCAACCGTGAACCGCCAGCCAATTACATCCCCGGCAGGATCACCGTAGTAGGAGTCATACTCGTTACCGCCGGAAAATCCGGTAATAGCCTGCCCGAAAGCAAATGGCGCACAGACCAAAACAATGATCACAAAAACCAACGCTCGCATACCCTGCCCCTTTCATTATGCACCTCGCTCGTACACAAGGTGCCACTTTATGAATAGTCCCTCTTGGATATGGGTTTAAATGCCCTCAAAGTCAAGTGCTTGTGTTTACTCATTACCGCAGGCAACAAGTCGGTCTTGAAAGCATCTCGATTCTGCGGCAAAAATTGCCTTTCGTTTCAAAGTCACAACCGTTTCCGAAACAAACTCTTCCGAGGCTGAAGATACATCACGGAAATAGCGCTGGAGCACCTCCGATTCACTGAATTTGGTATGAACAATTAACAGGCATATATTACCGTCAACCGGCTCAACTGTGCCGGTCATACTAACACCTAAGAAGCATTGCCTTCTTATTTTTTATCGGCATCCTGCCGGTAGGAGGTCAGAAATGTCCAAAGGTTTCGATGCGTTCAAAATGGCGCAGGATCAGTTCGATCAGGTGGCTGAAACACTCGATCTTGATGCGGGTGCAAGAGCGTTTCTCCGTGAACCTATGAGGGAGTACCACTTCACTATTCCTGTTCACATGGATGATGGATCAGTTGAGGTTTTCCGTGGTTTCAGAGTACAGCACAGTGATGTTCGAGGTCCCTGCAAGGGCGGAATCAGATTCCACCCTGATGAGACCATCAGTACAGTCAAGGCTCTGGCCACATGGATGACCTGGAAAACTGCCGTTGTAGATATTCCTCTCGGTGGCGGTAAGGGTGGCGTTATCTGCGATCCTCACGAGCTGTCCATGCGCGAGCAGGAACAGATCTGCCGTGGCTGGATTCGCAGTGTCTGGAAAAACATTGGTCCTGTACAGGATATTCCTGCCCCCGATGTAATGACAACACCTCAGCACATGCTCTGGATGATGGATGAATACGAGACCCTTACAGGCGGCAAGTTCCCGGGCGTTATCACCGGCAAGCCGGTTGGCAGCGGTGGCTCACTCGGAAGAACTGAGGCCACAGGCTATGGCGCCATCTACACCGTAAGGGAAGCCCTGAAGCGTCTTGGTGTTGATATCAAGGGTGCTACAATGGCCTGTCAGGGGTTCGGCAATGTGGTTCAGTATGCAGCAGATCTCTTCATTCAGTACGGCGGCAAGGTTCTCTGCATATCATGCTGGGATCAGAAGTACATGAAGGCCTACACCTACCGCAAGATCGACGGTATTGATCTTGAGTTCGTCCTGAGTATTACCAACAGATTCGGTACACTTGATGCCGAAAAGGCAATTGCAGCAGGTTACGAACAGCTTCCCGGTGATGCCTGGATCGAGACCGAGGCAGATGTTCTTCTTCCAGGAGCCCTTGAAAACCAGATAAACGCCGACACTGTGGGCAAAATCCACGCTAGAGTCAAGGTTATTGCCGAAGGTGCCAACGGGCCTACAACTCCTGAAGCCGATGCAGTTCTTCACGAAAGAGGAATCTTCAATATTCCTGATTTCCTCTGCAATGCAGGTGGAGTTACATGTTCCTACTTCGAGCAGGTTCAGAACAACATGAACTACTACTGGGAAAAAGACGAAGTTCTCTCCAAGCTCGATACAAAGATGACAACCGCGTTCCACGCTGTTGCTGACCTGGCCGAGAGTCAGTCAGTCTATATGCGTGATGCGGCCTACATGATCGCCATCGACAGGGTAGCTAATGCTGCCAGACTTCGCGGTCTCGTGTAGTTCCGTGTATCAACAATGGATCGGGGTGGTTTCACCCCGGTCCTTTTTTTTTTTCCTCCTGCCAATTAGAATTGTTCCAGTAAATGTGAATAAAGAGTTACATCCAAAGAAAGGTATCTTGTATGTCACCACTGGACAACCAGAATACAGTTACTGCTGGCACACCGGAATGGAAGATTATCCTCAGGCTGCTGAGCGAAACAGACCCTGAGCTTCTGGGGCGTCTGAGTAGAAAAATGCTGAATTATCTTTTTAGAAGAAAAATAGTGAAAATCTCAGAAATTATGGAAGAATTGCTTCCCCGGCAGGTTGATGCAGTTGAAACTGGAGATCTGTACGGAGAGAACCAGCCAGCCCCCAGAATGGACTACAAAATCCTCGAGGAAATAACCACACAGGTATTCAGGGTAGCCGAAGAGGTTCTTTCTCCGGAAGAAATTACGCTGGCTCTTCACAGATGGCTTCGTCACGAGAAAATTCGATTCCTTTCGGTAGCAGCCGGCAGGCGGGATGTACCCCTCGGCAAACTCAGAGAAGCACTGGACAGATACGAAATGCTGCCGCGGCGGAACAAGAAAATGGAAGCCCGGGACAGAGAAAACATCATTGTGGGGCTTACAAGAAGAATCTTCACTGATGATCTCAATTACATAAATACCATCAGGAAACATGTAAGCATCAATGATTATGCTGACGTCATCAACCACACTATTGGCCCGTACAACGGCAATGGAAAAGTAGGCGGTAAGGCAGCAGGGCTTTTCAGGGCTGAAAAGATTCTTAATTCCTACAAAAAGTCCCACTCTGTACTGAGAAATCTCAAAGTTCCCAGAACATGGTTTATTTCATCTGATTCCGTTCTTGAATTCATCAGCCATAATGCTCTTGAGGAGATGATGGCTATCAAGTATGCACGTCAGGATGAGATAAGGCAGGAATACCACCTTCTTGAGCAGGTATTCAAGCACTCGATAATGCCGTACAGCGTTCTGACAGGATTGGAGCACGCGCTGGATTACTTCGGTACAACCCCGATTATTGTCCGCTCTTCAAGTCTGCTTGAAGACAGTACAGGTGCAGCATTCGCTGGAAAGTACAAGAGCCTTTTTGTTGCCAATCAGGGTTCCAGACAGCAGCGACTGGATGCACTGGTTGATGCTGTACTGGAGATATATGCCAGCATTTTCGGCCCGGATCCTATCGAATACCGACGGGAAAGAGGACTGCTTGATTTCAATGAGGAAATGGGAATTCTGATTCAGGAAGTAGTGGGATCAAAAATCGGCAAATACTACTTCCCACCCTTCGCCGGCGTGGCTTTCAGCAGGAATGATTACCGCTGGTCTCCAAGAATAAAGTCGGAGGACGGAATAGTCAGACTGGTCGCAGGGCTGGGCACCAGAGCAGTGGACAGAACAGGCCAGGATTTTCCGGTACTGATGAGCCCGGGTCAGCCCAAGCTGCGCATTAATGTAACCACCGAGGAACTTATTCGATATGCTCAGAAATACATGGATGTTGTAAATCTGGAAAAGGGATGCCTGGAAACGGTAAATACCGAAAAAATGATAAGGGAGTATGGATCCAAAATCCCGTGTCTGCCCTATCTGGTCTCCCTTTTCGACGAGGGAGCCATCCAGCTCTCACCGGGATCCATGCTGAATATTCAGAAAAAGGATACCATTATCACCTTCCACAACCTGCTGGAGAGAAGTCCGGTTCCCCTTTTCTTCAAAACCGTGCTGAACATTCTGGAAGACGAGATAGGTTTGCCTGTAGATATTGAATTCGCCTACGGACCGGACATCCATACGCCTTATCTGCTTCAGTGCAGACCACAGAGTACAGGCAGAGGCAATGTTGATACCACAATCCCCACGGGTATCAGCAATGACGCGATAATGTTCACTGCAAACAAGTACATCATGTCCGGCGCATGCCATAACATTGAATACATGGTTTATGTTGACGGTGCTGAATATGACAAAGTGGAAAGCCGGGAAAAACTGCTTGAAATAGGTCACATCGTTGGAAGGCTGAACCAGCTTCTACCTCAGAAGAAATTCATTCTCATCGGACCGGGAAGATGGGGAAGCAAGGGTGATATCAAACTCGGAGTACACGTTGGATACAGCGACATCAACAACACCGCTATGCTGATTGAGGTTGCAAAGATGAAAAAAGGGCAGGTACCGGATCTCTCCTTTGGAACCCATTTCTTCCAGGATCTTGTTGAAGCAGACATAAGGTATCTGCCTCTGTATCCGGATGATGACGGTGTGATATTCAGGGAAGAAGTATTCTTCAATAATAAAAATTATCTCAGCAATTATGTTTCAACAGCAAAGGCTTTTGTGCATGTAATCAAAGTAATTAAAATTGACGACATTCTATCAGGCTCATCTCTTTCGGTAATTCTGAATGGAGATACAGACGAAGCAATTGCTTTCCTGAAGTAATACACAGCGAACAGGCAGAATCAAGAAGTTAATCGTAAGCGATACACCACCGCTGTATATTTCCTCAACTGTGTTGTTCTCTGTGCTGATATCTGGAATACCAAGGAACAAATACAGATCTCCGGAACCATTGCCAACAACAAGATCCGGTGTACCGTCATTATTCCAGTCCCATACACAACACCTTGCTCTGCTGTTCATGTCAATTACACCTGCTTCAGTCTGCAGACTAACCTTGCCATCAAATTCAGGTGCGGCATTCGTTCCAGTATTCTCATGGTAGAACATCTCTCCGTTTTCATTCCCACCTATCAGATCTTTTTTTCCGTCCTGGTTAAGATCGAATACTCTTATGCCCTGCCTCCACCTGTGATTTACAGTTTCTACTTTTGAAATACCTGTGGAGACGAATGTCGGTGAATCCGGATTATCATTGGTGTTCATAAACAATGTAAATCGATTTGAATACATTCCTGAACCGTAGCCGGAGAGCAGAAGATCAAGATATCCATCTTCATTCCAGTCTACAAATTGTGGTCCACACCAGTATCCCATATCGATTTCGTAATCGCTTGCACAAAGCACCGGTTCTTCAGTCAGTGCACCATTCGACAATCTTCTATAAAGAAAAAGCTTGCCGTAATAGTTGCTCAATACAAGATCCATCGGCCTTCAGAAGTTCCTGATTCTCAAAAACCGGATTACCTGCAGAGCCCGTGTTTTAAAACCATTTGATTTTGCCGCCACTATACTGACCCACAATGAGATCATCCACACCGTCATCATCCCAATCCGCCACGAAAGGATCGGCACATCCACCCACGCTCTGCCCCAGAAGAACCGGCTCTTCAAACAATGGATCCCATGCCATTACCGCACTGACACACAACATAACTACAACCAGCATCGCTTTCATAAAT
The DNA here is from genome assembly GCA_023139045.1 of Candidatus Sabulitectum sp. GTDB lineage: Bacteria > Fermentibacterota > Fermentibacteria > Fermentibacterales > JCC-6 > Sabulitectum. The sequence goes on from JAGLOJ010000044.1 coordinate 104,160, forward strand.
AATTCTCTCTCTTTCAGGTGTGTTTTCTTGCTAGTTTTCTATATAGACTTCGTGGATTATCTTTTGCTTTAATCTTCAAGTCAAGTTGTTGCCGTGAAAAGACTTCGGTATGTGATGAGAGATAATTCAAAAAAACCCCCCGCCATAACGACGGGGGGTTTTTTGTCAATCAGGAGATGAAACTACACAACACCCTGAGCAAGCATTGCATCGGCAACCTTGCGGAAGCCGGCTGCGTTGGCGCCGAGAACATAATTTCCCGGTGAGCCGTAGTACTCTGCAGCTTCGAATGCCTGTCTGTGGATACTGATCATGATATTGTGAAGCTTGTTATCAACTTCCTTGCGGCTCCAGCTGGAGAATATGGCGTTCTGTGCCATCTCAAGACCGGATGTGGCTACGCCACCTGCATTGGCGGCTTTGCCTGGACCGTAGAGAATCTTGTTGTCGATGAAAATGTTAACACCCTCTGGGACTGTGGGCATGTTGGCGCCCTCGGAAACAAGAATGACTCCGTTGTTAACCATTGTCTGGGCATCCTTGGCGCTGATCTCGTTCTGAGTGGCACTGGGGAATGCACAGTCAGCCTTGTAGGCCCAGAGCGGGTTGTAGTCAAGGGAGCCGTCTACGGCAGTGTAAACTGCGCCCGGATACTTCTCAACATATTCACTTATGCGGCCTCTGCGGGTATTCTTGAGATCCATGACATAGGCGAGCTTCTCAGCGTCGATACCCTCTTCGTCATAGATGCAGCCACCGGAATCGGAAAGAGTAACAACTTTTCCACCGAGTTCTGTGATCTTCTGAGTAGCATACTGGGCAACATTGCCTGAACCGGAAACGAGGCAGATTTTGCCATCGTAACTGTCGCCTCTGGTCTTAAGCATTTCCTCACCGAAGTATACTGCACCATAACCGGTGGCTTCGGGTCTGATAAGGCTTCCACCGTATTCGCGGCCCTTGCCTGTGAGAACACCACTCCACTCATTACGAAGCTTTTTGTACTGACCGAACATGAAACCGATTTCTCTTCCACCAACACCAATATCGCCGGCAGGAATATCTGTATTCGGCCCGATATGACGGAAAAGTTCGCTCATGAAACTCTGACAGAAACGCATAACTTCAAGATCGGATTTGCCCTTGGGATCAAAATCAGATCCACCCTTGCCGCCGCCCATCGGGATTGTGGTAAGTGCGTTCTTGAATACCTGCTCGAAGGCGAGGAATTTGAGGATACCGAGGTTTACCGAGGGGTGAAAACGAAGGCCACCCTTGTAGGGTCCGATAGCACTGTTCATTTCAATACGGAAACCGCGGTTGACCTGAATATCGCCATTGTCTTTTACCCAGGGAACACGGAACATGATAACACGCTCGGGTTCGACAATTCTCTCCGGGATTCTTGCACTTCTGTACTCGGGGTGCTTTTCAAGTACCACTTCAAGAGATTCAAGGACCTCCTGTACCGCCTGGTGAAATTCAGGCTGGGCAGGATCCCTCTGGATTACTTTCTGGTAGAGTTCCTCAAGCATTCTCACTCTCCTTTCGAGAACCGGGTATACAACAAAAAAAACCCATGTGAACTCTCACATGGATAGGCTAGACTACCGCCACAACCTTACTACTGTCAATAGGTACGATCTCAACTTGACTCAAGGCTTGTGTGGTGTTCATAATTGCACCTGTATTCGGAATTTTTGGGCATTGCTCTATTCTTTTTGTACAAAACAGAATAAACCTAAGGTGGCACTGAATTATGTTCTCTACCGACAAACTCAACGAACAACTTCAACTCCGGCGAACAGAGTTCCTCCTGAAGGATCTTAACAAATTCAGAGTTCAGAATGTAATGCTTCTGTGCAGCCTGTACGACTACTACACTGTTGAAGAAGACGGAATGCTGGAAGACATTCTTGGAACAGCTCATTTCACAGGAGATTCAGGACAAGCGCCGGTAATTACCCAGGTTTCAGATGCAACAACAGCCCTGAAATTGCTCAAGGATAGATCCGGCACCCATTTTGAGCTTATCATCTGCATGTCCACCGGCGAAAATCTCTCATTCAAAGAGTTCACAAAGAATGTACACGAGATACAATCTGCACTGACTGTTACTGTTCTTACCCACAACAGAGACGAATTGAGAAAAGTCAGCAGCAACAACCCTGGAACAATACCCTACAGGCTTTTTAACTGGATGGGTACAGGTGAGATTATCCAGGGCATCATTCAGCTCACCGAGGATTCCGAAAACTCACGACACGATTGCGGAGAAGTTAACGCCCCTTGCGTTCTGCTTGTGGAGGATGACGTACTCTTTTACTCAAAATACCTCCACCTGGGAATGAGAGAAATACACAACAAATCCCGCGAAGTACTCCAGCGAATGAAATCTCCCACCATGCGAAAACTTAAAGGCAGGGCAAGAACAAAACTGCTGCTTGCTGTTAACATGGAGGAAGCAGAGGGCATTCTGGAGCATTTCAGCAATTCACTTGTGGGCGTGGTTACTGATATGAGGTTCCATCACCGCGGCACCCACGATAAAAAAGCCGGGGTGAACCTCATCGAAAAGATACGGGAAAAAAATCCCAGCATTCCCATAGTCCTCCAGACCAGTGAGCATGACGGAAAGGATGTTGCCGCAAGTATGAATGTGGGATATGTCAACAAGCACTCCCAGACCCTGATGTCTGATTTCAGTGATGTACTTGTTAATTTCCTGGATTTCGGAGACCTCCGGTTTGAAGATCGAAATGGGAAAGTTATCAGAAAAGTGTCCAGCATCCGGGAACTTGGTATAGCACTGGACAAGCTTCCAGCCGAGTCTATACACAAGTGCTGGTTATCAGGGAAAATATCCAGATGGCTGAAGATACATACAGAGCTTGAACTGGCTGAAGATATTGATGAATGCAATCTGGATGATTGCTCAGCGGAAGAGGTCAAGAATGCTCTGCTGACCGCTTTCAGGTCATGGAAAGCTGACCAGAGGCGTGGCTATGTAGTCCCTTACAGCAGGTCTTTCCATGAAGAAGACCTGATGTTCAGCCGACTGGGTACAGGATCAATGGGAGGCAAGGGCAGGGGTCTTGCCTTTATCGACAGAGTTCTTGTAGCCAACCTCAAGGAAGATGCCTTCAAAAAGGTCTCGGTCACCGTTCCAAATACATTGATTATTACAACAGAGTTCTTTGATGAGTTCATGAAGCTCAACAATCTGCATCAATTCGCCATTGAATGTGAAGACGATAACCGAATTCAGAGGGCCTTCCAGAATGCTTCCCTTCCGGCAACTATTCTGGGAGATCTCAGAGATTATGCAAGAACTGTAACCACTCCCCTTGCCATCCGTTCATCCAGCCTGCTGGAAGATGCCATGTACCAGCCGTTTGCCGGAATTTACGCAACAAAGATGCTGCCAAATAATTCCAGAGACCTCACTGTAAGATTCAAGCAGCTTTCAAGCGCAATCAAGTTTGTCTACGCCTCAACATTCATGCAGTCCGCAAAATCCTACATCCGTGCTACAAATCACCGGGTGGAAGAAGAAAAAATGGCGGTGCTTCTTCAGAAAGTAGTTGGCAGCCAGCACGGGGATCTGTTCTATCCGCATTTCTCCGGGGTGGGCAGGTCTTACGATTTCTACCCTGCCGGTTCCGCAAAGCCGGAAGACGGCGTGGTAAATGTCGCTCTCGGCCTGGGCAAGGCAATTGTCGATGGAGGAATGTCTCTCAGATTCACTCCGAGGTATCCAAGAGTTCTTCCCCAGTTCGGAACAGTCAAAGACATGATGGACAACTCGCAGAAACACTTTTTCGCCGTGCAGATGGATAACAATTACTGGGGGTCTAAGCCCGATGAAGACCAGTTCATAACATCGCATGATCTCGCAACATCAGAAAATGATGGAACACTGGAGTACCTGGCTTCATCTTATGATGCTTGCAATGAACGTGTGATGGACGGCATTACAAGACCGGGCCCCAGGGTTGTGAGTTTTGCGCACATTCTTAAAAACGACATCTTCCCTCTCGCGCAGATAAGTGATTATCTGCTCAAGATCGGAGAAAAGTCGATGGGTTGCCCTGTTGAAATTGAGTTTGCCGTAACCCTGGGGGAAAAACGCCCGCTTCCGGCCCACTTCAGCCTGCTTCAGATCAGACCGATGGTGGTCAATAACGATCTTGTAGATGTTAACCCCGAGACTTTTAATAATGACAAGCTGCTCTGCAAAACAGATACCGCACTGGGAAACGGAACAATTCAGAGCATAAGAGATGTTGTATACATAAAACCTGAGAGCTTCACCGCATCAAAAACAAGGGAAATAGTCAAGGAAATTGATGCTCTGAACAAAATCCTTTTTGAAGATGACAAGCCGTTCATACTCATAGGACCCGGCAGATGGGGATCCTCTGATCCATGGCTCGGTATTCCGGTTACCTGGAGCCATATCTGCGGCGCTAAAGTTATTGTTGAAGCAAGTCAGAAGAACATGAACATCGATCCTTCGCAGGGGTCGCATTTCTTCCAGAACATGACTTCACTGGGAGTGGTCTACTTCACTGTTCCCCACAACCGGTCAGGCTCAATGATCAACTGGGAGTGGTTGAATTCTCTGGAAGCAGTCTCGGAAACCCAGTACACCAGGCATGTTTCCGTGGATAAACCGATAAAAGTAATGGTTGATGGAAGAACCGGCAAAGGAGCAATGCTGAGGAGCTAGAAAAAACGGGTCAGCTTCGCATAAACGGTGAACTCGGGAGCCTCTTCTTCTTCGCTTACCTCACCGAAAAGGAAATGGAACCAGCTTCCGGGACAGTATTCCCAGCTGTAAAGCAGATTCGCCCAGATGTTGTCACTGATGTAGGAGGAAGACTCTGTTTCCCAGATTTTCTCGAACCTTGATATCTGTCCGTTCAGCCTTATTCTCATCAGAGGCGTAATCATATACGATGCTGAAACATTGAGGGATTTCCAGTCTGTGGATGTTTTCTCCCAGAGACCTTCAGCCCAGTTGTATCTGGTGGCTGCTTCCTGTATTCGCATGGAAGGTTTCATATCAAAAAACAGAACAGGAGACGGTTTTATCCTGAGGCCAAAAGCATAACTTTTCATCCACGAATCGAGGTAGGCATTGCGGTTTGCGCTTATCCATCCCGCCAGAGGCTTTCTGTAGTCAGTGGATGATGAGAAACCACCGGAAAAACCTCCGTTGTACCATCTTCCTTCAGGTCCCTCATACCGGTCAAACCAGCGGTCACTGTAATCCCCCCAGCAGTTCACATGATACTTGCTGATGGTTGAGACACCAGCCCACATATTTACTCCGCTTCCGGCATTTCTGTCGGAAGAATCCTTGCTGTACCAGGGGTTGAGACCAAACCAGGCACCATCCAGGGCTCCTGAGTCAAAGTCGTGTGAAACGCCTGAGTACATGGAAATCGAAGTCGTCCCGTTGCCCTGCACATAACCCATGTAGGAAGGGTTGAAATCATCACCCTTTCTCTCCACACGAAAATTCATATTGAATTGTTCCCGGAAATAGCCTGCATCCACTCTGAAAGCTGCATTCTCGGAGTCTTCCTGAAATCTGTTCCAGGTAAGTCCAAGTTTTCCCTGAAACTCGAAGTACTCTCTCACTGTAAGCTTTCCGCTGAAAGAGGCAGACCGGCCAAAGGCGTATTCCTCACCCTCCTGGTCAGGTACATCAACACTTGTTGCCGAGATCTTCATCCAGTTTCCGGGGCTGAATTCTCCAAGCAGTGATCCTATACTGTAAGAAGCGGCACGCTCAACCAGAGTAGTATCGTCTTCCCAGACTCTACCGGATACCACTTCAAGAAAACCGTACCTGAGCTTTCCGGAAGTTCCTGTGATTTTCGCGCCGCCAAAAATTGGAATAAGCTCACCGTTCCATGCAACCGAACCAATATTTCGGGAGTAAAACATGTTGAACGGCATATCGAAAATCTCGGTGCCCTCCATGAAAAAGGGTCTCTTTTCACGAAGCCATGGTGCCCAGTGAGAGATGTTTCCCTGATCAGCGTCAGATTCCACCTGGCCGAAATCGGGATATACAGTTACATCCAGCACAGACTGCATGCTCAATGGAATTTTCAGATCCACCCCTGCACTGCCCCACGGGTCGCTGAATAGTCCGTCCCCGCCACCGAACTGCAGCCGTCCGGCCACAAAAGGACGAATCTCGATCCCGTGCCCGGTAGGAAGATCGCAAAGACCTGTCAAATCTCCGAAACAGGAGACATCCGTCCCGCCCTGCTCCTTCATCCGGAACATGTATCCGGCTTCATTGGAATAAGAGATGGTCCGGCAGAAGTTCATACCCCAGACCTGCTCTTCATCAGGAGAATATCTCAGAACTGAAAACGGCAGAGCCACCTCGGCAGTCCAGCCTGAATCGCTCACGGAAACCGCTGAACTCCACACCGCATCCCAGTTCCTGTCCTCACCGTTAACCTTGGTTTGACGGGAGTCCAATTGAACTCCATCCACCGTAACAGCAAAAACAAAGCAGTTGGAGTCGTCATTAAATGTATCTATGTAGATATAGAATTTATCCACAGGCTGATGCTCATCACGGGCTCCAACCTGATGGATGATTCTGGAGGGATCCGGATCATGCATGAAAGCGCAGATGTACAGAAATTCCTCATCAAAGGAAAGTCTGACATCTGTAAGCTGTGATAACGGCACATCAGCTCTGGGCCGAAAGGCTGTAAATTCGCCCCCGGCAGGCTCCACCGACTGCCAGCACAAATCGTTTATAACTCCGTCAATCACAGGAGTATGGTCCGTTTTTTCAACGGTCAAGCCGCAGAGAGCGACAAAAAGTATTAGTAAACCCATGCAGGAATTATTATAAGAGAAAGCAGATTGTCAAGCTAATACCTGTCCAGATACCTGTCTACTTCCCATGGGTGGATTACTTTTATGTACTGTTCCCACTCACGCCTTTTATTCAGCAGCAGGTGATTGAATACATGCTCACCAAGGGCATCTCTGACAACATCATCCTTTTCCATACAGTCCAGTGCAGCACAAAGGCTGTCGGGAAGCTCAGTGATTTTCAGCCTTTTTTTCTCCCGGCCACTCATGGAAAAGATATTCCTGTTAACAGGTTCTCCGCAGTCCATCTTCTTTTCCATTCCATCCAGTCCCGCTGCAAGCATCACAGCAAGAGCCAGATATGGATTGCACGATGGATCAGGCACCCTGATCTCACACCGTGTACCGTTTTCCCTCGCAGCGGGAACTCTCAAAAGAGGAGACCGGTTCTTCATCGACCAGGCCACATTTACCGGAGCTTCAAAACCGGGAACAAGCCTCTTGTAGGAATTCACAAGAGGATTTGTTACAGCAACGAACCCTCTGGCATGCTGGAGAACCCCTGCCATGAAACCCCGTGCCGTTAAAGAGAGTCCATGCGAATCCCTGTCATCAAAGAAAACATTCTCATCGCTGGAATTGAACATTGAAAAGTGCGTGTGCATTCCTGAACCTGCCGCGTCCGCAATTGGTTTCGGCATAAATGTAGCGTGCAGTCCATGCATCAGGGCGACCTTCTTAACAACAAACTTGAAGGTCACGATGTTATCAGCCGCTTCAACTGCCTCTACATACCTGAAATCAATTTCATGCTGTCCGGGTGCAACCTCATGGTGAGCGGCTTCAACCTCATAACCCATCGCTTCAAGAGCAAGAACAATATCACGCCGGCCTTCTTCTCCTCTGTCCATAGGAGAAAGATCGAAGTATCCCCCTTTGTCATGTGTCTCCCTCACAGGATTACCGGCATCATCACACTGAAGAAGGAAAAACTCGGCCTCAGGACCCACCATAACCCGCAATCCGAGACCAGCGGCACGAGCCACCTGTCTTTTCAGAACAGCCCTGGGACAACCTGGAAAAGCAGAGCCGTCAGGAAGTGACACATCGCATATAAGCCTTCCGATTCTGCCGTACTCACTTTCCCATGGAAACACTGCAAAGGTGTCCAGATCAGGTGACAGCAGCATGTCGGATTCTTCAATCCGTGTGAAACCCTCTATTGAAGATCCATCAAACATTACTTCACCCGAGAGTGCTTTCCTGAACTGGCTCTCCGGTACCTCAACATTCTTGATTATGCCATCGATGTCCGTGAACTGAAGTCGAAGAAAGTGAACATTGGATTCTACACAAAGATCTAGTATCTCTGAAATCTTATCATTCATAATACCCCTCCTTTTGTGATCAGAAGGGATATAAATACATCAATTCCAAATTTTCGTCAACTGATTCGCGCGGCTTGCATCTAATTCACTGTGCATTCTGCATGAATTACTATCTAAGGCTGTCCAGATTCACTTTCGCTTCGGGTACATGCGTAAGGAAATCAGCCAATTCCTCACAGGGATACTCAATACACTGTCCACAGTGATCGAGTTTCTTTTCCATTGCACATTTCCTCATGGTACAACCGTGTTCGCAATGGGGGAACTTGACTCCCTCAGCAGTGCAACCAGTACAGTTTACGTGTTCCAGTTTAATGTCTGCATCAAATTGACTTGACCATTCCCTGGCAGTCTTTTCACGCAGAGCATCATCGTCGTTCACAAAAGCCAGCCTTGCAGGACACGAGTAACAATCAATTCCGCAAATCGCAATCATTTTCACAACAAACCTCCACTGCAGAATGCAAAAAGAACAAACCTAATCATCCCCAATTCGCAACCTGATAGAACATATAAACTTACAAACCCAACAACCACCCAGAGCAAGAAGAATACACAAGACATCCCCAGGGCCATATTGGAAATCTGGTTTCGGCATATCAAGCCGCTAATTTGTTTAGCTGCACAAAAGCGCAGGTTTTTTCGCCTCACTCTATCGCAGTAAGTCTCTAAGATATTCACAATTACAGACATCATATCATTCAAACATTTAGACTGTGAAGTGAATTGCTCTTCGCATTCCGCAACTGAATTAATCGGAAACAGGAAAAGTATTGCCAGAGACACTCGTATACTTTTGACTGTTATTAATCTTCTAAAATCATTCATCAAGTTTATCCTTTCTCTTATCGCAATTTGGTTACAAAAGTAATGTTTCTATCTTTTGGTTAATTCTCATGCATGATGGATACCTGCCTCATATTGGTCCTACTCAACTTCCATATCTTTTTTAATACCTATTATTGTAGTTAATGCTTTTTTTATATGTAAAAAAAATAACCCTTCGGGTTTTATCATTAATTATTGTATTATCACTTATACTCGGCATATATTTTTATATTAATTACATATTCATTATACATTCTCCTCTACGCACATTTTTCAGCATATTGATGCTTGTACTTATTTATTGTTGCTTTTTTGTCTACATGATACGCCCCATCGCTGCTTCCGCCTCTGGAGGAAAGAAGCTAATTAGTTCACTTTGCTCCACATAGGCATCTTTCTGATCGCACATAGGTCTTTTAGAGGTTGGATCAGTACTTGGTAGCCTTATGTGCCTGCTTAAATATCCATTTTATCATCCTCTATAGCAAGACCTAGACATCTTTGCCATTTTTTATGATATTACATTTGCCCATGGCCTGATATGGACCTGATTATCAAGAAAGATGCTAGCATATTTGATTGCTCCAAAAAGAATTTTTGTTCATAGGCTTATTCGAAAGCTGAAAACACATATCAAGACAAAATGGTGTATACACAAAAGGCTCCATATTATTGAACTAGTCGAGACTATCATTCCTTAATGGAAGCAAAAGATTCGAAAAAGTAATTCTTTCGGAAATCGGGTAGGAGGAAATCTCTCTCCCCATAGCTTTCTATTAGCCATTGGACTCTTGCGCTCGCGAGTAGGTCCATTCGATTTGAAGTCACCACTTCAGAAGATGTTGCAGTTGTGAAGCAACTTGCTGCGATCAAGATGTCCAACTGACAGGGGCACTGGATTTTCATTCTCTTCAAACCGCCCAACATGGGTAGACCTGCAATCTACATCCGACAACCAGTATCATCATGAACAAGCCGATATCGCTTTTCTTGTCCGTTATTATGGAGATATTAGGGAAGGTGTGCATGCACCTTCTTCGGGGCGCGGCATGACGGGTTGATAGAAAGCCTCTGCTGAAGTTCCGATAGCGTTATGATTCAAGATGAATTCATGGTAAATTTGAAAAGTAAGAACAGGGAGGCAAGATTAGCGCAACAATCTACCATTTCACAGGTACTGGAAACTCTTTGAAAATCGCCAGGGACCTGGCTGAAGCTCTTGGTGACAGTGAACTCGTATCCATTGCCAGGGCGACTGAAGAGCAGCTTTCTCCCGGCAGAGACATTGTTGGTATCGTGTTTCCTGTGTATGCATGGGGTCCACCGCCGGTTGTGATACGGTTTCTTAACAAGGTAAGTATCAGTTCGGACAAGTATGTGTTCGCCGTATGCACATGTGCGAGCTCTGCAGGCGGTACATTGATGATGGCCAGGAAACAGCTTAGTGCAAAAGGAATAACCCTTTCGTCCGGCTTTGTCATTCCGATGCCGACAAACTACATCATGTGGGGCGAGGCGCTTCCTGAAGAGAAACAGAAAGACATGTTTGCAAAAGCCTTCGCAAATGGGGACAGAAAGTTCACACTAAATGAGACATGTAACAGTTGCGGGATCTGTGAAAAGGTGTGCCAGGTTGGGAACATTGAGATGAAAAACGGCAAACCGAACTGGCTTCACTCCTGCGAACAATGCCTGGCCTGCCTGCAGTGGTGCCCGCAGGAAGCAATCCAGGTTGGCAGGAAAACTGCGGGACGAAAGCGTTATCACCATCCGGAAATAAAGGCCAGCGACTTGATGCAGTGCAGTAACTGGAAAGCCGAATCAGGAATCTAACAGTACTGTCATTCCACCGGTCAACCCTGTGTTCCTATACATATCGAAGTCCGGGACAATCGAAGGGGAAACTGTTTCCCATGGCAAACAGTGATTTATAATTTTTCTTCTAACTTCAAGGCGAAGTTGTGTATGCCTTCCGTGTTGACTCTGTGGTTAAATGAAGTTATGATATGTACAGTTTTATGTACATGCACAGTTTGGAGTATTTATGGATACGATCAGCTATACAGCAGCACGGGCAAACTTTGCCAAAACAATGGCAAAGGTGTGTAATGATCATGCCCCAATCATCATAACCCGAAAAAGCGAAAGCCCGGTAGTAATTATGTCTCTTGAAGATTACGAAACCATGGAAGAAACAACATACTTACTTCGTTCTCCCGCCAATGCAAGACTGCTGCTTGAATCCATTACCGAGCTTGAAGCTGGCAATGGCACTGAAAGGGAACTCATCGAATGAGGTTAATATTTTCCTCAATCGCATGGGAAGATTATCTCTACTGGCAAAGAACGGACAAAAAAATACTGAAGCGAATCAATACTCTTATCAAAGATATTCAGCGTTCTCCATATGAAGGTATAGGTAAGCCGGAAAAACTAAAACACGGCTTGTCCGGCTTCTGGTCCAGACGTATCAATGATGAGCACAGGATAGTTTACAAATGCAAAGATGATGCTTTTCTCATTGCACAACTGCGATATCATTACAACACAAGGGATTGAGAATACTATTTTACCCGTGTTCTGCACTGGTTTTAACATCGATTGCTGAAAGGCGGGTTTGAAGAAAGGAGATACACCCATGCCAGAGCCGGCAGCACCAAAGATGAGCTTTCTTTACAGGATATGCAATGATGTCAAGGAGATGCGCAAGTTCTATTCGGACATCACAGGTCTGAAGGAACACACCTTCAAGAATGATGAACAGGCCAAATGTATTAATCCTCAAACCGTCTTTTGTATTACTGAATCCCGGAGGGAACAATGGCAGGTAATAACATTCTTTAAATTTCCTGTTGCCGATTCAAAAAGACTATCGAGTTTGGAAATTCTTACAGTCGGTGAAACTCACCGGAACCCGTTCTTTGTTATATTCACAAAGGATGTTCTTTATCAGGGTTTCCAACCCTGCTGAAGACGGCAGGGCAATTGTTTGTTTGCCTGAATCAATCCTGAAGGATGGATTGGCAAAATGAGGTATTTGCGTGTTCCTGAGAGCAGATTTGAGAGTCTGAAGGATTATACTTTCGAGCCGCATTTTTTGTACTTCGATAAATTGCGAATGCATTATGTAGACGAAGGCCCTCAAGATTCAAACCCAATCTTAATGTTGCACGGAAATCCTTCCTGGTCTTATGTATATCGCCATATGATAACAAGATGCGCCTCTGCCGGTAATCGAGTTATTGCACCTGATCTAATCGGTTTCGGAAAATCAGACAAACTTGAAAAAAGCAGTGACTATTCTTATCAGGCCCATGTGGGCTGGATGACCGGCTTAATTGAATCGCTTGACCTAAAGAATATCGTTCTGTACTGTCAAGACTGGGGAGCACTTATTGGTCTCAGGCTGGCCGCGGAAAATGAAGAACGCTTTGCCGGTATTGTTGTGGCAAATGGAGTACTGCCCACCGGTGACCAGAAAGTACCGTTTCTTTTCAAAATCTGGAAGTACTTTGCATTATTTTCTCCTTGGCTTCCCATCGATCTGATCGTTGATTCCGGCTGTTTGAAAAAGCTGGATAAAGAGGAAAAGCGTGCTTACAGGGCGCCTTTCCCCTCTTCGAAATACAAAATATCCGTTCGCATTTTCCCAAAACTTGTTCCGGTCACCACCGGTGACCCATCCACGCCTGCTAATCGCAAGGCCTGGGAGATTCTGAAGAGGTGGAAGAAACCCTTTCTTACCCTTTTCAGCGATGGCGATCCAATAGCACGTGGAGGGGATGCCTATTTGCAGAAACGAATTCCCGGTGCCGAAGGTCAAAAGCACACTACACTGCCTGGAGGGCATTTCCTGCAGGAAGACGCGGGTATCGAGCTGGCTGAAATAATCAATCAGTTTGTCAGCGACATCCACATAGAAGGGGGCAATCAGGAAAGGAGTCTGAATCATCAATAGTCGATTCGAAAGCATTGGTGTAAAGCTGCCCGAGAAGCGCTTGACAACGCAGGAGATCGTGGGGAAAATAAACAGGGCGGCGGTGAGGAAGTTTGAGCTGCTTACAGGTATTGAAGAAAGGCACGTCTGCTCGCAGGGAGAAGACTCCTTCACGCTGGCAAGGGATGCAGCGGTCAACTGTCTGAACCGCTCTCAATATTCTTCTGAAGACCTGGATATGATTCTTTGCTGCTCGATTTCCAAACACAGGGGTGATCATTCATATCAGTACGAACCTCCCTTTTCAATATTAATAAAAGATGCAATCGGAGCGAAAAACGCAATCAATTTCGATCTGACCAATGCATGTGCCGGAATGTTGACCGGAGTTTACATAGCGGATAATTTTCTTCGGCGGGGGGCAATTCGCTCATGTATGGTTGTCAGCGGAGAGTCTATTTCCAATCTGGGTGATCACACAACAATGAATACCCGAACTCTCTTAAGCTCGGAACTTGCCTCTCTTACCGTGGGTGATGCAGGAGCCGCGGTGATTCTGGAGAGTGTATCAGATAATCGCAAAGGAATAACCGTTTCAAATTTCACAACGCTTCCGGAGTACAGCCACTTGTGTACAGCCAGGCAAAACCAGTCATATCCCGGTTTCACAATGAAAACAAAAGCACGGGAAATTCACCGGATATGGATAAAGAAGTCATCACGACTGATTGGAAAGGCATTACAGAGCAGCGGACTCTCCCTTGACCGGATTGATTACATCATTCCTCATCAGACCTCAAGAAGCTCAATCACCGCTGCTACTGAGCATTACGCCGATTATTTCAGAGTCGAACCACGAAGGATGCTCAGCAACCTGCAGCAATTCGGCAACACTGCTTCCACAACTCATTTTCTGGCTTTGGATCGGTATCTGAAAGAAGGGTTTTTCAAACAGGGTGATCAGATCATGATGCTCTGCTCGGCTTCAGGTCTGATTTTCGGAGTTGTTCTTTTTACCATTGATGAGATAATGGAGCGCTATGGGCACGAAGATTGATATGGTAAGTATTGCAGGGTCACAAATTAACCTGAGGGAAGAAGGTTCAATCGACCAGACATCCAGAGCAGCCGGATGTTGTTTGAAGAAAGCAGGGCTCGACGGCAGCCAACTTGGGCTTCTTGTCAATACGGGCATCTACAGGGATGAGCATATTGTAGAGCCGGCTGTAGCAAGTTACATACTCAGGAAAATCAAAACGGGTTTGACAGAGGGTGATTCCGATGGCACATTTTCTTTCGATGTAAATAATGGCGGCTGCGGGTTGATCACAGGCATACAGTTGGTGGATGGATTTATTCAATCCGGAGGAATCCGGCATGGAATGGTGGTTACAGGAGATGCTGAGCCTTATCCGGGTCTGTCAAACTCCTACAGGTTTACTGCCGCGGCAGCAGCGATACTTCTCTCTGCAACAGATGATAAATCAGGATTCCTCAGCTTCAGAACCGACACATACCAGCAGTATAAAGATCTATTTGAAAGCTACGTTTCCTGGATATCCTGGAAAAGCAGGAAAAGCAGGAAAAGCAGGAAAAGAAAAAAGAATATTCTTTCTGTCCGCCGGAAGGAAAACTATGTTGATCTCTGCGTGGAGTGTGCTACACAATCATATATCGATTTCCTCAACGGCGCAGGCTTAGCTCCGTCGGATATAGACCTGATTATTCCCTCGCAGTGCCCGGGTGAATTTGTCTCCGGAATGAGAATGCAACTGGATCTGGGTGATCGAATTGTTGATGTGAAAGCTGAAAACGGAGAATTACACACGGCAGGACCTGCTTTTGCTTTGAAAAAGGCCTGGGGCGACGGACGGTTCAAACAGGCTCGGAATGTCCTGTTTCTGACTGTGGGTTCCGGAATAACAACAGCACTTGCGTTGTACAGAAACGATCTGAATCAATGAGAGCGCAAGCAGACGCTGAGCTGAAAGAGAAGATCAACGCAAACCTGTCGGAGCATTTGTCTCTCATGTCAAGTCAGTTCCCATCCAAACCGGCATTCCTGCATCCTGACCGTATCACTTACCGTGAATTGGAACAGGAAGTGAATCGGTATGCCCACGGGTTGAAGCAGATCGGGATCGGCAGGAATACACGCACAATCCTGCTGGTCACACCCCGACTGGAATTCTTCATACTGACATTTGCCCTGTTTCACATCGGAGCAGTACCGGTGATGATTGACCCGGGCATGGGTGCAAAGGCAATGGCAAAATCTCTTGCCGGAGTAGAAGCGGAAGCGTTTGTCGGGTCGCACAAGGCACATCTGCTAAGATTTTTGTATCCCGGCGCCTTTAGAACTGTAAAGATCTGTTTGACGCTTGGTCGCAGATGGTTCTGGAGTAGATATGGTTTGTCGGACCTGCAATCGGACCGGGAGGATTCCTGCCCCCCCTGTTTTTTGAATCCTGAAGATTCTGCTGCCATTCTTTTTACCAGCGGCAGCACAGGGCCTTCAAAGGGAGTTATTTACAGAACTTCAATGATGAATTCCCAGATCGCCATTCTCAGGTCACATTTCAAATTTCGACCGGAGGAAATCGATCTTTGTACATTCCCGCTGATCGGCCTGTTCTCCCTCTGCCTGGGGCTTACTATCGTTCTTGCGGATATGGACATGACACATCCCGCTTCTCTTGATCCGAAGAAGATCATTGCCAATATTCAGGATAACGGTTGTACTCAGATGTTCTGCTCGCCAATGGTTCTGGATCGGCTGGCCCGTTACGGGAATGAAAGCAATACCCGGCTTTCTTCTTTAAAACGCGTTATTACCGCAGGAGCTCCGGTATCGAATCAGTTGCTCCACTCCTTCAAGCGATTGCTTGTTCCCGAGGCTGAAATTTATGTTCCTTACGGCGCAACCGAGGCTTTGCCGGTAACGAAAATTTCCGCGAATGAACTCATTCAACTGAGCAGGGAAGACTATGAATGGGACAAGTGTATCTGCCTGGGTTACCCGCTTAAGGAAACCGATGTAAGAATCATTGCGATCACTGATGAACCCATTCTCCTCTGGGATGATGCACAACAGCTTCCTCCAAACCAGGTCGGAGAGATTGTCGTGAAGGGTCAAATAGTATCTGACGGGTATCTCAACATGCCAGAAGCCGATGCCATTGCCAAAATTAAAGACTCAAGGAACGACGGAGTATGGCATCGAACGGGAGATCTGGCACAGATGGACAGTTCCGGGCGCCTGTGGTTCTTCGGTCGCAAATCTCAGCGGGTAATCACCTCTGATGGAACGCTTTTTACCATTCCATGCGAATTCATCTTCAATCAGCATCCCCGTGTATTCCGTTCCGCGCTTGTAGGCGTTCCCATCGGCGTTACCGGACAAATTAAACCTGTACTTTGTGTTCAGATGGAGCCGGACGATCCGGGCGGTAATCAACAGAAATTGGTGCAGGAACTGCTGGCCATGGGGGCAGCCAACCCCCAAACCCGGTGTATCAGAGAGATACTGTTTCCCGGACAGTTTCCGGTTGATCCCAGGCACAACGCAAAGATTTTTCGGGAAAAGCTGACTCTCTGGGCAGCACGGAGAATCAAATGAATGCCCTGGTCACCGGAGGAGGAGGCTTTATAGGTTCTGCGCTTGCCAGGGAACTGGTGATAAGAGGCGATCATGCAGCCAGCTTTTCCCGCGGTGATTATCCGCATCTTCGGCGGTTGGGAATTGAAACCGTCAGGGGCGATCTTTCAGACCGGGAAGCAGTTCTGAAAGCATGTGCAGGCAGAGATGTTGTGTTTCATGTGGCAGCAAAAGCCGGAATGTGGGGATCCCGCAGAGAGTATTATCAGGCAAATGTGCAGTGCACTGAAAATGTAGTAAGGGCCTGTCAGGTTCAAGGTGTAGGTAGACTTGTCTTTACCAGCTCTGCCAGTGTTGTTTTTGACGGATCGAACATTGAAGGGGGAAACGAGTCCCTGCCCTATCCGACCCGACCAATGTCTCACTATACTGCAACGAAAGCCATTGCAGAACAATGTGTTATTGCGGCAAATACTTCTAAATTGAAAACTCTGTCCCTCCGGCCCCATCTGGTCTGGGGTCCCGGTGACAGACACATCATACCTGGAATAATTGCCCGGGCAAGAGCAGGCAGAATGCGACGAATCGGTGACGGCGATAACCGGGTGGACACAACTTATATTGATAATGCCGTCGCGGCACATATCTCCGCAGCTGAAACCATGACTCAATATCCTTGCGTAACTGGAAAGGCATATTTCATTTCAAACGGTGAACCGGTTCTTTTGATGAAATTCATCAACAGCATCCTGAAATCCGCATCTCTTCCTCCTGTCAGGAAACATGTCTCGGTCAAGACCGCCCTGGCGATTGCAGGATTACTGGAATTTGTTTACAAAGGTTTTGGAATTAAGACGGAACCTCCAATTACCCGTTTTCTGGTCCATGAACTTTCCACCACCCACTGGTTCAACATCAGTGCCGCCAGAGAATCACTGGGATACAAACCGAAAATCACCATGCATGAGGGAATGAAGCGACTTGCTGAGTATTATCGCAGGATGGACACCACTCTGCATGAAACCTCACCTGCAGAATGATGAAGCCTGGTAAAACTCTATGTATGTTGCTGCATTGTCCTGGCCCGAAAAGTTCCATCCCATTGCATTGATTACAGCAACCTTCACATCAATTTCTTCAATCATCCTGCACGCAACATGTTCACCAACAGCAGGAACATCCAAATACGCTTCGTAGAAATGTGTCGATGTGAGTGGTGAATCGGTGGAGGCTACTGAGGTCGGCACAGCAATAATTAGGATTGTTTACCCTTCTCCATCATCAAAACCCCTTCAGTGTAGGTATATCGAATCTTGAGACTCATTCGTCTATTATACGATTCAAGCCGAAATCTCGTCTACAAAAAAATTCATTATATTTCAGAGGAATGGTAATTACCTGACTGGATCATCTGCTTTGGAGCAGAAGTAAGATACGATAACAATAGCAAGGAACTGTTCGATGAAGATACTCTTGTTGATACTGATTTCGCACTACTATCAACCTGATAATCCTATGACTCAACTGCTCTGTACATATATCTATGCCGACTTTCTTGGCTGGCATTCGGACACGGCCTATGTACAGGAGACTATCTACCATGATCTAGCAGACATTACCGAGGAAACCCATTTCCTTGTGACAGAAGATGGTTACGAAGAAGTATCATTCTCCAGTATCCCTTCAACCGAACCTGGAACCGTAGTGATATCAGATTCCAAACCTCCTCCGGAGAATGCAGCCTATAAGCTTGTTACAGATGCTTCGGAGGAGGATCTGGAGTTCATGTTCAATGCGTGTCTGAACTTCGAGGAATACCTTGATGGTGACCCTCCCACCGTTCCCGTTCAAATGTCCCTGAGAAGAACAGAGGACAGCACCGTGGTATGGAATGAATCCCGTATACTCACCTGGTTCGGAGGAGAATGCGCTCCGATCTTCTTTCTGCCCGGCCTGGATCAAGCAGTTCTCTCACCGGACAGTACCATGCTCTTCTTCAGCATTCTCTACGGTTCATTTATGGAATACTATATGACGCCATCCGGGATCTGATATCCCAAAAACCGGACAGGTATAGAATCAAGATCCTTCACCAGAGGAAGTATCGGATTATGAACAATTTCTCCGCTTTTCCTGTATATCAGATTTCCAACATCCTCCAGAAGCATCTTTCCTTCGAGTGCGTCCAGAAACAATGGAAAAGAGTGATCTGCTTCCCCTCGCATGGCAAAATCAAGCCACGGGTTTTCATCCATGACCTCCGGGAAAAAGGTTGGATGCGCACCACCCATAATCACAGGAATACCCAAAGTCTCACGGATAGGCTTCACCAGTTTCAGATACTGCCTGTGAAATCCTGTGGTGGAACCAAAACCGATAACATCCGGATCAAACTCACCGATTTCCTGCTCAATACTCCCCCCGGTAAGAGAGAGCGCTTTTACACAATGGCCTTTGTCTCGCGATAGAGCTGCGAGGTAGCTAACCCCAAGGGGAACAGTCAGGCAATCGTGTACAAGAAAAAGAACCTTCATGGCGAAAGATTCCCCCTTCCTTTCTCGTCTATGAAATCGATGATAAACAAAGAAGAACCCAATGCAAAGCCTTGCACCGCTACAGATTAGAAGCATATATATACTGCCAGGAGTAGTGTCTGTGCGCTAAACCCTTAAATGAAACACAGTTATATCCCATCCAACTTGATGCCGGTTGGATACTGAGAAGTTTCAATTTCACGCTACTTGACTGGAACCGGATTGAAGAATATTGTGGAGCGTGCTGTTCTCCCGGCAATACTGCAAGTGTTGAGAACCTCTATGCCTTTCTTCTCAGGTTTGAAAAGTATCCGCGAGAGCAGAGTCTTGTTTCGGATAGGATCCACATTCTTACAATCGGAGGGCGATCCATGCACAGAATCCTCTACAAGGAAACACTTGGTCCTGACATCACTCTTTACAGGCTGCACGCTCCGGATGTGGCCGCCTACCGCAAACCGGGACAATTCGTTCTGATGCGGATATGCGATGAAGGAGAGAGGATACCGATTACACTGGCGGATGTGAACCGCGATGAGGGGAGTATTACCCTCATCATACAATCAGTGGGAAAGACAACGCTTAAACTCGCTCAGATGGAAGTCGGCGACTCAATTCCGGACATTGCCGGGCCACTGGGTGTACCGACTCACATAGAGAATGTCGGTCATGTGGTTTGTGTTGGAGGGGGCATAGGTACTGCTCCGCTTTACCCCGTTGCAAAAGCAATGAAAGAAGCCGGTAACAGAATAACATCCGTTCTTGGCGCAAGATCGGAAAATCTGCTGATTCTTGAAGACAGAATGCGGGCAGTCAGTGACAAAATTGTTATCACCACTGATGATGGTTCCAAAGGGAAAAAGGGACTTGTCACTGATGCAATCAGCGAGCTTGTGGAACAGGGCGAGAAATTCGATCAGTGCATTTGTATGGGCCCTCCCGTAATGATGAAATTCGTCTGCCTTCTCACAAAGAAACTCGACATCCCCACCATGGTGAGTTTGAACCCGATTATGGTGGATGGAACCGGTATGTGCGGTGGATGCAGAGTAACCGTAGGCGGAAAGACAAAATTCGCTTGTGTGGACGGTCCCGAGTTTGACGGGCACAAGGTTGATTTTGACGAAATGATGGCCCGCCTCAATACTTACAAGAGTTACGAAAAGGTGGCTCTTGAACACTACTCGGAGGAAACAGGCTGCAGACTCGAAGCGTCACTGAAAGGGGGAGCAGAATGAACACGGCAGAAAGACTGAAAATACCCCCAACCTCCATGCCCGAGCAGGATCCAAAAGAAAGAATAAACAATGTAAAAGAAGTTCCTCTGGGCTACACCCCCGAGATGGCAATGGTCGAAGCACAGCGTTGCCTGCAGTGCAAAACACCATTCTGCATCGAAGGCTGCCCGGTGGGCATAGACATTCCCGGTTTCATCAGGGCTATTGAACAGGGAGATTTCAGCCAGGGTGTACATGTTCTGAAACAGAGGAATCTCCTTCCGGCAGTTTGCGGACGGGTTTGTCCCCAGGAAGAGCAATGCCAGGCGGTCTGCGTGATCGGTAAGGCCAAAAAGGATCCATGCAAAGCAGTGATGATCGGCAAACTTGAGATGTTCCTGGCGGACTGGGAAAGAAAACAGGGAGTCTATGCTACACCCCCTGAAGTTACAAAAACACACAAAAAAGTTGCAGTCATCGGCGGTGGCCCGGCCGGGTTAACTGTAGCCGGAGACCTGATCAAGTACGGCCATGATGTGACAGTATACGAAGCATTTCACAAAGCAGGTGGAGTTCTGGTCTACGGAATTCCCGAGTTCCGACTTCCAAAGGCTATCGTTCAGGCGGAAGTCGACTATCTGGAAAAGCTGGGAGTAAAATTCCGCTACAACTTCATTGTCGGGAAAACTGCTCCTGTTGCAAAGATTGTGGAAGAGAATGACACTGTCTTCATTGGAACCGGTGCCGGTCTGCCGAGATTCATGCGGGTAGAGGGTGAAAATTTTCTGGGTGTACTCTCAGCAAACGAGTATCTCACCAGAGCCAATCTCATGAAAGCATACACATTTCCGCAGTCGGACACACCAATTGTAAAAGGCAGAACAGTAATAACAGTCGGAGGCGGCAATGTAGCAATGGACTGTGCCAGAACTGCGCTCAGAATGGGGGCGGAACGGTCTCTGATCGTCTACAGAAGAGCAGAGGAGCAGATGCCCGCCAGGCTTGAAGAGATTCATCATGCAAGGGAAGAGGGGGTTGAATTCCATCTTCTGAATAACCCGGTGCGTCTGCTGGGTAATGAGGCAGGATGGATCACCGGCGCGGAACTCATCAGAATGGAACTCGGGAAACCGGATGCCTCGGGCAGAAGGCGCCCTATTGCTGTTGAGGGTTCAGAATATGTCATGGATACTGACATACTCATCGTTGCCATCGGCAACAGTCCGAACCCGCTCGTACCAAGTTCCTACCCGGAGCTTGATGTTACAAACTGGGGTGGTGTTATTGTGAACGAAGTTACCGGTCAGACTTCCGTTCCAGGAGTTTTCGCCGGTGGAGACATCGTTCTTGGCGCGGCAACAGTGATCCTTGCCATGGGGCACGGCAGAAGGGCCGCCAGAGCAATGAATCTGTACCTTTCAACGGGACGGTGGGCTGATCTTGAGGAGAGTCTCGATTTGTGCAGAGCGGAAGTGCATTGATATCAACTTAGTTCTTGACTTCGGGGAGAGTGGGTCTTAGCGTTCACTCGTCCGCATCTATTATTAACAACAGAGGAGGAAACCATTGAAGGGTCGAGTGCTCATAATAGACGACGAGGCCGAGATTCGAAGGAATCTCACCTTCGGTCTCACCCAGGAAGACTATTCCGTGGTAGCATGTCCCGACGGAATATCAGCAATACATGAACTTAACCAGTCCAGAAACAAGGGGCTCGCATACGATTACCTTATAACAGACATCTTCATGCCTGACATCGATGGACTTAAGATCCTGAAGGTGATAAAGAATCAGTATCCCGATCTTCCAGTGCTGGTAATTACCGGCTTTGGTGACGAAAGACTTATGATGACTGCCCTCTCCGAATACAACACCGGCTTCTTGAATAAGCCCTTTGAGATTCCGGAACTGATCAGCGCTCTCGAAGAACTGACCCCCGGGAAAACTGCGACCGATTCCACTACCGAGTATATCGATGATGGTATGCGTGAATCCATAAGTGCATATCTCACAATAAAAATAACAGATTCAGAAAACAGCATGGAAATCTTCGACAAACTCTACGCTATGCCCGGTATCCAGTCATGCGACGCAGTACGGGGAGATTTTGATGTTATCCTGCTGGCCCAGGCGGAATCAGCCGCTGGAATAGAAGAAGTCTTTGATGAG
The DNA here is from genome assembly GCA_023139045.1 of Candidatus Sabulitectum sp. Classification (GTDB taxonomy): domain Bacteria; phylum Fermentibacterota; class Fermentibacteria; order Fermentibacterales; family JCC-6; genus Sabulitectum. Next base: position 126,686 of record JAGLOJ010000044.1, read on the forward strand.
GTAAAGGCGATTGAAGGTATTCAGGTTCTTTCCATGTCACAGGTGGAGCGTCCAAAGCTGGATCGGGATGTGGACCAGTTCATCGACACCTATCAGAAGGCTGTAAAACAGGAAGCCCAGGCGGGAGCAAGAAGACAGCCCGGATCCATGAGCTACATCATAGTGGACATCGATCCCGATTCAATCCAGCAGATATTCACCACTGTATTTTTCATCGATGAAGTTGTGGTCTGTGATGTTATCGAAGATGGAACCAAGCTTGTGGGAATGATAACCGGCCATGGTGCCGTTGGTAAGACTCCCAGAATTATCGAGAAACTGAATCAGATCGATGGAGTACTCCGCGTAAGAGAGGCTAAGGTAATCAAGCTGATAGACGACTGATAGAACAAACACACAAAGATATTTCTGATCTGCACCGGCGGCCCCGGATGGAGAATGCTCCTCCGGGGTTCCGGTGGCGATTGTGAAGGGAGTGATGAAAACGGCTGCCAAAAAGGATAGTTTTAACTACAGGCTCTGGAAATACGATGGAGCACCGGGGGAACTGATTCCCCTGCTTCAATCTGCTCAGGAGCATTTCGGATACATCCCAAGACGAGCCATCACCTACATCTCCGGTGTTACGGCAATTCCGGAATCCGACATCTACGGTGTTATTACTTTTTACAGTCAATTCAGACTTCAACCAATGGGCAAATTTGTTGTAAGGGCCTGTGCCGGTACTGCATGTCATGTATCCGGCGCTAAAGCAATTATTAATACGATTGAGGATGAACTTGAAGTTGAAGTTGGAGATACCTCTGAAGATGGTCTCTTCACATTTCTTACAGTTGCCTGCATAGGCTGCTGTTCACTGGCTCCGGTGATAATGGTTAATGATGACACCCATGGCCGTCTTACCCCGGCATCCCTGCGGAAAATTCTCAAAGAGTACCGCAGAAAAGGGAAAGAGATTGCAGAAGGCGCAGTGGGTGCATCCTGATGGTATCACAAAGAATTTCCCAGGGAGCAAATACATGAAGAAAATAATTGTTGGAATGGGAACCTGTGGCCTTTCCGCCGGTGCTCAGCCTGTATACGACAAGCTCAAACTCTTGTCGGAAACCCATCCGGAAGCCTGCAAGCTGGATATTACCGGATGCATAGGTATGTGTTTTCGTGAACCGCTGGTAGAAATCCAGGATGAAACCGGAAGAACCATTTACGGTGATGTCTCTGCTGAATCCGCAGAGGAAATATTCAATGAACATGTTCTGAACGGCAGTAAAATTGACGATGAAAGAATAATCTATGGCGTCAACCCTGACGGAACAACCTATGGTTCCGAGGTAGCATTTCTTGATCTTCAGGAAAGAATTGTACTCAGGAACTGCGGTATCATTAATCCTGAATCCATTGATGACTATGAAAAAATCGGGGGTTATCAGGGGCTGAAGAAGGCTCTCTCCGAGATCACCCCTGAAGAAATTATTCAGACCGTGAAGGATTCCGGACTCCGCGGAAGAGGCGGTGCAGGATTTCCAACCGGCCTCAAGTGGTCTTTTGCAGCAGCTAACAAAGGTGACACCAAGTATGTAGTCTGCAATGCTGACGAAGGCGATCCGGGAGCATTCATGGATCGTTCTGTTCTTGAAGGTGATCCCCATGCAGTTCTTGAGGGCATGATCATCTGCGGAAAAGCCATAAATGCCGGTTTTGGCTACATTTACTGTCGTGCAGAATATCCCCTGGCCATTGCCAGACTGGAAAAAGCAATAGCTGCCGCCAGAGCAAAGGGATATCTGGGCAAAAACATATTCAACTCGGGTTTTGATTTTGATCTCAAGATCAAGCAGGGTGCCGGAGCATTTGTCTGCGGTGAGGAGACAGCTCTCTTCGCCTCTATTGAGGGTGAGAGAGGTATGCCCAGAATCCGTCCACCTTTTCCAGCGGAGAAGGGGCTCTGGCAGAAACCCACTAACAACAACAATGTTGAGACCTTTGCCAACATTCCATGGATAATCTCCAATGGAGCAACCGCCTATTCATCAATTGGTACAGAGAAAAGCCCCGGTACAAAAGTGTTCGCCCTTGCAGGCAAAGTTGCCAAAGGTGGTCTGGCAGAGGTACCAATGGGTACTACTATCGAGCAGCTCGTGTTCAATATCGGCGGCGGAATTAAAGAGGGCGGTGAGTTCAAGGCTGTCCAGATGGGCGGCCCATCCGGGGGGTGTATTCCCGCAAGTCTCAAACACACGCCGGTAGACTTCGAATCTATTCCAGCCACAGGAGCCATCATGGGCTCAGGTGGTATGGTTGTAATGGATCAGGGAACCTGTATGGTTGGAATTGCCAGATTCTTCCTTGATTTCACCCAGAGCGAGTCCTGCGGCAAGTGTACTTTCTGTAGAATCGGCACACTCCGGATGCTGGAAACTCTTGAGCGTATTACCCGTGGCGAAGGAGTTCCGGAGGATATTCCCAAGCTTGAAAAACTCTCAATTCAGATCAAGGAAGCAAGCCTGTGCGGACTGGGCCAGACAGCCCCCAACCCGGTGCAGACAACCATTCGCTACTACCTTGATGAGTACAAGGCACATATTGAAGACAAGAAGTGCCCGGCAGGAGAATGTGAAGCCCTGGTTGACTTCATTATCATCCCGGAGAAATGCGTGGGGTGTACTCTTTGTGCAAGAGCATGTCCCGTGGACGCCATCATCGGAAAAGTCAAGGAAGTTCACATCATTGACCAGGAAAAATGTGTCAAGTGCGGCAAGTGCATAACAAGCTGCAACTTTGATGCAGTAGTGAAACGGTAGGGGCGGCAATGGATATGATTAAACTTAAGATCAACGGACAGGAAATCGAAGCCGCCCGGGGGAAAACCATCCTGGAAGTGGTTCGGGAAAACAATCTTGATGATATACCTACTCTGTGCCACTCCCCTGAACTGAAGCCATACGGCTCCTGCTTCGTCTGTGTTGTAGAGGTTAAAGGCAGGGGAAACCTTGTTCCCTCCTGCGCAACCAGCATTGCTCCGGGCATGGAAGTGGAGACAAGAAATCCGAGAATTCTGGACTCCAGAAAAACAGCACTGGAACTGCTTCTTTCCAACCACTATGCTGACTGTGTTTCACCCTGCCTGGAAGGGTGTCCGGCAAATGTGGATGCGCAGGGATACATCGCCCTTTCTGCCATGGGAGAACTCCAGCAGGCAATTGACCTGATCCGTGAGAAGAATCCTCTTCCGGCAGTTTGTGCCAGAGTGTGCGTAAGGAAATGCGAAGATGTCTGCCGAAGAATGGATGTAGACACTCCTGTAGCCATAAACAACATCAAGCGTTATCTCTCCGATGCAGAGAATGCCTATGCCACAGAGCCGGAATGCCTTCCTCCTACCGGTAAATCGGTAGGAATAATCGGCGCAGGCCCGGCAGGTTTAACCGCAGCCTGGTTCCTGGGGAAACAGGGTATCAAGCCAGTGATCTACGAAGCCATGGAGCGGACCGGCGGAATGCTCAGGTACGGCATTCCGGAATACAGACTGCCTGATGATGTTATGGACAAAGAAGTTGAATACATCAAGAAAGTGGGCGCAGAGATTCACTGCGGTGTAAGAATAGGCACTGATGTCTCTCTGAATGAGCTGAGAAGCAGGCATGATGCCCTTTTTCTGGCGGCTGGTGCCTGGACAGGCAAAGCAATGCGTGTTGAAGGTGAATTCGACACCGAAGGTGTTGTAACCGGAGCAGACTTTCTTCCGGAGAAAGTAGACAATCCGGAACCGCTTACTGGAACAATTGTCGTGGTCGGGGGCGGCAACACCGCCATGGACGCGGCAAGAACAGCATGGCGACTCAACGCAGACAAGGTGATAGTACTCTACAGAAGAACCAAAGCACAAATGCCTGCAGACAAGATGGAAATCGAAGACTGCATCGAAGAGGGTATTGAGATCATGGAACTTGCTGCCCCAGTTGGTATCGTTCGTGAAAATGGAAAACTCAAAGCCCTCAAATGTCAGCGCATGAAACTGGGTGAGCCTGATGCTTCAGGCAGACGCCGCCCGGTTCCTCAGGAGGGTTCCGAGTTTGAGCTTCCCTGTGATCTTGTGATTTCCGCCATCGGCCAGAACACTGTCCTTGAGGGCCTCACACAGATCAAAGCAGGTGAAGTTGAACTTACCCGGTGGAACACCTATGCAGTAAACACCAGAACCATGGAGACCAATGTAGAAGGAGTCTTTGCAGGTGGTGATGCTGCAGACGATGGCCCCACAGTTGCAATTGATGCAATCAGAGACGGTCAGAGAGCTGCAAAGTCTATAACGGCATGGCTTGCCGGCGAAAAGATAACACCGGAATCGTTTGTGGTTCGAAAGGAATTCTGGGCAAAGCCCGGAAAAACCGAACTCGGCGAAATCAAGGAATCCACAAGACACGAGCTTCACACAATTGAAATTGATGAAAGACGGAACAGCTTCCAGGAAGTTGCCACGGGGTTTGAGCCCGAGGACAACGAGCATGAGACAGACAGATGTCTTTCCTGCGGATGCGTTCGCTTTGATGACTGTGATCTCCGTCTGTACGGCGAAGAATACGGCGTAGACATGGAAGAGTTCAAGGGACATGTGCGCAAGCACAAGGTGGATGAAAGACATCCGTACATCGTGTACGACCCCAACAAGTGTGTTCTCTGCTCAAGATGTGTCAGAACATGCGCCAGAGTTCTTCCCCTGCCGGCTCTTGGTCTGGTGGGAAGAGGGTTCAAAACTGAGATGCGTCCTGCAATGAATGATCCGCTTGTTGAAACAAGCTGCATAAGCTGCGGTAACTGTGTTGATTCCTGCCCAACAGGTGCTCTCACCATGAAGTACCCCTTCAGCGGCAGAGCCTGCCTTGATACCGAGGACATAAAAACACACTGCGGATTCTGTTCCATCGGTTGCGAAATAACCGTAAGAAGCTTTGGTGACCAGCGTTACTTCATTAAGTCAAACGGTGAACCGGGCGACTACCTCTGCCGCTACGGAAGATTCGGTAACGAACTTTTCATCAAGCAGGGCAGAATGAAGAATTCTGTGATCCGCGAAGGCAGTTCCTACAAGGCTGTTCAGCAGCAGACAGCCAATGACGCAATTGTCAAGCAGATGAGAAAAGCAGTGGAAGAACATGGAGCTGACAAAGTCGCCGTGTTCGTCTCTCCTGAGCTCACCAATGAGGAGTTCTACCTGGCTTCCGAAATTGCACGATGTGGAATAGGCACCAACAACATCGGTTCACTTGCTATCATCAGCGGTGGCGGACGCTCAGGTGTGCTTGATAAGTCCTTCGGCTTCACAGCATCCACCTCAGACAAAAAATGTCTCACAGATGCCGATCTGATCATCTGCAACAACACAGCCCTCGAAGATGACCACTTGATCCTTGCAGTTGATGTTATTCAGCGGGTCAAGGATGGTGCAAAGCTCATAGTCGCCAACTCAACACTGGCAAACTCCGACCAGCACCTTGCAACCCTTGCAGTTGACCCCATGCGAGGCAGAGCATCCTTCTTCTGGAATGCTGTGATGCAGGAATTGATGGACAGGGGTGTAATCTCCCCCGACAGCATTGAGGGCAGAGATAAATTCCTCGAGAACAGAAACATCTCCGTTGAAATAGCCGCAGCCAAAGCTGGTGTTGAATCAGAAGACATTCTTAAAGCTGCGGAACTTATCATGAATGCAGGCCGAATTGTGATTATTCACAGTCCGGACAGACCACAGGATTCAGCTCCTCAGGACATCGAGATCTTCGCCAACCTCACACTGATGTTGAAGGATGCACGCAAGCAGACTGAAGTTCTCCTGCCCAGGCTTATAGCCAATACCGCAGGTCTTGAGGTCATGGGTGCCGATCCGGCATTCCTTACGGGTCGAGTACCGGTTGGAGAAAATGCTCTTCCCGGAGCAAAAACCAGCCAGGAACTCAGAACACTTCTTGAGGATGGTGAGCTTAAAGCAGCTTTCATCATTGGAGAGAATCCACTTGACTTCAGCAGAACCGGCTCCTGGTTCCAGAACTGCCAGTTCATCGCAGCGATGGACTGGACAGACACGGAAACAACAATGGCAGCAGATGTCACCCTTCCCGGCTCAACCTACCTGGAAACCCCTGGAACACGGTGCAACTACGAAGGCAATGTGATCTGCTTCAACGGAGCAGTTCCTCCCGCTTCCGGTAAGACCGGCAGGGAGGTACTTGAGTCACTGGCAACAGCTTTCGGCCTCAACCCGAATGACTCGCCAGATGAACTGATCCGCGAAAAACTCGGTGACATGGTGTGCTTCTACTGGAACACCGGAGAAGAAAGAGACTGGGACGGCAAGGGAACCCTTGTCCCCATCGCTCTAGGCGCCAAAGCCTCCTCAATACTGCCTCCCCTTACCCACGGCCAGCAGTATCGCAAGGACATCAGAGAGGTTGGAACCGAAAGGTTCCGGGTCCTCTAAAAGAACCGGATAGCACAAATCAGCGCTCGCCGGACGGTGGGCGCTGTTCTTCAAAATGACAACTATGAAGTCACAGTTTTTAGATCGCCCTCGATATAACGGTGTATTAAACTGGAGATAAGAGTCTGGTAAGAAATACCCATTTGCATCGCTTTTTTCTGAATACCTATGTAATCATGGCTGTACAATCGAATAGTGATTCTCTTATCCTTTTTAAAGCTACTCTCCGCAGCAGCTTTTATTGACTCTATTTCTTCTGCAGATGGAGTCAAAAGCTTCATATTCCCGCTTGCCAGTGCATCCAGAATGTACTGCTCTTCTATATCGTATTTCATGCTTGCCCTCCATTTCTGCTCTATGCAATTTTGTCGCTTTCCGTGCTGACGCTCGGGACG
>JAGLOJ010000045.1 GCA_023139045.1 Candidatus Sabulitectum sp.
CCCGGTTACAGGCAAGGTTGCTTTCGGCTGGGAATAATAGTTTTCAAGAAGGTATATTCTTCTGCCACAACATATGGAACCAGGAAGATATAGTCTTCAATCACAACAAAATATAACCTCTGCCCCGGATAGTTAATCTGGTCAGGATGCTCTGCCTCTTTCCAGACATCACCCATAGACAAATGAAAGATTATTTCTTCAAACGAAATGCTCCTCTCTTCTTTCGACCATTCGTTCTTTTCAGAATTCCATTCGTACTTCATAATTGAAATGTACATACATTGCATGCACATGTCAAAAAGTAAAATCCTGCAGTCTCACAACAATCCACACCCCGGACGGCTCTGACAATGAATATGTCTCACGCAGCCCCATGGGTTGACTCTGCTTCCTCCTTGTAGCCATGCTATATACGCCATTATGGATTCACATGAGAGGCTGTGAGAAGATGCAGGACAGGAAACTTGACAAAATACTGGAAAGACGCGGTGAAGAACCGATTCCCTTTCATGCATTGATGTCCCGAAGAATAACAAATATCCTCCTGGTCTCAAGCCTTTACGATTCCTTCACCCTGGAGGAAGATGGAAATTTTACAGAAGTTCTCTTTTCTGAATACCTTGATCTCAATCTCAGATATGCTCCTAGAATAGTCAGAGTTTCCACCGGTGAAGAAGCACTCCTGCGCTTAAAAAAGGAGAACTTCGATCTGGTCATCTCCATGTTGAGCATCGGCCCTATGGAATGTGATGAACTGGGGAAGGCAATATTGTTAAATTTCCCTGAACTCCCCTTCGTGATCCTGGCAAACAGCGAACGTGATCTTCAAATACTTTCAGATAATGGAAAACTTGAGCACATTCACAAAACCTTTGTATGGCAGGGGAATGTGCTTTTGTTTCTTGCAATAATCAAGTCGATAGAAGACAGATTGAATGCAGAACATGACGCGCAGATAGCCGGGGTGAAATGCATTATTCTGGTGGAAGACTCAACAAGATTCTGCTCATCCTATCTGCCAATGCTCTATACTGAACTCATGAAGCAGACCCAGGCTTTAATGAGTGAAGGAGTCAATCAAATACAGAAACTCATGCGTATGCGAGCCAGACCGAAAATACTTCATGCCAGAAATTACGAAGACGGTATTCACCTTTACAAAACCTTCCAGGATCATGTTCTCGGAATCATTCTGGACGCAGGATTTGAAAAGGACGGAAAAGAATGCCCGGAGGCCGGCATTCAGCTGGCCAGGAAAATCAGAGCACACGATTCAGAATGCCCAATTCTTTTCCAGTCAGCCGAGGAATCAAACAGAAAGAAAGCGTTGGATCTCAAGGCAGCTTTCATCAACAAGAATTCAGTAACTCTTCATGCCGAGGTAAGAGAGTTTATGAAGAATTTTCTGGGCTTTGGTGATTTTGTGTTCAGAAATCCTGATGGAACTGAAGAAGCCAGAGCTGGCGATTTGAGAGAATTGAAACGCGCGCTTAGAAGCGTATCCGATGAGAGCCTGTACTATCATGCTATCAGAAATCACTTCTCCACCTGGCTGATGGCTCGTACAGAATTTGATCTGGCACATACCCTCAGACCTCAGAAGGTCGATGATTTTAAGACCATTGGTGACCTCAGAGCCTACCTGATCTCCTCACTTAAACTCTGGATGGATAGATCGAAAGCAGGCCAGATAGAAGATTTCTCCAGTGACACATTTGATTTCGATACCGAGTTCGTGAAAATCGGTTCAGGTTCACTGGGAGGCAAGGGCCGGGGACTGGCACTGTTCCATTCTCTCCTGAACTCCTACAGGATTAATGAAGGGTTCCCCGATGTTGAGATATTTGTCCCCCATACGGCGATACTGGCAACCGAAATTTTTGATCGTTTCATGGGTACTGATAATCTGAAAAGCATTGTATTCAACTCAGAGACAGCAGACCATCTGGAAGACGAAAACTGGGATTGCAGGATAGCCAATGCATTTCTGCGAACATCTCTACCGGAGAGTGCAATTGAAATGCTCCACACTTTTCTTGAAGAAGTCCACTACCCTCTTGCTGTAAGATCATCCAGCCTTCTGGAAGACAGCCCGGCCTACCCGTTTGCCGGCATATACAGCACCTACATGATCCCCAACAACAACCCTGACATCAATATCCGCCTTGATCAATTACTGAAAGCCATCAAACTGGTGTATGCATCAATATATTTCAGGGAATCAATAGCCTATATTGAAGCCACTCCGAACAGGCTTGAAGAAGAGAAAATGGCTGTTGTTATTCAGCAGATTGTGGGTTCAAAACACGGATCATCAGTCTATCCGAATTTCGCAGGAGTAGCAAAATCATTCAACTACTACCCCCTTGATGGAATGAATGAAGAAGATGGAGTTGCTTCAGTAGCCCTTGGTCTTGGGGGGTCAGTGGTAGATGGCGGAAAATGTGTCAGATTCTCGCCTGAATCACCGGGAAAGTTGTATCAATTCTCATCAACGAAACAGTTCCTAGAGAATTCCCAGCGCAAATTCCTTGCTCTTGATCTTACAACAGATGGAAATCTGAATCCCGAGGAGCCAGGGAAAGACATGCATATTGTTTCCCATGGTCTGGAGAAGGCTCAAGAAGACGGGACGCTGGCGGCTGTCGGTTCGGTGTATTCGCCTGACAACGACATCATAATTGATGGAACATTCAGACCCGGAGTAAAACTTGTAACCATGGCTGGAGTACTGAAGGGAGATTTCTTCCCGCTGGCACCTCTTCTTACAAAACTTCTGCAAGTTGGCAAGATGGCCTTCTCCAGTGATGTTGAAATTGAGTTTGCCGTCACTTTCGGAAACAGATCAGATGGTGAGATAAACAAATTCGGATTTCTCCAGATAAGACCGATGATTCGCAGCGCTGCATCCCTCGCGGGAATGGACATTATCGATGAGGATGAAACCGGAGCCATCTGTATTTCACATCAGGTGCTGGGGTTCGGTTTCATAGAGGGCATCAGTGATATTATTTATGTTTCTGCCGAAAACTTTGACAGGAGCAGAACAACCGAAGCATCACTTGAAATTGAGAAAATCAACAGTCAGCTGAAACGGGAGAATCGCCATTCACTTCTAATCGGACCCGGAAGATGGGGCAGTTCAGACTACTGGCTGGGAATCCCTGTGAAGTGGAATCAGATCTCTTCTGTAAGGTGTTTTGTTGAAACACCATTCCCGGACATGGATACAACTCCTTCTCAGGGAACCCACTTTTTCCAGAACATCACATCTCTCGGGATCGGATACTTCACACAGACAAAATCCGGAAACGATTTCCTAGACACTGATTTCCTGGAAAACCATGAAACCGAAACAGATCTTGGTCTGGTAAGGCATATTCGACTGGAAAAACCGCTTGAGATCCTGATTAATCCAAGAAAGAAAAAGGGTGTTATTCGCCTGTAGTTTCAGAAAATGTCGAGAAGTACAAGGAAACCGGTTTCTGCTACTCTTAATCAAAAGCCTCTTCCAGACACTGTCAGTATCGCAAGGAAATCAGAGAGGCTGAAACTGAACAGTTCCGGGAGCTGTTCCTGTATGGCATACCCGGTCACCCGGCATGATCAGGGCAGGAATAACCCATCTCAATAATTATCTCACATACAGAGCCTGGAAATATCTTCCTTCATCGATTCTGTGTTCCGGCACCGGAAACAAGCCTTCCCTGACCAGATACTCATTAATGTTTCCAAATACCTGATGCCATAACTCATTCGCTATTTCCTTCTCATCGATTCCATGCAATACAGAAGTAGAACCACGCATTCTGCCTTTCAGATTGCTGAACTCATCGGCTACTTCATTTTTTATTATCTCCATCAGATAACTCGAAATTTCCCCGATTACCGCATCAGCAGCAGCGTCAAACAGCGGAACAGTTATTCTGACCGCACCGGACTCATCCGACTCAACATATCGCAGTTGTTCAAGAAATTTCAATGCATCTTTTTCTTCATCAGAAAACGAAGATATTGATTTGCCGCAGCCGATCACTTTTTTTACAACATCTGCACACAGTTGAGTCAGGTTTCTATTCTGTTTCTCAAGGATATGAATATAGGATAAATTCAGATTTCTGTTGGCAGTTACTTCATTCAGACAGGGGTTTACCTGTTTAATAAATCTGAACAGATCCTGCCTGTTACCATTTGCGTCTCCAAAACTAACAAAACTGACATCAGGTGTTTCCATGCAGTTACGGCTGCAAAGCAGATTGTCACTGCAGGTTGATACAGTTCTGCTGTCCTCAAAGCCAAACAGAATGTAATCTCGATTACCGATCTGGGGTTAAGATATCTTAAGAATTCCGCTCCCGGCAAATTCATTTATCGCTGTTCCATCAAGAATATCGCAACCGATTACATGATACAATATTCTTCTGTATCCGTACTCATCCAGGCACTTGATTTTTGACACAAGTTTCTTGAGTTCCTGCGTTTTCCCAATAATCTTTTCACCCAGCTTGAGAGCAATCGGTCTTGAGAATTCATCAATTATGGATATATCCTTCTCCAGTATTGTCGAGAATGATATTGCATACCCGGTCTGATCTTCCGAAACCATGCCGATGTTTTTCATATCGGTTAATACATCATCTATATCAGCCGTGGGAATGTTCAGCCTTGATGCTATGTCATTTCCGGTTAACTCATACCTGTTTGAATTCGCTATCTCAAAGAGTATCTCGGGTACCCATTTCTGCTTAAACAGATAGAGAGGATTGTGCCTGTCAAAATTCCCGGCATCTCCACAGTAAAACAAATCAATCTTTTCAGGCATAACATCCTTTCAGATTTTCGTCATTTCTAAAGACGTTCTGCAACATCTCCTGCGATGTCAAGCAATATGCATCACTTTTCCCATTTTTGAAGCGTTTTACTTCACTTCGCTAATAGACCGGCACTTCAATGTTCTTATCGGGGCTTACTCGTCATAACCGATCATGTACACAGAATAGTAACTCTCAGGGTCTTCAGGAACAGCCAGAATGCCGTATTTTGAAATACTGAATTTCCAGTGATCTGTATCATCTCTGCCTGGAAGAAGCGCTGTCATCAGATGTTCTCCTGAAGTATCATACAGATCAAAGGTCGGATTCAGCTCAAAACCCCTCTGCACCCAGATCCGGTTCAAACTGTCAACACCAAGATTTGTGATCATGGGCTTATTCGGGAACGGCTCCCAGTCAACCTGATGTGTATACTGAGATCTGTGATAGAAAAGTTCTTCCACAAACTGCTTCCGATCCAGAATCTCCTCTTCTGTTCTAACTACTTCCGGATAGGGAAGCATCAGCGTATCCATTGCGGAACCATCTTCGTGAAAAAGAAGAAGCACCGGTTCTTCACGGGGCTCCGGGGCGACACACACAAAACCATCGCCTGCTGTGAACAGCATGGGGAAATAGTCAATTTCTACGAGATCACTCATATTGAGCCGGTAATCGTCTCCAAACTCAATTGAGTATTGTTTTCTGTAATACTCAGAAATAACCGAATCAGGATCATCTGCATTCCACCGGCAGATTCGCTTGCCTGTTATCAGGTGATTATCTCCACGGCTCAGTTCGTTCAGCATACCCAATATGTCAGTTGAATCCAGAGCCATAATTCGCATTGGATTAGGCCGCAAAAGGGATCCTGAACTTATACTTATCCCCTCTGGATCATATCTCATCCAGCCTAGTACTCTGTCATGAATTTATTG
>JAGLOJ010000046.1 GCA_023139045.1 Candidatus Sabulitectum sp.
GGCTGATAATCATAAGAGGTTCTTTGAAATAAGCTTTAGTCGAGCGCAGAATATCCTTTGTTAACGACAACAAAAGGAGAAGTCATGCAAACGACCAAAGCAAACGCACTATACGCAGGTGCCGACCTGCATGGAAACAATGTTTTCCTCTCGCTCTGCGACAAAGAGGGGGGCACCGTTTTCCGGAAAAGGGTGAAGGCGAACCTTGCTGCCGTGAACGCCGCACTGGAACCGTATTGGAAGCGGATCGTGGCGCTCGGTGTCGAGTCGACCTTCAACTGGTACTGGTTTGTCGATGGGTTGCGCGAACAGGGTCGCAATGTGAAGCTGGGGAACCCGGCGAAAATGGAGCAGTACAAAGGCATCAAGATTACCAACGACCTGACGGATGCGGACTGGCTGGCCGAACAGTTGAGACTGGGGATCTTTCCGGAAAGCTACATCTATCCGAAGGAGGCCCGCCCGATCCGCGATGCGTTGCGCAGAAGGCAGCTGTTCGTCCGGCGGCGCACGCAGGTGTTGCTGAGTGCCGGAAGCTTGTTTGAGCGCTACGGGCTTGATGCGCCGGGAGCGGACAAGCTGAAGAAGTGGACGCAGAAGGAGGTCGGGGCGGTGGGGCTGGGCGAGTGGGACCGGTTGCAGCTTGAAACGCTGGTCGAATCCATCCGCGACTCGGATCGCCAGGCCAAGCGGATCGAGCAGCAGGTTCTTGCCATCGCGAAGCCGACTTGGCAGTACCGGCGCATCCAGACGCTGCCGGGAATCGGAATGGCCATTGGATTGACGATTGTCTTGGAGAGCGGCGACTTCAAGCGTTTTGCAAGCGCGGGCAATTATGCCTCGTATTGCCGCGCCGTCAAAAGCGAGCGCAGCTCCAACGGAAAGAAGAAGGGGAAGAACAACGCCAAGAACGGGAACCGGTATCTGGCCTGGGCGTTCATTGAAGCGGCAACCTATGCGGCACGCTACGATCCGACCATTGGAGCCTGGTACGAAAGGAAGAAGAGAAAAAGCGGTGTGCCCAAGGCGAAGAAGGCGCTGGCGTGCAAGCTGGCCAAGGCCGTTTGGCATGTCATGGATGGAAAGGAATTCGATGTGAAACCCATGTTTGGATAAACGGGGCCCCGCCGGGAACCAGAAAGGGGTCTGGAAAAACCACTAGGCTGATTGGAATCCGGCGGCGCCCCACCTCCATTGCTTGAAACGCGGTTGCCCCGTCGCTAGCCCCAAAGGGTCTGGAAACCCGCAAGGGAAACCACTTTGACTGAATAGGCGGTCGGCGGGTACAAAAGGTTTTCTGGTTCCGCGATGGCGGAATGGGGATGCGGCATACCGCGGGGGTGGTTGCCTCCGCCGCCGACATCCGAGATCCAGATGGGTGACTGAACAACCACGTGACGAAGACCCGGAAGGCAGCGAACGTTCAGCAATGGAAAACGATGTGGAACCGATCAACGAAAAGGTAAAATGGACAGGCCGTTGAGAAACGGCCATGGAAGGGTGTTTT
>JAGLOJ010000047.1 GCA_023139045.1 Candidatus Sabulitectum sp.
CGGAGCGGGCTGGGACGCTATTGAAGGAGCAAACCAAGAAGAGGCAACGACAACTATTGCTCGGTAACATTTTTCAATGAGGCAATACGGTCGGGAATATTGATTGTCGCTCATCATGCAACCCAAAATTCAATCTCGAACAAAGAAGGGCATCGCTAATATGAACCGTTCTGCAAGTTTATTCAACCAGCTGCTTCAGCAGTTTCCCCGATCAGAATTTCAAAGGCTCGTAAACAAGCATCAGGCAGAGAAAGGTGCAAAGGGATTCACCTTCTGGGCTCAGTTTGTTTCAATGATATTTCCGCTTCGCGGGACCTTCGGTTATGCCAGTTTGCCAGAGCAGACTTTCTTGAGAAGTGCCGCCCAGAGCTGTCTTCTTCCGCGGGAGCATGCAGGACGATCTTTTATGGAAAAGACGGAATCCTCTTCGGTTGCTGCTGTCGATAAGATACCCTGGCGGTGTTCACGAATGCGCCATGCCTGGCTTGTACACTCCACAATCAGAACACCTGTTATGTTAAGCTTAACATAACAGGTGTTCTGACAATAGATAACCTGTTTCGATCCCTTCTTTGGGATGTGAGATGTTATGCGAGCTATCCACTCAAGGGGATCCTTGACCTCGAAGTCACGGGCAAGAGTCGGGTGAAAGTGTTCTCCACAACTTCATCTGTTACGGGACGCCAGAAACCAGCTTATCCAGTTGCTTGTGGTTCCCGGGAAATCCCGGAAACCGTAGTGCTTTGAGAAGCGTTCATCATACACATCACAGCCCAACCTCTGGTCATGATTCCTGAGTAAATGCCTGCAGATTGTGGGAGTAAGAGGTGCTTGTTCCGTTAACGTAGGATTATCAGCCCGTCTGAAACACTAAGATCGTTCGATCTCATGATCACCAGATACATGCCGGGCTGAAGATCATCAAGAATAAACCCGTGGTCACCTGCATTCATTTCGCCATTGAAAGGAGTGGCAACAAGCCTGCCGTTACACGAGTAGACATCTATTTTCACATAAAGCTGCTCGGAGACAGAGCATGATATGCTTGCAGTTCCTATTGAGGGATTCACAAGAGAAATATCCATGGTGTAATCGTACAAGGTTTCCTGATCTGCGATACCTGTGCCCTGCCAACCTCCCAAGATTGCCCATAACCACCAGGCAGCATAAGCTTTTCGGTTACCATTTAAGGGTTCTGTGTGTGCAGCGGTGCAGTTATACCAGTCCACTCCTTCTACATGAGTGCTTTGCCATTCAATTGCCCAATTCCCACCTGTATAAGAGCAATCATCGTTCACATATTGATCACCAAAATAGCTACCATCTGGATCATAGCATTCAATATCATAAAAATCGTATAACAC
>JAGLOJ010000048.1 GCA_023139045.1 Candidatus Sabulitectum sp.
TTTCTGATTTGTTGATTTCGCAAGTGAAGATTACCGGTTTCTCCAGAAGCATTAGCATGTCCTGTCATATAAACAAATGTAACATTTGGATATAGATTCTCAAGTGCTGTCATCGGATCCAGGTAAGTATCAATCATTTGCTGCTCGGTCCGATTTGCAGCCTGTCCACACCAGGACCAGATAATCACATTTACATCTGAATTACTGGGATTGTTCAGATAAGCAACCGTATTATCGTACCAGGCCGGGTAATATCCGCAATCACCACCCATCGCATAATCATGTAGATCCAAAGCACCTCCGGATCCACCGTTATTCCATTCGAAAATATCATTCGGCAGGGAGAGCCCCAATCCACCGCCATTTGCAAAAGCAACTAAACCATTCATCCCGGTTGTAAGTTGACTTCCATGTGATGTGTGTCCATATGCAATATGAAGATTTGATTTTGCCTGATTTATTGCAGATTCAGGAATCAGGGTAATATCCGTACATTCATGATCAATAATTATCCCTTGAGCCAAAACTTGTGTTTGCCATCCTGACAGGAGGAATAAAAGAAATATTATAAAACTAGCCTGTTGTTTGTGAGTCTTGTTATGATTCATTTGTTACCCCTTTCGTTTTTATTTTTGCTGCCTAGGTGATTCCGGAGGGGTCTATGAGCAATAACAATTTACACTTTTCACTGTTCCGGCAAAATCACTCGAAACAGCTTATTCTTTAGCATATTCCCCTATTATCTATCTGAAATTGACCATACCACCTGAGAAATCCCAAGCCAGACAATAGGACGATGGATTTCCCGAATCCCTTAGCATACTCACGAAGCAGCCCATTCGTCCCGATAAACCTCCTATTCCTGCCTGAAACTAACCATACGACCTGAAACAACCACAGTCAAGCATCGTTGCAACAGATATGTACCGGAAACACAGACGAGGCTTTCACATGGCTTGAAGGTTCTGTAGATGCTATGTCCGGCGACCCTGACTGGATGCTTGCGGATGAAGTAAATTCGATAGAAGAAACTGGTTCCAACATTGAATTCCTTTTTTTTGCTGTATTTTTTCTTCTCATTTCTGAACCTCCTTCAGCCGTTATACTAATAAACAGTGAGAATCTTGCCGATCCATCCTCCGGATCAATTCCTGCACTTCCAGTAACCGTTCCTTTTGACAAAGCATCTATGATATCTCTTGCTAGATGTCCACTGGGATCGTCAGGCAGATTCTCGAACCTGAAATACAGAGAATTGTCGTTGCCGGCAGGGGAATCAAAACCTGTAACCGGCCTGGAATCGTAATCGGTTATGTAAATTCTTGGTATGTTAAGCATTCTGTCTGCACCGGAAAGTTCAAGCCCTTCGCTCTCACCTAAAGCGAAGAAGGGTTCGTCAGCCAGACCGAGTTCAGCGGGTTCAACACCTGATAACTCTATTGACTCCCGTTACTCTCTCCACCGGTACAGCCTCAGCGGATAGTCGGTGAAACCGTTGTCTTGAATGCGGCAGATGTGTGTGCCGCTGAACCAGCTCTGGATCAGCAGGTCTTCTGTGTCCAGTGTGCCGGGGATGCCTCTGTCTTCCAGGAAGATGGAGACCTGGCTTCTGAAGTGAAGAATATCTCCTCTCTCTGGGACAATGGCTGTGTCGCCGGTACTGGAGGTGTAAACATTGCCTGTGAGGTAGTACTCTTCAGGGCTGATGTTTTCCAGGTACGGGAGTATTCCCCGGGGGCCCAGGTAGTGAACGGTGATGTCACCCATGCGCCGTCTGCCGTATACGGCCAGGCCAGCGCAGTCGGTTCCTAATCTTTCATCTGCCTGGTTGAAACCGCCGGGTGTTGTTCTGGGGGCCATTATGAACGGGGTGTTGATAAGCTCATAAAGGTAACCTATATAGCTGTTGTCCGGTCTCAGTGAAACCTGAACTGTGTTTGGTAGTGCATGGTGTGGAGGCTCAGTGGTGCTGATGGTGTCCGTTGCCTCTACGGTTATGTAGAAGGTTCCTGCTTCAGGAAGAATTCCGGTTTCATCAGGGATGACGAATGTGGTTTCTGTTGATTCCACTGTTGTGGCCGGGTAGGCCGGAGGAATCTCACCTCCAGCCCCCCACAGATCCGTACGTGAATCTCTCGACTCATACGGCTCCTGACAGCCATAATCCAATTACCTCACGGCAACCGGAGGATGCAGACTTCAGCAG
>JAGLOJ010000049.1 GCA_023139045.1 Candidatus Sabulitectum sp.
TCCAGCAAGGCACTGGTTTATGCGAACCAGTAACGCCGCTGGGGCTCTGGAGAGTAACTCGACCCTAACTGACAGGGGCGTCCCGAGCGATAGCACGAAGAGCCAGCAGAATACGACAGCTATTGCTTGACAGAGTACTGATACGTTGGAACTTGGCAAGAACCACTTTAAGTGAATACCTCCTAAAGGTTGCTCTCCGTAAGATGCATAGCAACCATTTCTGAGATATGATGGATTCAATCCCAGTTGAAGCTATCGAGAAAAGTGAGTTTGAGCTGTTGCAAAAAGCCCGTGAAGTCTACAATCCTGAAAGCGATACTCTGCTTTTTGATACCACCAATTTTTACATACATTGATTCCACGAATACACGGTGTGCCATATACCCATACAACTAACTCATACAAAGAGATAAACACGGCAATATGATCGCAGGAAGAAAGGCAGCTGGTAAAGAATTTTGTGTTGTGAAAAACATCCCGGAGAAACAACAACTTCTGGATGACCTTCGGGAATTTGCCGATGACACTCACTACAAAATACATTCCAGTGGTTACTGGAGTGTTTCCTGGAAAACCGGGAAGCTGTAGAAGTTTCTTTTGTCACCTGCGGGGCTTGCTTTCACAACACGTTTCTGTTAGTAATCTTCTACAGTTTATGTGAGGGGAGATAGAGTGTTCGACCATATTCTCGTTCCTCTTGACGGCTCCAATCTTGCCGAATGTGTGCTGCCCCATGTAAGAATCATGGCTGAGGCCATGGGTTCGAAAATCACGCTTTTCCATTCCCTCGAACGTCCTGACCAGTCTACCGGTCTATATCCGGTTAGTCCCCTGGACTGGCACATGCGACGGGCAGAGGCCAAGCTCTACCTTGACAGAATCTCCGAAGAACTGAGCGAAACGCTTTCTGAAGTGAGTTGTGTTCTTGTTGAGGGATCCGCTGCCGAGAGCGTTATAGAATATGCTCACGGCAACGATGTCGACTTCATGATCCTTTCCAGCCATGGCAGAAGCGGACTCAGCGGTTGGAATATCAGCAGTGTTGTTCAGAAGATAGTACTGCGTTCCTACACCTCAATGCTGATTGTACGGGCTTACGGAGCACAGACCAACGTATCCGGCTACAGCAGAATCATGGTTGCTCTTGATTGTTCAAACCGGGCGGAGAGTGCCGTACCAATGGGTGTGATGCTTGCCTGTGCGCAAAATGCCGAGTTGCTTCTTGCTCATGTTCTGAAGGCTCCGGAAATGCCAAGAAGGCTGCCGCCTTCTGCGGAAGACATAAAACTCTCAGAACAGTTGATAGAGAGAAATCAGGCGGTGGCGGAAGAATACCTGAAGCAGTTAACCGCGCAGCTTGCTTCAGAGACTGTCTTGCCTGCCACAAGACTTACGGTGGGTAGAAATGTAGCCGCAACCCTTGAGAATATGGTAAAAAGCGAGGAAATTGAACTGGTCATCCTCAGTGCACACGGATACGAAGGCGATACGAGCTGGCCATACGGCAGTGTTGCGGTAAGCTTCATTGCCTATGGTTCTACTCCTCTGCTGGTGATGCAGGACATACCCTTCAGCAGGGTAGCAAGGACAAGAGCTGAGAAGGCTGCGGGAGAGAGCTCCGGTCACTAACCCTCTCCCGGTGAGAGAAGGCAGGTGGGAGAGGAATGCTTTCAGCTTCAATGGGGACACGGTGTCTGCGCCGTAAAAAAGTTTACAAGTTGCCCTCCACCCTCTGCGGGTTCGAAGGAACATTGAAATCCGCTTACCGTTTCTTTAGAAGCGAAACAGAAATAAACACCAGTGCATCAGAATGGCTTCAGGATAACTACTACATAGTTCAACGGGCAATCCGACAGATAAAAGAAGATCTTCCTTTCAAGTATTACAGACAACTGCCGCTCTTGACGACCTCATCATCATCATCTTCCTCATACTCCCGTGATCCAACAAGAATATTCTCTGTCTGCTTTGAGGTGACTGAACACCAGAAGGAACAGTTGAATATCCCGAAAGTTATTCGTTTTTTGAAGAAGTTTCAGAAAACAACACCTCTGACAACAGGGGAAGTCTGGGCAGTTCCATCCATGCTGCGGCTTTGTATCCTCCTTGACCTTACAGAGGCATTGGAACGCATCCTCAAAGACGAAACATCGAACGAAGATATTTCATTCTTCATTCAGAATCTCCGCCTGTTTGATGAAGTGGACTGGAAGGAGTTTTTCGAGAAAGTCAGCCTTGTAGAGAGAATCCTCATGGAAGATCCTTCAGGAATTTACTCGAAGATGGACTTCGCCACCCGTGACAGCTACAGAAATGTTGTAGAGGATGCTTCCAGATGTACCGGGATTCCTGAAACTGAGATTGCCTTAAAAGCTGTTGAACTTGCCGGAAAAGGCTCCGGTGACCAGCGTTCTTCGCATGTCGGTTTCTTCTTTCGAACTCCTGAAGGTCGCGCTCTTCTAAGATCGGCAGTGGGATGTACCCGCAGGAGATTCTTCATTTCTCCGCACCTGAAACTTGTTTTCTATCTTGGAGGAATTGCTCTTCTCGCTATTCTTGGTTTGTGTCTGCTTGCCTGGTATGCGCTGGGCAGCGGAGCAGACACAATCGGTATACTGGCTGTTATTCTTTTCTCCACTCTTCCAGTGTCTGCAGTCAGTGTAGATATTGTCAATGAAATCATTCTGCGTTCCATACCCCCGAACCAACTGCCCAGAATGGATTTTGCAAGGGGGATTCCTCAGGAATGCAAGACTATTGTGGTAATCCCCACACTCTTCGGGAATACAGAAGAAGTGAGGGTTCTGGTGAAACAGCTGGAACAGCACTATCTGGGAAATCCTGATAAAAATCTTGTATTCGCCCTGCTCTCGGATTACACGGATGCTCCCTCAGAGAAGATGCCTGATGACATCAACCTGCTTGATGATGCTCTGAGGGGGATAGAAAATCTGAACACAAAATACAAACGCAGGTCAGAAGATATTTTTCACATTTTTCACAGGAAAAGACTCTGGAACCAGGCAGAGAACTGCTGGATGGGTTTGGAAAGAAAAAGGGGCAAGCTGATGGAATTCAACAGATTGCTCCTGAAAATGGGAAAAACTTCATACACAACAGGGGAAGTTCCGGCGAACATACGCTATGTCATCACACTGGACAGTGATACGACACTACCTTCCGGGTCGGCAGCAAGACTGGTAGCCACAATGGCTCACCCGCTGAATCAATTCGGCAAGAACTGTGGATACTCGGTTCTTCAACCCAGGGTACTTCCGGCATCAGGAGGGCAGGAGCGTTCCGTTTTTTCGAAGGTGTTCCCGGGAGACTTCACTGTGGATCTCTATTCAAATGCGGTATCTGATGTTTACCAGGATCTTTTCGGTGAGGGCAGCTATGTGGGAAAAGGAATCTACGACCCGGTAGCATTTGAAGGCAGCCTGAGAGGGAAAGTACCGCAGAATTCGCTCCTCAGTCATGATCTGTTTGAGGGCATGCAGGGCAGGGCGGGGCTGGTGAGTGATACAGTGTTCTACGAGGACTTCCCGCCAAACTACATTGCATGGATTCATCGTCTGCACAGGTGGGTGAGGGGAGACTGGCAGCTCCTTCCCTGGCTTGGACGGAAGGTTCCGGAAGCTTCGGGAGGAAAGATAAACAACAACTTCTCCACTCTTGATAAATGGAAGATTCTGGACAACATGAGAAGGAGTCTTTCGGAACCTGCACTGCTGATTCTTCTGGTGTCCGGATGGCTATATCTGCCTGGATCTCCTGTTCTCTGGACCACTGTCACCCTGCTGATTTTGTTCAGGTGTCCGTTGATGGAATCCTTTCGAAAGTCTCTTCGCTGGCCTGGAAGATCTACCGGACAATATTGGCTCAGAGCACTTTTGGGGCTGGTATTCCTTCCATACGAAACGGTCATGAAGCTGCATGCAGTTGCAGTAACTCTGTTCAGACTGACAATCACCAGGAAAAATCTTCTGGAATGGACAGCAGCAGCAAACACCTCAAGAATATTTGGCTGTGTCACAAAACGAAGCCAGTCCTGGGAACACATGTATGCTATACTCATAATCGTCCCTCTGCTGGTGACTCTGCTTCTGCTTACCGGTTCAAAAGGAATTTACCCGGCAATACCATTTCTTCTTTTATGGCTTGTATCCCCGGAAGTTGAACATGCTTTCAGCCGCACCCCACGCCCGGGGAAACCGGAGCTGGGGGAAAATGAAAATGCGAAGCTGCGAAAAATTGCAGTGAGAACATGGAATTTCTTCGATACTTTTGTGGGCCCTGAAGACCACTGGCTGCCGCCGGATCATTATCAGGAAGACCCGCTTGCAAGAGTAGCTCACAGAACTTCCCCCACCAACATCGGACTGTACCTCCTGACGGTTCTTTCCGCCAAGGATATGGGATACATCGGACTGCAGGAGTTCATGCGTCGAATTTCGGATACCCTCTACGGAATGAAGAAACTGGAAAGGTACCGGGGACATCTGCTTAACTGGTATGACACCCGCACTTTGAAACCCCTGCCGCCCAAGTATGTATCCACCGTAGACAGCGGTAATCTGTCCGCTTGTCTTCTTGCTCTGGCATGTGGATGCCGTGAGATGAGTGCTTGCCCTCTGATAAATCGAGAGAGGTGGCTGGGCTTTTTAGACACTCTTGATGTTCTGCTGGATATAACAGAGGCGATGAAAACTGATACAACAGAACTGGATGCGAACCTGAAAGCCATGAAAGAGCGAGTTCAGCACGACATGGACGATCATGATCTCTGTCTGAATCTGCTGGTCGATCTGTGCAAAAGGGAGTTATCCTCAATAGATGCATTGCTCCTTGACGTTGTGAACAGAAGCATGGAAAGCGGCTCGGTGGAAGCAATAGGAGACCTTCGAACCTGGTCTGGGAGAATGCGTATTCATCTGTCTGAAATGATGAGAGAAGTAGGAGATTATTACCCATGGAAGTTTCATACCTCCCGTCCCCCGGTTATTTTTTCGTCGGGTAACTCGTCTGAGACTGTTGCAAATGCCTGGCAGTTGCTGCTTGAGTCACTGCCAATATGCCCGTCCCCGGATGAAATGAAAATAACTGCGGTAAGGGCAGGGCAGCATCTGACCACTCTCTCTGCCGCCCTGAGGGATCTTCCTCCATCCGATGAAACCCTTGATGCTGCAGAGTGGTGCGGTAAACTCCACAGACTGCTCGAAGAGAGTATACGCGCCTCAACAGAGACAGAAGAGGATCTGAAGAAGCTGGAATTACAGATAAGATCAGAGTTTCAGAAGATGGGATACGGTTTTCTGTACAACAGGAAGCGAAAGGTATTCCATATTGGCTTCAACACAGAATCGGAGCATCTCGACCGGAACTACTACGACCTTCTCGCCTCTGAGGCCAGGCTGGCCAGTTTGATCGCTATTGCCCGGGGGGATGTTCCGGGAGATCACTGGATTCACTTGTCGAGACCGCTCACAGTGGTATCGGGAGCGATGGGGCTTCTCTCCTGGAGCGGAACCATGTTTGAGTACCTGATGCCCATGCTTGTAACCGGAAATCGAACCGGCACTCTTCTGGGTCAGAGCTGCTTCACCGCTGTTAAGCATCAGATCAACTACGGTAACAAATCGGGATATCCATGGGGAATATCGGAATCAGGCTACTACAAATTTGATCCGGGCAATCAATACCAGTACAGGGCATTCGGTGTACCCGGTCTGGGATACAAGAGAGGGCTGGAGATTGATTCTGTAGTAACACCCTATGCTTCACTGCTTGCTATTTCACTTGCACCCGACGCAGTTATGCAGAATATTGAGAAAATGACAGCCATGGGAATGATGGGCAGATACGGTTTCTTCGAAGCTGTAGACTTCACTTCACAAAGACTTCCGGCAGGCAGAGAATTCATGATCATTCGCTCCTATATGGCGCACCATCAAGGCATGATAATGCTCTCGATTGCAAATTTCATCTGCAGGGAAACGATGGAAAAGAGATTCTTTTCAGAGCCAATTATGATGGT
This sequence comes from Candidatus Sabulitectum sp., assembly GCA_023139045.1. Taxonomy (GTDB): domain Bacteria; phylum Fermentibacterota; class Fermentibacteria; order Fermentibacterales; family JCC-6; genus Sabulitectum. Next base: position 6,038 of record JAGLOJ010000049.1, read on the forward strand.
GGTCAAGTTGCTTCTTGATGAGCAGATACCGGTTAATCCTTCAATTGTGTACTCACGCCCTGAACCTGGAACCCAACGTACCGAAAGGAAACAGAATGCAGATCTGCTTCCCTGGTCAGTTTCGGGGGATTTTCCGGTACCTCGGGTTCATTTCCTTTCCAATGGCAGTTACGGTGAACTGATTACCGATTCAGGAGGAGGATTCAGTAACTGGAAAGGACTGGACCTGACACGGTGGCGGGCTGATACCACTCTGGACAACCGGGGAACCTGGATCTATCTGAAAGATATGGATTCAGGCAACCTGTGGTCACCGACCAGGAGACCGGCAGGAGCTGATTTGCCCGACAGCCGGATTCATTTCCTGCCCCACAAGGTTGAATTTGCCAGCAGGAATTACGAGATATCCACACGCATGGAAATTATCGTTGATCCTGAGGAGGATGCAGGAATTCGGCGCATCGAGATAGTCAACAACAGCTCCAGACAGAGAAAGTTGTTCATTTGCAGCTACTCCGAGGTTATGCTGGCCCCCCGAAGTGATGACATCAGGCATCCGGCCTTCAACAAACTCTTCGTAATAAGTAAATTCATCAAAAAGATCGGAGTACTGCGGTTTCACAGAAGAAGACGGAAAGCTGATGAAAAGGATGTTTTTCTGGGACACATGATTTCAGGATCAGCGAAAATATCTTTGAACTATGAAACTGATAGAATGAAGTTTCTTGGCCGAGGAGCAACAACAAACTCTCCGGGAGCTCTTTCGGGAACAATTCCTGAACTTTCCCGCACTACAGGAGAGACTCTTGACCCTGTCATGTGTCTGGGAACTGAATTGGAGCTTCCTCCTGAGGGCAGCACTACAGTGTATTTCGTAACTTTCTGCGCCAGTGATAAAGCAGCCATTGAGCGTCTTGCTGAAAGATACAGTGATTTGGATATTCTGGAATCAGCATTTGCCGGAGCTGAGATTTTCAGCAGGAGAGAGCTGGCAACTCGTGAGATAACCTGCCTTGATCTTGAGAGAACACAACCGGTTCTATCCTCGCTCTTCTACCCCTCAGCGGCATTGAGAGCTGATCCGCAGATACTTGAGGCAAATACTCTGGGGCAGAGGGAGCTGTGGCGTTTCGGTATCTCCGGTGATAATCCCATTCTTCTTGTTTCGATCGAACCCGATGAAAGCATAAATCTGCTAACTGAGCTGCTTCGAGTTCACTCCTTCTGGAAAAAGAGAGGTCTGCTTACAGATCTTGTAATTCTTAATGGTGAGGAATCCGGATACGAACTTGATCTCCAGGGAAAGCTGAACAGACTCCTGAGAAGAACCGGGGCAGATAAATTCCTGAACAGAACGGGAGGAGTGTTCCTCATTAGAACAGATCAAGTCAGTGAGAGTGAGCTTATTCTTCTTAAAACCTGGGCTAGAGTGTTTCTCAACTGCGGATCAGAACTTGAAATGCAGATGCTCGAACTTGCCGGGAGACCCGTAAGACTGCCGAAGTTTGTTCCAGTACAGTCAAAAACTGATGAATCGGCACCAACTTTGAAAAAACCTGAAGAACTTCTTTTCTTTAACGGTTCCGGTGGTTTCTCACCGGATGGCAGAGAGTACTTCATTTTTCTTGAAAAAGACGAATGGACTCCTTCTCCCTGGATCAATGTGATATCGAATCCCTCTGTGGGATTCATTGCTTCCGAATCTGGACTGGGCTGCAGCTGGGCAGTTAACAGTGGTGAGAATCGCCTGAGTCCCTGGAACAATGATCCTGTTGCCAATACTCCGGGAGAAGCGGTCTACCTGAGAGATGAAGAAACGGGTGATTTCTGGTCTCCATCTCCTTTGCCGGTCAGGGAAAGGGAACCGTATCTGATTACACACGGAGCGGGCTACACATCATGGGAACACAACAGTCACGGTCTTGTTCAGAAGATGATCGCATATGTTTTACCCGAAAATCCACTGAAAGCAGTCAATGTATTTCTTCAAAATTCAGGAAGACGGAACAGAAGAATCAGCATCACCTTCTACATAGAGCCTGTTCTTGGTACGCATAGAGAGCAGACACAAGAATTTATAGTTTCCGAGTTTAATGCTCAGACCAACGCCATACTGGCGTGCAACACAACAGGCGTACAGCCTCCGGCCGGTGTGTTCTTTCTTGCCTCAAGCAGAACACTGAATGGATTAACCACCGACAGAACAGAATTTCTGGGGCGATCAGGAAGTTACGACAGCCCTGCCGCCCTGTTTCGTACCAGTCTCTCTGGAACCATTCGCACCGGACTTGATCCATGCATGGCCATGCAGGTAATCATCTGGATAGGTCCCGGAGAAAAGAAGGGGGTGACTTTCCTGCTTGGACAGGGGGGGAGCAGGGAAGAGGCTCTTGATCTCATCCGGGACAACATGGTTGGAATGCAGGACGGTTCTGTTCTGAACCGTATACCTGAAGTATGGGATAATCTTCTTAAAAGCATCACAGTTGATACACCGGACGCCGGAATGAACATCATTCTCAATCGGTGGCTGCTCTATCAGACACTATCGTGCAGAATATGGGGCAGGTCAGCTCTGTACCAGTCCAGCGGGGCATTCGGTTTCCGGGATCAGCTTCAGGACTGTATGGCTCTCTGCAATGCTGCTCCGGAAATCCTGAGAAAGCACATTCTCGAATCCGCTTCAATGCAGTTTCCCGAGGGAGATGTACTTCACTGGTGGCATCCTCCAGGATCTGTCGGTGTAAGAACAAGATGCTCAGATGATCTTCTCTGGCTTCCATATGCAACCTCCCTTTATGTTGAGAAGACAGGAGACAAATCCATTCTATCCGAAGTAATACCTTTCCTTTCTGGAAATCCTCTTGAAGATGATGAAGTGGAAAGATATGCTGAATACATCCCCTCTGACAAAAAAGCTGCGCTTCATGAGCATTGCCTACGAGCACTGGAAAAGGGGAACACCAGTGGTTCTCACGGACTTCCGCTGATGGGTTCACATGACTGGAATGATGGGATGAACAGAGTAGGAATAGAGGGCAGGGGCGAGAGTGTGTGGCTTGGCTGGTTTTTATACAGCACCCTGATCAAATATTCCCGTATTTGTTTGCTGTTATCTGATTTACACAATTTCGACAACTGCATTAACCGAGCAGAGTCACTGAAACATGCCCTTAACGGGAACACCTGGGATGGTGAGTGGTACCTGAGAGGTTTTTATGATGATGGCTCTCCACTGGGTTCCTCATTGAGTGATGAATGCAGAATTGATTCAATCGCCCAGTCATGGGCTGTTCTTTCCGGAGCCGGAGAGCAGGAAAAAACAGAAATTGCAATGAACTCCGTTCTGAGACATCTGGTTGATTCCGAAAACAGTCTGCTTCTTCTGCTGACCCCACCCTTCGACAAGTCAGATCATGATCCAGGCTATATAAAGGGATATCCTCCGGGAATCAGAGAGAACGGCGGACAATACACCCATGCTGCAACCTGGGTTGCCTGGGCATTCGCAAAGCAGGGCAGGGGAGATATTGCAGAATCACTTTTCAGACTGTTGAATCCCATATATCACAGTGATTCTTCGAGAAAGCGGGATATCTATCGTGTAGAACCGTATGCGGTTGCTGCCGATGTATACAGTGCAGCCGAACACAAGGGGCAGGGTGGCTGGACCTGGTATACCGGAGCTGCCGGGTGGCTCTACCGTCTGGGAATTGAAGCAATACTTGGAATAACAACACTGGGGAACAATCTAATAATAAATCCATGTATTCCCGCCAGTTGGACTGGATTCGGTGCAGTCCTCAAAAGGGGAGATATAACATTCCGGATTACGGTCACCAATCCAGAGGGTGTTTCCAGCGGAGTAGCATCAGTAACTCTGGACGGAAATCAAGTGGAATCAGGATTGATTCCCCTGAATACAGAGGGGCCGGAACATCTGGTAACTGTAGTTATGGGTACTGGTCTGTGAGCAGATACAATTGTATTCTTCCCTGACATGGAAATCACTTACAGAGTGACTCGATTATGAAAGAGTAAAGAGATGAAAATAGCCGTATGCGGGATAGCCTGCGAAAAATGCCCCAGAAGACTTACTGGAACATGTCCTTACGGGGAAGCAGGTTGCGTTCCGAAGAAGGATGATATCTGCAAGATATCAAGCTGTGCTGCATACGGGGGAATCGACTTTTGTTTTGAATGTACCGAATTCCCTTGCGAGTTGACCAGGCTTGGACCGGTGAAGTACGAATACTGCAAGTACATCAGCAGTTGAAGCCGCTGCTGCTATATCGTACCTTCGGCTGTAGCTGCACCGGAACCCGTGCTTGTGTCTTCGTCAAGCACATTTCCATCGCTGTAAATTGCAACCGCCACTGTTCCGGCAGTACCGGTATTCTTCGCCGAAAGAAAAACAGCATGACCTCTGTCAGCGGTGAAGGAAAGTGACCATGGAATCTTAACATTATTGATTATCGCTAGTTTTCCGTTTGCATCAATGTAATCGATATCAGCGGTTTCGACTGTTCCTGTAACTTTGTACTCAACAGTCAAAGTGGGAGACAGCGGATCTTTTGTGCAGGCAACCATAAAAAGGAGGATTACGAGTACTGTCACAACAAAAACTTTTGGCATAAAAAGTCCTTTCTCTTCCGGCTCAGATTTCTCTTTTCAAAATATACATTCAGAAGCTTCACCGAACCAGATAGATTTACAGTGGTCTGAAACTATCTGCCTCATCTGTTGATAGTACTTGCTGTCTGTTTTAACAGCCAGTGCAAGTGTTGTTGACAAATATAACCCGGAGTAAACTTCATAGTTACTTTTGAAATACTGATTTTCGTTTATGCTCTGTATCATATCCTGATAATCGGGATGCGGCATAAAAATCAGGTCAGGTTGATAACTGTGGAAAAAGGTATCTGACGAAAATCCGAAGTGAGCGATTTCTGTTTCATTCAGTCCGGTCATGTCAATAATCATTTTCTCCGGGTTCATTGCAAGCGGGTGGCCGACTTCCGTAGCAGCAATAACAAGATCAGCGGGTAACTCAGAGAATTTATCAAGACAGAACCAGTAACCTGTCCACCTGGCCCTGTATTCTTCCGTTATATCAAATCCAGTGTAGCCGTCTTTGTCACACACCAGCTGTTTGTATGCCTCTTCTGTGACAGGCGTTCCAAAAGCAAACACCAGGAACAGAAGAAAAAGAGCCATTATTGCTCGTGAATTGATTCTTCCCAATGATCCACTTTCAATTATCTCCTGCAGAGATGTTCTCTTATATATGAATTTCATGCACTGTATTGAGAGAAAAACAATAGCAGGAAGGGCGGGGTAGTAGAATCGTTGGGAATAATCCATTATCGGTGTGACGAAGAAAAGATGATACCCCATAAACACTGCTGTTGCAATTAATAATCCTTTTCCGGTACCGGAGAACCATCGCCACAAACCTTTTATGTCTATGAAAAAGGCAATTCCCATTGCAGAAAACAGGAAAGGAAAGGAAAAAATAAACCTGGCAAACTGCTTTAGCGGAAACAGAGTGTAGATTTCCTGAAAATGTGCTCCATAGTTGTCAATTGATTTTGCGTAGAAGGGGAGGGGCAGGGGTGAATTCAAATATTCCGAATAGAAAAGAACCTGCAATAGTACAACCAGTGCTGTCATCAGGAGCATAACTGCAGCCATTATTCTGGTTTTACTGTTAGATGAAGATATCAGAAGTACAAAGGGTACAATCAAAGTAAATATCAGCAGATCAGGTCTGAATGAAAAGGCCAACCCACCCAAGAGACCTGTGATCAACGTACTGAACACCGAAAGACTTTTCTGGTGCCAGATTATCAATAGAATGAATCCCGTTAGAAATGCAAGAGTCTGCATGGTATCCATACCGCTCATGAAGTGTATTGAGAAATCCTTTACATCATAAACGAATGAAAGCAGCACCACAAAAATAACGATATTTTTAATTGGTGCACTATTTCCATCATTGATTTTTCTTATCAGCAGCACAAGCATCATAATAAAGAATAGTCCCGATATTGAACTTGAACACAGCATTGTCAGGACTGGATTCTCTGTAAATATCGCTCTAAGAGGAAGAGCAATGGTCAGGAATGCAGGTGATGTCAGTCCGTAGGTTGCTTCACCTCCAGAGTTGAATGAAGCTACTCCCGTTTGTATTATGCAATCAGCATATCTGACAAACATGTATGCGTCATCCTGGAGAGAAGAAGACTTGAAATCAACAACCAGCTGGAACACTATAACAGCAACGAGTACTGCAACCAGAATTGGGAATGCTTTCATATATTTTACTTTTCCAGCTATTTTCTTCTCCTGTTCAGATTATTTTGTTAAGCAAGTATTTCAAAGGAATATTAAAGTGTCAAGAGATAGTGATCTATAAATACTAATGCACTTCTATGATGTAATTTCAAACAGGCAGAGGGGTGGAGCGCAAAGTATATGCTTCCTGCTTCTGTTTTTCCTGTCGGATATTATGTAATGTTTCCTACTTTACATAATATCCATTATCGGACATTGCTTTTGTGGAGAAAACGGATCCTTTTAAGAACCCGTTTCCTGCCTATCTATCTGTACTAATTGCTGATCTCAGCCAGCCTTGCAATCTGGAAAGCCTCAAACGCTGTGGTGTCTGCTGAAATTGCCAATGCACGGTTAAGTGCTTCTTCACTCTCAGTATATTTCTGCTGTGCGAAGTACACCCTGGACAATCCGAAAAGGGCTTCGGCATCAACTGCTGTGTTATCATCAGTTATCTCCACGAGTTCCTGATAAGATGCAATTGCATTGGTCAGATCCTGCTCGCTGCCGCGGTTCTCAAGAACAATTCCCATGTGCAGCAACGATGGAATCCTGATTGATTTATCCAGATTGGTAGCAAGAACAGTTGAAAGGGTACTGATAGCTGCATCATAGTTTCCACGAATGATATCAATCTTGGCAGCAAGAACAGCTGATTTCCTTGCCCAATCACTCTGAGGGTTATTATTCCAGGTCTGCATCGACATGCTGTAAGCAGCATCCAGTGCCTGAAATGCCTGTTGCGCCTGGTTGGATGCGGCAGCAGTCATCGCCTGGCTGTAAATTTGGCTGGCAGTTATAAAACCGGCCATCGCTTCTTCCGAGGCTGAACTTCTTTTACTTCCGATGTATTGCATTACCAGCACAATCACAAGCAGAGCAGCAAGTGCACCAATGACTTCCTTGTAATGCGCCTGAAGAAACAGAACTCCAATTTCCAGTTTTTCACCAATAGGATCCCGTTCAATTTCTTTTTTAGTTAACTTCTGCCTGGTTTTGTGTGCCACTTGGCTCCTCCATCCTTTGTATTACACCTCTATAGAAATTTTCCGCATTCTTCTTCAGTACTTCTTCAGTGTCTGCATTGCGAATCACGAAATGAGACCGCATACTCTTTTTCTTCAAGCTGATCTGGTTGTTCCACCTTCCGGTAATTGTTTCAGCAGAAACGCCATCACGCGTTGTAAGCCTGCTCATAACGCGCTCCAGCTCGTCAGTAACAGTAACAAGATAGCTGAAATAATTCTCCAGTCCAAGCTCAAATATAAGAGCTGCATCAAGAACAAAAATACCGTTACTGCGTCGAAGTTTTTCTGCTGAATCTGCAACCCATCTCGAGAGCCTTGGATGCATAACTCTGTTGACACCGGCAAGAACATCCCGTGAAACAAATGCTTTTTCACGCAACCGTTCCCTGATATCTTCACGGGACATCTCAGATAGCCCCGAAATTCTCAGCTCGTTTTCGAGAGTTCTCTTTACAGAAGGCTTGTCAAGAAGTCGGTGGCCCACTGCATCCAGGGAACATACTTGAGCACCCATCCCGTTCCACACAGCTGCCACAGTTGACACACCTGTGCCACTGCACCCGGTTAATCCCCAGAGCATCAGCGCTGCCCCCAGCAGATATTCTCTTCGGAGAGGAAAACTTCCACAAGTTTCCCCTCTTCAGCAAGTTCCGGAGCATAAACAGGAATGTAATTATCAGTGAGACCAATCATTCTTCCGTTAAGTGTACGGCTTTCCACCAGCATTGTCTGTGTTGTTGAAAGATTGTTCTTCCTGAACTTTCTTCTCGATCCGGCAGATACTTTTCTAAGCTCCTTTGATCTCAGTGTTATCTTTTCTGTGTGGAGAGGTTTCATCTCGGCAGCGGGAGTTCCCGGTCTTGGCGAGAAGGGAAACACGTGCAGATAATTTATTCTACTGTCCTCGGCTAACGTCAGACTCTGCTGATAATCCTCTTCAGACTCCCCTGGAAAACCGGCGATAATATCACTGCCTATGCAGGAACCCGGGAAAAGGGATGTAACTGCATCGAGAAGTTCATCCTCCTCTGCCCTGCTGTATCGTCTGCCCATTCTGCTCAGTATTCTGTCTGAACCACTCTGGAATGGAATATGAAAGTGCCTGCACAACCCCGGGATAACAAGATTCTCAAGAGTTTTTATCGTAAGGTACTGTGGCTCAACTGAACCAATCCGCAGTCGGAAGCTGCCAATTGCCAGAAGCTCCTCAACTAATTGCGGAAGACCATACCCGTTTGTGTACAGCCCTCTGCCGTAATCTGCAATGTCAACTCCTGTAAGACATATCTCACAGTAGCCCGCTTCAGCCATCTCTTTTGCCTGACTCAAGACCAGTTCTCTGGGCTGACTTCTTGAATCTCCTCTGGCGAGTGGAACAACACAGTAAGTACACCGATTGCTGCATCCATCTTGTATCTTAAGAAAACCTCTTGTCTTCGATGTTGTGATCGGAGCAAACACCGGGTAGAGATGTTCATCCGAAGTTGTTTCCTGCACTCCACTTATCATAGACGCAATCAACTGTTTTTCGTCGTTGGGTATAACTTTTACCCGGTCCATTCCACTGTAGTCCTCAGGAGATACAACTGCAACACATCCTGTTACCACAATAACAGCATCAGGATACCTCGCTGTATATGACCGAACAATCTTTCTTGATCTGGCTTGACTGCGTCCAGTAACCGCGCAGGTATTAACCAGAATAAGATCAGCATCCTCAGGGGAACTGACCCTGTTTCCTGAAAGCTTATCTACAAGCTCTCCTACGAGTGCTTCTGTCTCATAAGAGTTCAGCCTGCACCCCAGGGTGTAACCGAATACAGCGGTATTATCAGGTAGGTTCATGCTTTGCCAGGGGGCGGAGTTACCTCCGCCCCCAACTCTATTTATTCTTCTGTGGATTCTTCAAGAACTTTCGGCTCTTCTTCCACAACAGTCTCTTCCACCGCAGGAGCTTCCTCAGCAGGAGCTTCCTTAGCAGGAGCTTCTTCAGCAGGAGCTTCCTCAGCAGGAGCTTCCTCAGCAGGAGCTTCCTCAGCAGGAGCTTCCTTAGCAGGAGCTTCCTTAGCAGGAGCTTCTTCAGCAGGAGCTTCCTCAGCAGGAGCTTCTTCAGCAGGAGCTTCCTCAGCAGGAGCTTCCTCAGCAGGAGCTTCTACAACAGTTTCAGCAATTTCTTCTTCAACTGCGGTGCCTTCTTCTACCGGACGACCTTCAAGGGAGGTTCTGAATTCCTGAAGTTCCTCCATGGGACGACCGTTGAAGTAGCTTCTCACGCTTAGTACGATTCTGCGACTTGAAGGTACAACTTCGATAACTCTCAGAGGAAGATCGTCGCCCTTTCTAAGAACATCAGCTGGATTCTCAAGCTCATCCCAGCCGAGCTGACTAAGTGGTACAAAGCCTTCAATACCATCCTCAAGATCCACGACAACACCTCTGTCGAGAATCTGAGTAACCTTACCCTTGACCTCAGCGGTTTCAGGATAACGCTCACCCATTGAATCCCAGGGGTTTTCTTCTGTCTGCTTGAGACCGAGGGATATGCGGTGATTTTCTCTGTCGATACTGAGAACTACTACCCTTACAGGCTGGTTTTTCTGGACGATCTCGGAAGGATGAGTGATCCTCCTGGTCCAGCTCATGTCAGAAATGTGAATGAGACCGTCAATGCCGTCCTCAATCTCAACAAATACACCGAAGTTTGTCAGGTTGCGAACCTTGCCATCCACTGAAGATCCAATCGGGTATCTTTCTTCAATGGAATTCCATGGGTTTTCCATAGTCTGCTTGAGACCGAGAGAAATCTTTCTTTCTTCCTCGTTTACACTGAGAACCACGGCTTCAATATCGTCTCCAACTGTGAGAATCTTGGACGGGTGACGGACATGCTTTGTCCAGGACATCTCAGAGATATGAATGAGACCCTCTACGCCAGGTTCAATCTCTACAAAAGCACCGTAGTCGGTAATGGAAGCAACTTTACCGTTAACCATTGTTTCCTGAGAATAACGCTCGGCAACACCTTCCCAGGGGAATGCCTGCAGCTGCTTAAGACCCAGGGAGATGCGCTCACGTTCTTTGTCAAACTTAAGAACCTTGACGTCAATCTCTTCACCGATTGTGAGAAGCTGAGACGGGTGACGGACTCTTCCCCAGCTCATGTCTGTAATGTGAAGAAGACCATCAATGCCGCCAAGATCAACGAATGCACCGAAGTCTGTAATGTTCTTCACGATACCCTTGCGAACCTGCTCCTCCTCCAACTCCTTGATCAGGTTCTCTTTCAGCTCGCTTCTTGCCTCTTCGAGAACCTGTCTGCGGCTGACAACAATGTTTCTGCGACGCTTGTTGAGCTTGATTACTCTGAAATCCAGCTCTTCCCCGCAGAATTTTTCCAGGTTGGGCACCTGGCGAAGTGCAACCTGAGAACCGGGGAGGAAAGCATCAACACCCATGATTCTTACTGTGAGGCCTCCCTTGATACGCTTGATTACCTTACCCTTGAGAATAAGATTCTCATCGTAGGCCACTTTGATGTCATTCCATACAGTATGGAAGTGTGCTTTCTCTTTTGAAACGGTAACTCGACCATCTGTATCCTCGAGATTTTCAACAAATACGTCAACCTTTGCGCCTGGTTGAGGTGCGTCGTCATCACGGAATTCCTGCAGTGGAATAACACCCTCGCTCTTGTATCCGAGATCAACAATTACTTCATTATTCGCAGTCTTCAGTATGGTGCCTGAAATAATGGTGCCAACCTTGACTGTAAAGTTTGCAATTGTGCCTGCATAGGCTGCCTCGAAATCGCTTCTCTCGCTGGCTGTGTAATCATGCCCTTCAATGGTCTCAATCTCTTCAGCTGTGAGACCTACAACAAACTCTTTCATTTCACTCATTCAACGTTCCTTTCTTACCTTTGTTCATTTCTATCTTTGATTTCCTTAACTTTTTCTAAAATAAATTCTGCTGTTTTTTTGGCTCCGCCTTGCTCATACAGCACTTCAAGCTCTTCAGAGAGTATGAGTTGACCAAATGTAACACTGAATCTCGACTTGAAAAGCAGTGCACTTCCGGGGTCATCCATACCTTCAAGGAGAAACGGCAGTACCGGCGCTCGTGTAGCGTGTGCGATGTAACCGACCCCTGCTTTTGCGGGAAGCATTTTTCCGTTCCTGCTTCTTGTTCCCTCGGGAAAGATGATGACTGCTGCCCCATGATTAACAAGCTCAATTGCTTTGTTTACCGCACTGGAGTTCACAGCTGATCGCCTGTTGATTGGAAATGCACCAAGTTTCTGCATAAACCATGAGAGAAAGCGGGTCTTGAACAAACTGGATTTCGCCATAAAATACACGGCTCTGGGAACCGCTGCTGCAATGAAAGGAGGATCCCAGTTTGAGATATGGTTCCCGGCAAGAATGAGGTTGCCCTTGGGAAAGTTCTTCCGGTTAACAACCTTCATTCTAAAGATAAGAGCTGCCATGGTGACAATAATTGGTCTGAGAATAATATCGACCAGTGGTGATCTTTTCACTTTTTGCACCGCCCTCTATAATAGTCGAGAACGATATTAACCTGCTGATTGACAGACATGCTTGTTCCATCCAGCCAGAGAGCTCCGGGAGGAAGTCGCAATGGGCTTTCAGATCTGTTTCTGTCTCTGTAATCTCTTCGAAAAACAGAGTGAACCATACTGTCCATATCGTCATGACCCAGATCTTTCAATCTGCGTAACGCTCTAATTGCTATATCTGCCACTACATAGACCTTCAAGGTAGCGTCCGGGAAAACAACAGTTCCCATATCTCTTCCTTCTGCTACCGTGTTGTATTTTTTACCAAAGGCTCTTTGAAGTGCAACCATGTATTCTCTTACCTCACAGTGAGCCGATATTATGCTTGCAGCTTCACCGATGACCTGTGTTCTTATCTTTCCGGAAATATCATCTCCGTCAAGAAATACACCCCTGCTTGAAACGTCAACTGAATGGTTGACAAGGAGAGAAGATGCTGCAACACCGTCATGAGGGTCGATACCTGAAGCTGTAACCAGAAAAGCCGACGCTCGGTACATTGCGCCGGTGTCCAGATACTCAAAACCCAACTCTGTCGCCACCCTCTTCGCAGTAGTACTTTTACCGGAAGCAGCAGGACCGTCTACAGCTATTATCTCAGGCAGTCAAATTCACATCCCCTCTTTCAGATGCGGCAAATATCCTGAAAAAAGAGTCGTTCGTCAAGTCCTGTATGTACTTCGATGAAGTTTTTCCGGAAAGCTATCTGTCAAGCCTTACTGCTTTGCAGAGTGATGCGATTTCCTCTGCATTGAGTATCCGCCATTTGCCCCGCTCAAGGTCTTCAAGCTGGATTGGACCGAATCTTACCCTTTCAAGACCAATCAGTGGAATTCCAGAAAACTTTGACAGTCTTCTGACTTCTCTGTTGCGCCCGGTTGTCAAAACAACATTGAGAGTCTTTGGCCCTGTTTTCTCCACGGATTTAGGCTTGGAGAACTCTCGCGGCGCTATGTATACACCCTTACGCATCTTTTCCACAGCCTCCTTCTCAGGAGGTTTGGCGAGGATCAGAGAGTATTCCCTTTCAATCCGCCACTTCGGGTGAGTGAGTCTGTAAACAAGTTCACCATCGTTACTCCACAGGATAAGTCCACCGGTTCGTATATCAAGACGACCTACCGGAGCAGCGCCTCGGGGCATTCCAACAGAAAGCTGTGATATCGGTCTTGCAGCGCTTTCGTTCATTGTTGTTTCGTAACCTGATGGCTTGTTCATTACGGCAACGAACAGATCCGGCAGGGTTACTGAAGCACCATCCCACAAGACAAGATCTCCTGCCGATATTTTCTCCGCAGGATTTATAATCAGCCGCCCATTAACGGTAACCATACCATTTCTGATACCGGCATCGCAGTTTCTTCTGCTGGCAATTCCGGATCTTGCTATGAAGCGGTTAAGCCTCATTCCGTCAGCACTTGCTGAGGCTGTCTTTTTTGCTTTAGATGCTCTGGTCACTTTCTTCCCCCGATAACTCAGAAGCCATCCGCTCGATATCCTCTGCTGAAAGCTTCAAAAGATTCTCCATCTCATCCATCCTGGGCAGATGCTCAAGATTGCTGAGACCAAAGTATTCCAGGAATCGTGAAGTTGTCCCGTAAAGAAGTGGTCTTCCCGGAGTCTCCTGTCGTCCTGCTATTTTTATTAAATCTCTCTCCAGCAGAGTTCTCATGGCACTGTCGCTGTTCACTCCGCGAACCGCCTCAACCTGAGCCCTGGTGGCAGGCTGCCTGTATGCAATTACTGCCAGCGTCTCCAGAGATGCTCTTGAAAGTCTGCTGTGTCTTTTTCCCTCAAACAACTGTCCAACTACAAAGCCAAGGTCGGGGTCTGTTACAATCCTGTATCCTCCGGCAAGTCTGGCAACAACGATAGCGTGCCCGCCGGAGGAAAGCTCTGCTTCAATACGCAGAACAGCCTGCTCCGCAGACTCTGTACCGCATCCGGTAAGTTCGCAAATCCTGCTCAGTGTAACAGGTGACTCGGTGGCAACAAGAAGAGCTTCTATCTGCCTTGCCAGCTGATCAAGCATTCATTTCCCACCTTTCCTCTTTTCGTTTCATCATGATGTCCGCAAAAGGGTAGCTCTGCTCTGCTGTGAGCCATCTCCGTCTGACAAGTTCAAGAACTGAAACGAAGAAAGATACTACTATGGCATGGTCTGTGCTCTCACCTAATGCATCCCTGAAATCCCTTGTGGTATTCAGGGGAAGAAGCTTGTCCAGAGCAGATACACACTCAGTGAGGGAAAGAAGCGGTTTGTGTATCCGGTGCTGCGGAGGCGGAGCGTTCTTCTCTGTTATATTTTCAAGGGCAAGAAGCAGATCCAGCAGAGAAGTCTGCCCCGGATCAACTTCAATTACATCTTCCTCGTACCTGGCGCGCTCTCCCGGCGGGGTGAAAACATCCCGCCAGATGGATTCACTTTCCCTCAGTTCAGAAGCGACTTCTTTAAAAGCTTTGTAGAGTACAAGATGCCTCATAAGAGCTTCCATAGGATCCTCAGTATCCTCCATAAGAGCTCTTTCAACCGGAAGAAGCAGCCTGCTTTTCATACTGGTAAGTGTCGCTGCCATGACCAGATACTCTCCGGCAATGTCCAGGTTGAGATCTTCAGCCTCTCTGATGTATTTCAGATACTGACTGGCAACTTCTGCAACATGTATTGTGGTAACATCAAGTTCATCTCTCCTGATCAGGAACAGAAGAAGATCAAGGGGGCCTTCAAAGTCTTCAATATCGATTCGGCAGGCTCTCTGGATGTCAGCAGACATATCCGAACTCAAGCAAATCGGTTTTGTTTTCTGTCCAGGCCTCGCGGACCTTCACCCACAGGTCAAGTCTGCATTCTTCACCGGTGAATTCTCCTATAGCCCTTGTAGACAGGTTGTTTATGTGCTCAAGAGTCTGCCCCTTGCGTCCGATGAGGATTCCCTTGGAGGATGCTCTGGATACAATAAGGTTAGCTCTGACATAAAGTCTGCCGTCCCTCTGAGATGTTTCCTCCACCTGTACAGCTGTCTCCCCTGCAACTTCCAGCGGAAGCAGGCTGAACAACTGAGTACGGATCTGCTCTGATATGAGAAAACGCCTGGAATTCAATGTTTTTATGCTCCGGGGAAACAATCTGTTTCGCATGGGAATATTCTGTAGCACAGCATCCATGAGCTCTGTGATTCCAAAACCAAGCAGCGGTGTAACCGGTACAATTCCAGTAAACCTGTTTGTGTATCTTGCTCTGTCAACATAAGCTGCGCGGTGCTTAGGCTTAACAAAGTCACTTCTGCCGAGAGCCAGTACAACAGGTGTTCTGTTTGTGCGCCTCAGGAAATGCTTTACAACGGGTCTTTCAAGATCCCTGTCGAAGGTCTTGATGTCGGTAACAAGAACAACCACATCTACCCAGTCGATGATGGACCAGTCGTACCCGCTCTCGAGAGGTGGGGTATCTACAAAACATATCTGCGCATTTCCAGGAGTACAGATGGCTGTAATGGGCATCCTTGTGGAAGCCGGCTGAAGCGCAACCGGAGAAATGTCAGTTTCAGTTAGAGCATTCAGCAAGCTTGATTTACCTGTATTGGACAGACCTGCTACCAGGGCATATCCGCTGGGTATCATTCCACTGGGCATTTGACTCCTATTCTTCTTCCGCAGAATCAGTCGGTAAGGTTCCGATGATCGCTGTAAAATCGCCTGCGGAATTTCCTGTATACAAAACACCTCCTGCAAGCACCGGTGGTGTTCCTGAATATGATCCTGTTTCGATAGCATCAATGGGAAGTCCTGTGTTCAGGCTTAAAAGGTGTATTCTACTGTCATCGCAACTGGCATATACGATGGTGTCGCAAACTGCCGGAGTTACCGATATCCAGTTCTGAAACTCTGTTTCCCAAAAAAGTTCTCCATTGTTGCTTTTTAGACAGAAAACCCTTCCATCACAGGTTCCAGCAACAAGCAGCGAATCACCGGTAAGTGCCGGGCGTGAAACAACTGTTCTTCCGCGGATACCATCCAGAGTAGTTTCCCAGAGGGTTTCTCCTGTAGTAAGAGAGAGCGCAAGAACCTTGCCGGTTGAAAAACCCACAAATACCACATTATTTTTAATTGAAGGTGCCGAAGGTTGTGAAGTAAATCCTCGGAACCAGAGTGAATTTCCTGCAATATCCCATGCCCCTACAGCTCCTGCCTCCGATGAGAACACGGCAATACTCTCTGAAACAGCAGGCCCCAGCAGAAGGCCGTCCATTGTGTCATTCCAGATCAGAGAACCAGTTCTTCGGTTTAAAGCCGCAATGGATCCCATGGAATTCCCCGCAAGAACAAGACTGTCGCAGAAAATACAGGCATCTGTAAAGATATGGTATCCAAGGCCCGTACTCCATCTTTCAGAACCCGTTTCGATGTCAAGGGCATACATGTATCCATCCTGACCACTGAAGTAGACAGTGGTGGAATCTGCAGCAACTCCCCCGGATAAGCCGCATGTAACGGTTCGTGACCATACCTGCTGGCCGGAGTCTTTGTTGATTCCTCGAAGAACCTTGTCATTACCTGCTATGAAAATCATGTCACCGACAATTGCAGGTGGGGAAAACAGCTCTCTTCCTGTAGAAATGCTCCACAGTGTATCAAAAGGAGCAACTATCGCAGATCCCCATGCCGCATTGCCGGATGAAGAGCCATAAGCCTGGAGCCACAGATCCGGAGGCTGTTCCTCAGGAACAGTTGCCGTGAGTTCAACCGGTGGAACAGCCTGATTGGCTTCCGTTGCAGATGCAGATTCCTGCTGAAACACAGATGAATCTGTTCTCGCCCGGTTGATAAAAAAGATAACAACAAGTACTGCCACCAGAGTACCGGCAATCGAAACAATGTGAAGTCGTGATCGCCTTCCTGCAGCTCCCGCAAATGTGGATATCATGCCAACCTTTCTATCAGTAAATTAAAACAGGAGCACCCACAGGCAGTGCCCTGTATATCGCTTCGAGATCAGAATTGCTCAGACGGATGCAACCGTGACTGACATTTCTTCCCCTGCCCACGCCGTAGTGAAGAAGTATTCCTCCACCCAGATCCACTTTGAAGTTACCCAGTGCACCCGGAACAGCCCGAACCCAGACTCGCTCGATGGAAGTCAACGAATCATTGTAGTAAACAATCTGGTCTTCCCATGAAAGACTGTCTGGAATCAGAATGTCTTCACCTGGCCTTGGAGGACGAAGATTCTGCTCAAGCCAGTACCAGTCCGGTTTGAACCAGTAAGGATTTTCCCCCCTTTTTACAACATATCTGAGACCTCTGGGAGTACTGAAATTCCACACCAGACCACTGTCATTCGCAGTCCAGCCCTTGCCTGTACCGCAGTATCCGGAACGAACAAGAAGGCCGCCACGTCTGAGATGGAATCTATTCTGACCGGTATCGATGATTAAATAGTATCCGAGATAGTTGCGAACAAGCTCAGCTTCGTCAAGACGAACCTGCAGAGAATCAGCGGTGTGACGGAGAGATGGCAACGAATCCATCCTCGCTGTAAAGGCGGAATTAATAAAAGCCAGCGTATCACGCTGTGTAGCTACCAGTTCAACCCTGTTGTTGTATTCGTTGACCATGTCTCTCATGAAGAGAACTTTCCCATTCATGCGGTAAACAGTTGTCAAACTGATTGCCAGTGCCACGGCAAGAACAGAAATCAGAACAATAACGGGAATCTTCATCTCTACACTCCGATTAGATGACCGGGTTATCTATAAGGCTGCGCCTGGTCTGCCAGACAGCCGCACTTCCTCTCGTATCCAGATGAACAAAAGGACCGTGAGAGGTAATCCACCTGTATGCTGAAGCTCCGCCTACAGCAACTTCACCGGCAGCCTCCAGCCTTCTTGCAGCTTCAACTATGAATTCGCCGTCAAACACATCAATTCGCTTGTTTCTGTCAAGATCGTCAATCAGATTATTTGCAGGCCAGCCTTCTATCCAGAAATCAGATGCTGCACCGTAAAGATGAAGGCTGAAACCAGTATCGTTTCCAATTGCCTCATTATAGGCAGGAGTTCTGAAACCGCTTATGCAGTGAATGTCTCGCGCTTCCGGATAGACTGACGCCACTTCCTCAAGAACACATTCCAGTTTATGAACAAGTCTCAGATCAAGAACCATATACTGTGGCCATTCACCTTCTGTGTGGCCCAGGAAATCAGAAAAGCTCAGATGTGTGGAAATTCTTGCATCAAAAACATCAGGCCACAGTTCAATGAAGCCCTTATCAGGCAAGTGATCTCTGCTGTTTCCATCTCCGTAAAACCCAACTGGATAAGAGTTTATAGATGCAGTTCGGAATTGGTCCTGATCAAGCGGAGCTATCATGATCCATTCCTGCATCGACACTGTGTCTGAGGCTGTTACTGTATAGGTTCCATGGCATCTGGGCAATGTAAACCTGAATTCTTTGCCTGTTCCGCTCAATGCAAGACCGGGAATTGACCAGCTCAGTGAATCAGTACAGGAGAGTGTTACCTGTTCACCCGATGAAACCATAAACGCCATCATGTGAGGCTGCAACGGTACATTGTCCACTGAAATCACAAAGACGGGTTCTGCAGGAACAGGGTCTTCTGCACCGCCGAATAAAAGAAAAACAAGAACCATTACTACAGCATTCATATTTGAGCAACTTCTCCCTCTGGGGTTACCGGATAACCTTCGAATATACTGCTCTTCCCAAACAATGGGCTTTCACGGCTTTTGAGTAAATCTCGTGTTCCTGCAAAAGAATTCTTGCAGCCAGAGAATCCCTTTGATCAGACTCAAGTACAGGAACAGCTTTCTGAAGGATAATCTGGCCTGTATCTGTGCCGTCATCAACATAATGAACTGTGCAGCCAGCTATTTTAACACCATAGCTGAATGCCTGGCCCTGGGCATCAAGGCCGGGGAAAGCGGGAAGCAGAGAAGGATGAATATTCAGCATCCTGCCCCTGTATGCATCAAGAAGCGGTCCCTTGATTATTCTCATAAGCCCGGCAAGACAAATCAGTTGAACCCCCCTGTCGAGCAGAAAATCAGCCCAGAGCCTCTCCTCTTCAATTCCGAACCTTGTCCTGTACTTTCCCGGGTATAGATACCTTGCCTCCACGCCAAGTTCCGCAGCCAGTTTCAATGCTCCCGCATTCGGGTTGTCAGTCAGGAGAATATCAACAACTCCCGGTTCGGTTTCGCCTTCGACAAGGGCTTTGAAATTAGACCCGGCACCCGAAGCCAGCACGGCGATTTTAACTTCCATCCCTACTCTCCGTTTCTTCAACAGGGGTCACTGGAGGCTGGTCTGTGAAAACCCAGGTAATTCCAAAAGACCAGTTTCGTTCTGTTTCCCGTGTAATGTCTTCAACTGCAGTTGCAAATGAGAATGATGCAAGGGTGAACCCCAGCAGTACATCCACCGTCTCATCCCATTTTCCTGTGGTATTCAGCTCGGCAGCAACCCTGGGACCGGCCTCAAATCTTCCCCTGTACCAGTCAAAACCCAGGAGCATCCATGTACTTACAGAAAGGGAATCACTGTCAAAATTCCAGCAGGCGGCACCCTTGCCGCGAAAAAAGCCCTTCGCGATTTCTGCGTCTGCGGCTACGGCGGTTTCATCAAGAAACCTGCCAACAAGATTAAAGTTTGAGTGTCTTACCGCAACTGTCTGAAACAACTCATCCCCTGACGGCCGGGAAAGGGCTGCGGAAAGTTCAACAGCCCCTGCTGGAAGAGTGATCCCACCCCAGAAACCCTCACCATCATCGTTGTATTCAAAAAAAGCGGAAGCTTGTGCAGGTCCCACGGTGCTTGAAATACCTGCAACCCCTCTCCCCAGAATGGTGCTGTCCACGTAAGAGGCTGCTGCTCCTATCTCAAATACCACAGAAGAAAGATTCCCGGTGGAGCCCGCAAGAACTTCCGGTCGTCTGTCACCTGCACTGAGCCGCGCAAATCCGGCTCTTGCATACAAATGCTGTGATCTCCAGCCTGCCCACGAGCCCCAGCCGCAGTTATGCCCCTCCCAGCTCATGGTTCGCATATTGAATGGGCCCCTTTCCATAACTGCGGAAAACAACCGGAGAGAATCATCACGAAGGATCTGAAAGTTGCCCGAAGTATTCCACGGGAGTGGTCTGTCCAGTTGAAAAACATATCTGCTGTGGTCCAGTGTGTTCTGTATCAGCCCGATTTTTGAAATGCTGAGAGAATCCTGAAAAGCGCGACCATCCACTGAAGTGTTCCACCTGCCGGCACCCCAGAGACCGCTTTTGAGGGGATCAACTGTGCGTGCCTCAGGCCACGGAAGATCTGGAATAACCCCGATTGCAACCAGCGGAAGACCTTTTGTGAGAACTCCTGTGTCTTTCTCACCTGCCAGCAGGTAATCAGCTGAACATCCCGTCTGATAAGTTCCCTGAAGCAGGGTGTACCAGTTCTCAGTTTGTGAAGTCGGAAACACTGCCAGAACAGCAGCAAGTAACTGTATCAAAATCCCTCCCGACCCATAGCCTTGTATGTAAGAATCTTGCCCCTCTCAACACCGGGCTGATCAAGCGGATCAACACCCAGAGCAAGGCCCGCCAGTGCAGTTGCTATTTCAAGTGACATGAAAATCTGACCCAGATAACCGGCTGTTATCTCCGGAATGCTGATCCGGGACAGTGGAAGACCTCTTTCGGAAAGGGCAGTTGCTGTGGCCTCAGCCTCCGCCATTCGAAGTTCGTCAGGACTTCTGCCCTCAAGATAGCCCATGGTGGAAACGTGGCTGAATTCACCGGGGTGCGGTTTGGAAATCGCAGGAACTCCCTCTGTAAGTATTGTAACGGTTTTATCAGCAGGCCCTTCCATAAAGAGCTGAACAAGAGAATGCTGATCGGCAGGTCCACGGCAGGCAAGAGGTGTCTGCCCGATGTTAATTTTTTTTCCTGAAAGATCTTCCGCCTTACCCAGACTCTCTGCCCAGAGCTGTGCAAACCACAGAGCTGTGTCATAAAGAAAATCAGAATACGACATGAATACATGAACGGGATAGCTTCTGAATTTTGAAAGAAATGCCCCGGTTATTCTGCCGGCAAGACTGCTCTTCCCTCTTTTATCAAAGTCCTCAACAACCTGTGCGGCACCGGAAAGAAGCTCTGCCGTATCAATCCCGGTAAAAGCTGCCGGGAACATACCCACAGGCGAGAGAACGCTGAACCTTCCGCCTACATTTGCCGGCACCGGAAGAGTGTCCCAGCTCATGGAGTAAGCAAGCTTTCTCAACTCTCCCTTTTCAGGGTCTGTAACAGCAAAAACCGGGGCTTTCGTGCCGAGAATTCTGCGAAGCTCCATAAAAATGGAAAGAGTTTCTGCAGTTCCTCCAGACTTGGTGATAACACAAATGGCTGAGTCATCCGGGTCGGCTCCCGCGACAGCCCGTTTTATAACTTTTGAATCGGGGGAATCAACGAGAATGACTTTTCTGCCGGAGTTGTCGTCAAGAGCAGAGAGAATTGCACGCAGACCAAGGGATGAGCCACCAATTCCAGCAACAAAAAGAGTACTGGAGTTTCTGCCGCATTTATCTGCAAGCTCCACAGTGTCGCTGTGAAGTTTTCCGTTAAGCGGCAGATCAAGAAAACCCAGCCGTCCTTCTTTCCGCCACTGATTGAACAGGTCAAATGCTTCCGGATCAATGCGGTCCCAACTGTAATTGGCGCTGAAATCAAAAAGGTTCCTGGACAAACGGGTCCCCTCTCGTTTAATGGGAAAAATGTATTTATGTTGAACTAATATAATTCAGTACTGCGAATACGAAACCTCTGCCCCTCTCATGGTGTTCTTCCGGGATGGAGGTAACAAAATGCGGGTATTTTCGGCATTTCTGCTAACTGCAATTATAGTGATAGCGAATGGAGAAAAAGATATGGACTTCCGAGACCTCACCCCGGAAGAAGAATCTGTAATTGTTCACGGTGGCACTGAGATGCCCAATTCAGGTTTGTACGTTGACACTTTCGAGAACGGGTTGTACACCTGCAAAAGATGCAACACTCCTCTTTACAGATCTGAGACCAAATTCCAGGCCCATTGCGGATGGCCCGCTTTTGACCAGGCGATTGAAGACGCTGTTCAGACCAAACCAGACGATGATGGGGTTGGAACTGAAATACTCTGCGCTGCCTGTGGAGGCCATCTTGGGCATGTTTTTACAGGAGAAGGTTATACAGAAACGGATACCAGACACTGTGTTAATTCAATTTCCATGAACTTCATTCCCGGTGACAGAATTGAAACTGCATACTTTGCAGGAGGTTGTTTCTGGGGTGTGGAATACATATTCGACCATACTCCGGGAGTTCTTTCCGCCCAATCCGGCTACATGGGCGGAACTCTCGCAAACCCGGAATACAATGAAGTCTGCTCCGGATCAACCGGTCATACGGAGACTGTAAAAGTGCTTTTTGATAATTCGGCAGTTTCATTCAGAGAACTCGCCATGACCTTCTTTGAGATCCATGACCCCACACAGGTAAATCGCCAGGGGCCTGATACCGGTACACAGTACAGATCAGCGGTATTTTACACCACGGAAAAGCAACTCACTGTTCTTGATGAGCTTGTGTCCATTCTCAGGGATCTGGGATACGAAATTGTTACTCAAGTCAGTCCCGCAGGGAATTTCTGGCAGGCGGAGAACTACCACCAGAACTACTTCGACAACAATGGTGCAGGAGCCTCATGCCATGTGCGCGTGAATCGATTTACCAGGGAGTGAGAGCTACGGAATCCAGAGGAAACACCGAGTAGATTATTTTTGAAGTGTCTGTGGATCCGATTATGGTAATTGGAATGGTATCACCGGCAGTTGCAAGAAGAAACGAGTTGAGACCCTCTTCAAAGATGAATTGCGGTTGCAGAGACCATGTTCCCGGAATTGAGGTTGCTGCTCCGGGCAAGGGTCCGCGACACTGAAGCCCTCTTTCAGTTACAGTACATCCAGGCAGGTTCTCAGGCCATCTGATGTGAAAATAATCAGGAGAGAGAAAGTAGACGGAATCGGGAGGGGGGCCTGTAACCGTTGCTATTGTATCACCGGGCTGGAGAGTACCTTCCTGAAACGCCAGACTTCTTATGGATCCTGCTGCGGGGGAGGTTACAAAAAAGAATGAAGAAGAGTCTGATAGCAAGGTGAAGAGGCTGTCTATGGCAATACTGTCTCCAATGGCCTCCGCTATGTTCAACGCCATTTCCACTCTTTCCATTTCCACCGCAAAGAAGGGGTCTGTCCCTGAGAGAATTGTGTCACCGGCGAGTACAGTTTCGTCCTCGAGAACCATGTTAACAAGAAGCGGTGAATTCTGATCCCAGATAACAGCTGTTTGAAAGGAATCGGGGATCATCACCAGATACAGAGGAGCGGGCTGAACATACCCCGGCTCTTCCGAAGCAACAGGAACAATTTCTCTCGCCGGCGTCACATCACTGCACCCGACCCCGGACAAGAGGCACAGCACTAGTACCCTGTCAGATAATAAGTGTCGACATAATGCGCCGCTATTCCCCATGCTATCGCAGGGGGAGCTCTCAGTTATCGGCCTTATTGCTAACAGAGTTCCAGCAAGGCACTGGTTTATGCGCATAGCACCGCTATGCAATTGAACCAGTAACGCCGCTGGGGCTCCGGAGAGCCAGCAGGACGCGACAGCTATTGCTTGACAGGGTACTAGACAGAAGACAAAAAATACAATAGTTTTCAGCACTGTTTCAATCGCTTTCAAAAAGATGGAGAAAATTGTTCATGAAGAAAATATACATTATTGTTACTGCTATGCTTGCAATGGCCTGCGGATCTACACAGCAGACCAGCGGTTTTTTTGTGGGAGCACCCTCCCGGGATGCCTCTGAAACGGTATCTGAGGCTATTGAACAGAGATATCTGGATCAGGCTGCTCCGGCGCCTGATGATACTCTTTTAAACTGTACATTCCAGAGTGTTCTCGATCGGCCTTTCGGCCCGGATATACAGTACGATGTATACAACGGCGCTCTGCATATCGATAATCACTACTTCAATGAACCGGTGGTACTCCTGAGTACGGCGGGTCTTCTGAAGGATGGTCTTGTTCAGGCTGTATTCAATGTGACCGACGCACAGGCACACTCTGTGGTTGGAATTGTTCTTCGGGCAGACGGAGCAGACAATTTCCTTCTGCTGGGAGTAAACGGACGAGGCCAGTACACAATACAGAGGTGTTTAAACGGTCTCTGGATACCGGTTATGGGTCTGGATGTGTTTGAATCTTCAAGGCTGCTTCCCTACAGACTGAACGAAGTCGAACTTACTGCTGAAGTCCACGGAAATTACACAGATTTCTCTGTTAACGGTCAGCTGGTGCAGGTGGTGCGAACCATAATTCCTCCCACAGGCCAGATAGGCGTATTCATTGATGCGAAAGTTGATGCGGATCTGGACCGTATAACGGTAATGCCGCTATGACCCTGCTGTTTCTTGTACTGACGGGCTTCATTCCCATGACAGGCAATCCCCCGGGGCTGAATTACGGAACAGCTCCGGAACTAACTGATTACGCGAGTGGTATTCCTGTAATCACCTATCACCAGATAACACTTCACAAAAGTGCATACAGCGCAACCCCGGCCAAGCTGAGAGACGATCTTCAAAGACTGTACGACGCCGGTTTCTTTCTGATTCTTCCCACTGATATTGAGGATGGTCTCGGCAGAGTGCCCTTTGACAGACGACCGATAATGATAACCTTTGACGATGGCTGGGAAGACAACTTCAGGTACATCGATATGCCCGGCGGAGAGCAGAGAATAGATCCCGACTGCGCAGTAGCCATAGTAAACACATTCATTGAAGAGCATCCTGATTTCGGTCGTGGTGTGGTATTTTTCATCAGCTGGGACAAAATTCCATTCGGAAACCACACTGAAGAGAAATTGAATGCCGTACTGGATATGGGACATTGTATCGGGAATCACTCTGAGGACCATCTTGCCTTTGCAAAGATTCCACCTTCCAGGTACTGGGAACAGGTTATTCCAGCCCTTAATTCGTTCCAGAGAAGACTGGGGCTCAGAACTTCCGGAATTAACGTGTTTGCTTATCCCGGAGGACAGATCCCCCGTGGAGTGAATGCGGAAGGCACCATTGCTTCAATGGAATTTCAGGGTCGTCCCGCAGTGATCCAGGGTTATCTTGTGGATGGCGCTGTGGGCAGCCTGAAGCGGGTTTATGAAGGTAACGAATTCAGAATCAGCAGAATAGACATGGCACTGTACACGGTGCCCAGGCTGCTGAACTGGTCTAATATCATGGTGGAAAGCAATGCCAGACCATCGCTTCACGACGATCTGCCCTGGCGCCCTACTTACATTCACTCTGACTGATATCTCTGCTGGTCCATTCTCTTGCTGGAACATGCTGATACTTTTTGAGAGAAGGATACCCTACACAGAGAACGGCATGGCATTTCTTCACTTGAAGAATCGGTGATGCCATCTGAACAACCCCGTTCCAGAAAGATCCCAGCCCCATTGATTCAGCTTTGATGGAAACCATCGTTGCCGCGATAATTGCATCTGTTTTACCGGTAACATTCCCGGCAGGTGCTCTGAACAAAAGAACGCAGGGAGCTTTCCAGGTAATGATGTCCTCCCCCTGTCGTATCTTCCGGATTGCCCCCCGTGCCGGGCCAGCCAGAAGACTTAGTAGACGAAAACAGTCAAGAACTCTTACCAGCTTCACAAGAGGTTTAACAATCAACCGGTTAATGCCCGCAGATCCAAGGATAACATCGACCGTGATCCCCTGGGCATTCTGACCTGTTGGAGCAAAGCCCACCGGTTCAAGAAGGGAATTGACAACGGCTTCTTCGATCTTCTTTTCTGAGAATTTCCGTGTGGATCTTCTGTTTTCAAAGAGATTCTGAATCTGATCTTCCCCGGGTATTTCAGCATGCTGCTCTGCCGGCAGATCGAAACAGTTTGAGGGGCAGTAACAACCGCAATGGGCACATCCCATACAGGTTGATGCAAAAGAGACGACCTTTCCTGAGCGATCCGTCTCTATGGAACCCTCCGGACATACATCAGAGCATATCCCGCACGCAACACACTTCTCACTAATAAATCTCTGTTCGGGTTTGAACAACATTATGGAACCACCTGAATGTTGATATTTTCTCTTTCGATACCTGGAAATACCTCAACAACACCCGGCCAGGCACCATACGGCTCACCGGGACTCCATATATTATCAGAATTCCAATCCACAAAAACAGAAATTGTGTACCTGCCACCGGAAACATCAGCGAAAGAGTAAGCACCGGGGGCAAATTCAGCAGTGATGACTTCCCCGGTACCGCCTGTGGGTGCCACAACCATGGTGACCACTGAAGCACTTGTTCCTGAAATAACACCTGAAACAAAACCCGGGCGTTCGCTCCAGGCTGGTATGAACGTCCAGCTCTGCCCGCTGACTGAATCACCCTGAAGCGATACAAGACCTGAGAAATAATCAACCCTGTATTGACGCTCTCCCAGCAATTCGCTGTTGGGCGTAAAGGAAAATGCCGTGGCTGATGTTCGAACGAATTCGCCTTCAACAGTGGTGCTGTCTGCGACTCTTGTGATTGTGTAAAGAGACTCAACAGCGGATTCATCCACCCAGTCGGTAAAGGAGATAAAGAATGGTCCGGCGGGAGGTACTTCAACCCCTCCATCAAGTGGATAAGCAGATTGCACCGCAAGTTTTACTGCAGGCAGTGAGTCAGAGCCCCAGAGTTCAAGAGTATCCGCCAGTGAAGGGTTACCTGCCAGATCCTGAATTCCTTGAACTGCAATGGTATACACCGTATCGGAAAGTGCGTCGGTGTACACAGTCATTCTTCCGGTAGAGCTTCTTCCTGCTGATGCCTTTACCCCGTAAACTTCAACAGGCAGAGTGTCCGGCCCGGTTACAGTCACAAATTGCCGAGCCTCGGGATTCACTTTTATCTGTTCATTCCAGAGGATATCCAGATGCCACCCATCCAGAACAAGTATATCGGAGATGCGGGGTCCAATGCTGTCAATAATGGTCATTGTCATGGTCAGCTCTGTTTGATCAGCGGATATCATAGTTATTTCACTGGCGCAACCCGGTTCCCGTTCAGGATCCCATCTCCTGCTTTGGTCAACATCCTCGTAGCAGAGAATCCTGTAATCCCCTGCCGAAAGCCAACCGGCATTGATAATTCCAAGGGTATCCGGATAATGAGTTATCCGGGGAGACGCCGTATCGGGAAGAAGAAAGAAATCGCAACGGGCACGGGAGGTAACGCTTCCCCCTCCACTGCGGAGTACAGTAATTGAAACTTCTGCAAAACTGTCCTCGGGGGTACTGTTCCATACAAAAGTTTCCGGATTGATGATCCGGTTTCCCCGCACATCCTCAAGACTGGAGGATATGGTCACCATAGCAAGGCCGTTGTCAGTACCGGTAACAATGTTAACTTCATTGCCATTAACAAGTACCTCTCCGCCCTGGTCAGGATACAGTTGAACATCCTCTTCAGAACCACGAATTTTCTCAGAGAAAACTATGGTAATCTCTTCAGGGATTTCCTCTACATATCCCGGCTCCGGAAACACAGCAACAACCTCCGGCGGGTTGTTGTCTACCGGACCTCCAGCGGGAGCTACTATCTTCGCACAGGAGGCCAGTAAAAGTAGAACCAGTATTGTGTGTTCTCTCATTTTCCGGTTGCCTGGGCCTTACGGATAATGGCTGATTTTCTATAGAATGCTTCCGCTTCAGAGTGTCTTTTCAGCTTTTCAAGAACTATGGCAAGTTCAACCAGGTAGTCGGGATTATCTGGGCATCTGGAAACAGCATTTCTGAGATATTCTTCGGATTCCTGAAGAAATCCTGTAAGATTGGAGCAACGCCCCAGATAAAACCACGCAAGATGGTGGTCCGGGTCATCAGAGACTATCTCGCCCAGAATGTTCACCGACTCGGTGTAAAGCCCTGTACGCATTTTGGAAACACCCTCGAGGAATTCCATTTCAAGCGGCGAAAGCATGTGCTCCGCAGCCCTCATCTTCCATCCGACTTCGCGGATGTTACCTAACTCTCTGAGAACAAGAGACATATCCGGCCTGGGAGGTTTTTCATCTGACTCTGGAATTATGTATGTGTCCTCAGTCAGCTGATTGAGGTTTTCCGCACCAGCATTCTTTTCAGTGGAACTTTTTTTCAGTTCATCTCCTGCAAAAACGCCCTCCAATTCGGCAATAGAGTTCCCGGGATCGTCCAGTGTGATTTCAAGAGGCTTTCTCATTTCCGCACCATCAGAAATTGCAGAACTGTCCTCGAAAATATCCGAGTTCGCGAAAGCTGCCATCTGCCTGCCTGAAAGCTTTCCTTCCATGAGCTTCTTAAAACCAGCCTGAAGTTTTACCTCGTCATCAAGAAACTTGAGCAGAGGTCTAAGCTTGAATTCACTCACCTCATCGGTAAGAAGAACTTTCTGCCTGATGTTCAAAGGAAGCTTGAGCTGATTCAGAAGCTGGGTTATTCTTGCTCTGGAGTAGCCCAGCATGTCTGCCAGGCGGCTTCTGTTGGAAACGATCTCCCGCCGGAGCAGACCTTCAAAGAGCATTGCCTCCTCTGTACAGTTGCTGATCAACAAGTGAGCAGGTCTTACATGAACAATGCTTCTCACAATAAGGCATTTTACCATGATCTTTCCGCTTTTTTTCA
This sequence comes from Candidatus Sabulitectum sp., assembly GCA_023139045.1. Lineage (GTDB taxonomy): Bacteria > Fermentibacterota > Fermentibacteria > Fermentibacterales > JCC-6 > Sabulitectum. The sequence continues at coordinate 34,759 of JAGLOJ010000049.1, forward strand.
AATGCCACACTGTGCGGTGGTTGCCAACCAGAGAGAATCCCCGGTTCTCTTCAATAACCACAGGAGGAACTTCAGGAGAATCATCTCCTGCCGCTCTTAACCAGTTTTCCGGAGCTTCAATTCCGTCAATATCAGCAATCATCACCTCTTCAAGTGGCAGATGATCGGCAATTATTTCCTTGTCTCTATCCATCAGTTCTCCTCTCGCCGAACAGTGCAGCTTCGACCAGAACCGGGTCGCTGCTCACTGATACTACTCCGGGCAGACGTCTGAACATGTTTCTCTGTTTCCTGGCGTACTGCCAGGTATGGGTCTCAATAGCTGTCTGTGCCTCCTGAAGGGAGCATAATCCTTCCAGATAGTCAATCAGCTCTGAATAACCAATTGTTACTCCAAGCACCGGATCACGGCGGTATCCCCTTTCAAGAAGACCCTTGACCTCATCAAGAAGACCATCTGACAACATGCTTGAAGTTCTTCTCTTTACACCATCTCGAAGAACAGTGTTGTCCTTCTCGATAAAGACAAATCTGAATCGATTATCGAGGTTTCCGCCCCGCTTCAGAATCGAAGGTTTCTCACCGCTCAACAGGGCGATTTCAAGAGCTCTAATCAGTCTTACTCTGTCGGTGTTTCCAGTTCGAGCTGCTTCCTTCCTGTCCAGTCCGTGAAGAAGACGATGCAGTGAACCGGGCACAGCATTCTCAAGAGACAAAAGTGAATTCCGCAGGTCATCATTTCTGGGGGGAAGTGGGTCAAGAAGTCCTGCAAGCGACATTACATATAGACCTGAACCTCCCACTACAAGAGGAATTGACCCTCTACTAAGGATATCATCTATAATCTTCATTGCCTTCTCTGCAAACCACATCGCAGAGAGAAGAACATCAGGATCAGCCACATCAATCATGTGGTGGGGAAATCTTTTCAACTCATCAGCAGTGGGTTTTGCCGTGCCTATATCCATTCCCCTGTACAACTGCCTGGAGTCTGCGCTGATTATCTCAACGTTGGACCGGTGCTCTGCAATGTAGAAAGCAGCAGCAGTTTTTCCAACAGCTGTGCATCCGGTAATTACCGGTATTCGCATTCGCATGCTATCTTCCAAAACGACTCTCCAGTTCACTGAACGGTAACTCAATCATCGTGGGTCTCCCGTGCGGGCAGTGAAAGGGATCATCCATGGTGAACAAAGTGTGAAAAAGATGCCTGGCCTCGGTAAGGGTAATTTTGTCGCCAAACCTGATTGCTCCTGCACAAGCACTGGCAGAAGCAATTCGCTCCGCCTCCGGTTCCGACACCTCTGCTCCTTTTGAAAGAGCTTTCACCACCTCTCGAAGGGCCTCAGTTCCCCTCTTTATTCCTACCGGAACACTGAGAAGTTCCAGAGTATCCCCCACTATTCTGAAATCATATCCTGCCTGCTTAATCATTGAACTGTAAATTTTCAATATGCTTTTCTCGTGATCATCGACGCTGATCTCTTCAGGAAGAAGCATTCTCTGCTGTCCGGCAGACATCGCTCCCCGAACCGAGGCGATGATTTTCTCGTAAAGAATTCTCTCATGGGCGGCGTGCTGATCAACAATCAGAAGACCGGTTGCGGTCTCTGTAACGAGGTAGGAACCTGAAATACGGATCATTTCAACGGAGTCCTCCCACAGGTTTCTGTTGCTCTCAGCAGTAGAAAGGTCGTGCTTGCCGGGCGATTCAAATTCCATTGCTGTCTGATAAGCACCCGGAGAAATTCTGTTGCTGCTTCTGTAGGGAGCTGATGAATATGAAATGTGAGAAGGACCGGAACTTGATGAGATCGCAACTGTGGATTCTGTTCTGTGGGCAGCAATTCCAGGAATAGCAGACCGAACAGCAGATTCAACCTGATATGGTTTTCTAAAACGCACTTCTCTTTTCGCAGGGTGGGCATTAACATCCACCATGGAAGGATCAACAGTAATTGCGCACAAGATCAACGGATCCCCGGCAGGCCCTGAAAAAGCATCTCTCAGGGGCATGCTCACTTGAGGAGCAGTGACAAGTCTTCCATTAACAAGAGTAAACTGGTGACGCCTGTTTGCCCATCTCTTGTCGGGAAATATGCACAGTTCCGCAGTGGTTCCCTCGCTTTCGCCTTTTGCTTCCACACACCGCTCACCTGCAGAAAGATCATACCTGTCTCTTAATCGTTGTGACGGCGAATTCACCACTGGAAGGTTAAATACCTTCCTTTTGTTGTGTTGCAGACTGAAGGAGCAATCGATTCTTGAAAGGGATGCACCTGTGACTATTCTCTCGATCCATGTAAGCTCTGTCGTTTCCGATCTGAGAAATTTTCTTCTTGCCGGCTGATTGAAGAAAAGATTTTCCACGGTGATTGTTGTTCCCCTGGTTCTTCCTGCAGGTTCCAGAGAATCAATCTTACCGCCGGTTATGGTAAGCTTCCACCCTTCCCTGCCCTTGCTGGTAAGGATGGTCATCCTTGAGACACTTGCAATGCTGGGAAGTGCTTCACCGCGGAAGCCCAGGGTTGTTATGTCGTTCAGATCGGAAGGAGTTGAAATCTTGCTGGTAGCATGGCGTTGAATGGCCAACAGAAGATCATGCCTGTCCATTCCTGCACCGTTATCACGGACGGCTATAAGCTTTCTGCCGCCGGCCTCCAGCTCTATTTCAACTGCGGTGGCACCGGCATCCAGAGAATTCTCAAGCAGCTCTTTCACTACAGAGGCAGGTCTTTCAACCACCTCTCCTGCAGCTATAAGGTTAACAAGATGATCAGGCAGTTTTTTTATTTCGGACATTTTCCTCCAGAGTGGTGCCGAGAGAGGGACTTGAACCCTCACGCCCTTGTGGGGCAGCGGATTTTAAGTCCGCTGTGTCTGCCAATTCCACCATCCCGGCACTGCTCGTATTTGTTAACGCACCGAATATACTAATCCCGGGAAGAGATGACCGCAATTGGGGAAAACCAGGGAGAGTAAGAAGAAGAAAAATGATCTATTCCATTGCTACCCACGGCAATGCCTGCACTGAACCCCCAGTGGAGAAGACTGCCGGGAGACCGGAGAAACTCTGCCCCGATTGAAATGCCGAATAATTCACTCTGAACTTCTCCCTGAAACCATCCTTCCTCACAGTGGGATGCCAGCAAAACCAGATTGTCAGAAGGAGAGTATCCAACCATAACACCCGTAACGGGCAGGGAAATTGCCGCAAGGAAGCCTTCCCTCTGAACGGAAAATTGGGCGAAATGGCTGATTCCATCCCAGCCGCAGATTATCCCGGCATTGCCGTGCTCCAGTGTTCCATACAACCGCTGATAACTGTTCTGTTCATCAATTGCCGGAGCAGAAACAACGGTTACAGGGCCACATACGGCTTCGGCCAGCAGCCAGAAATGTCCTCCGCGTCTATCTCTGCTGTATGCGGGACCAATTGCCAGGAGTTCCCCGAAAGGCAGAGAAACTCCCAGAGAAGAAGTATTTTCTGTTGCAGCAACAAGAATACAGTTACCGGAATATTCGCCTGCTGGATGAAGATTCTCAATTGAAGAACCACGGAAATCAAGAGTAGCGTTTTTGTAGGACAACGCATAGCTTGCAGCATCCTCATCCCTTATGCAACGCAATGAATAATCTCCAACAACCATCTGTGCCGCATAGCCGTTCTCAGTTACTCTTGAGGCGATCAAAGGCGTCAGACCGGCAGTCTCACCGGAGGAGATAACTCGAAAACTCCTGCTGCAGCCTCCCTGAAAAGTGATCTCTGTGAAAACACCAGCACCGCAAGTTGGAAGCCCGGGGACATACATCCACTGGGATACAGGAATCAGACCGCTCTTCACAGCAAAGGATGTGAGTCTGCCTCCAGACACCACACCGGACACTGGAGTAAGCAGAATAAGCATCGAGAAAAGCAGGAAATTCAAGAAAGTGTCTTCTTTAACAAAATGGCCTTTTTCCGTCCGATACCAGGTACTGCGGCGATCTCATCTTCAGAGGCGGCACCAATCCTGGCTACGCTGCCGAACTTCTTCAGAAGGGATGCCTTCAACGCTGGACCAATGCCGGGAATGTCATCCAGGGCAGAATGAAAGTGACTTCTCGCCCGTTTTGTTCTGTGAAAGGCAATAACGAAGCGGTGAGCCTCATCTCTCATTGCCCGTAAAAGAAGCAGTGGCGGGGCATGGTCAGGAAGGTTGATTTTATTTTCCTCCGGCGCTGTAAGAAGTATTTCGTCCTTCTTGGCGATAGAGATAAATTTTGTTCGAGGCATCAGGTGTCCTCCAGCAGACCAGGCTGCCCGGAGCTGTGTTATCCCGCCATCTACAAGGAAAACGTCTGGATGTTCCTCCTCCAGATGCGAAGCGAACCTGGAAACAGCGTTTCCGATCATTGCGGGATCATTTTGTGCAATCTCCTCCGGCATGGTAAATCTCCTGTATCCTTCCTTGTCTGGTCTCCCCTTCCGGAAACTCACCAGAGCCGCCACAGAAGCATGTCCCTGTATGGTGGAGGCATCCAGACAGACCATCCACTCGGGTGGTGCATTCAGACCGAGAATGTCTGCAATTGCCTCCAATGCCGCCTCGAGTCTCTCTCCCCGCCCTGCGGGATGCTTCCACTCAAGTTTTGCGAGAAAATGCTTTAGATCCTTCTGAGCAACATCTGTAAGAGACTTCAGGTCACCACGTTCAGGCACAAGAAGATCAACAGCCCCGGCTCTCTTCTTCCGGAGCCACTGAACAAGAACATCAGAATCTTCAGCTTCGCAGGCAAGAAGCACCTGTCTGGGAATATCTCCAGTCTCGGAGTAGTATGATCTGAGCAGAACAGAGATCCTCTCCGCCTCGGAGGCGAACTTCCACCTGGAACTGAATGGCAGTCGAAGACTTCCCATGAATCTTCCACTTCTGACCTGGATAATGATACCCCAGTTGCCGGAGACTGCCATTACATCTCTGGAAATTGTGTCTCTAACTGATTCCGGCGTGGGCCATCCGAAGGAATCAAGTCGCTTCAGCAGATCTCGCAGTTCGGCAGCCCGTTCAAACTCAAGCGTTTCCGATGCTTCCTTCATCCGTGCAACTATACCACTGCGCGCCTCGTCCCAGTGTCCCTTCAACATGTAAATTATTTTGTGAACTCTATGGTCGTATTCCCTCTTCTCATGGGAAGAACACGGTGACGGACATCTGTCCAACTGCCCCATGAGACATGGTCGCTCGCGGAATTTGAGTCTGGAAGACCTGCATTTTCTCAGAGGGTACAGTTCAAGCAAAAAGGTAACAAGTGACCTCAAGTTGCTGGCATCAGGATAAGGTCCGAATCTTGGAATATCCACTGAACGATCCGGACTGCGTGTAATCACCAGTCTGGGGTACTCCTCATTTGTGGTTACTTCAAGCCACGGGTAACGGCTTGAGCTTCGCAGATCAACATTCAGAGGAGGTTTGTGGGTTCTTATGAGTTCAGCTTCAAGAACAAGGGCCTCAAGCTCTGTTCTGGTCACAGTCCACTGTACAGTGACAGCTTTTTCCAGAAGAATTCTGTGTCTGAGATCTCCCTGATTGGAAATATGTCCCCGCAGACGACTGATCAAACTCTTGGCTTTGCCGATGTAAAGAGTTTTTCCCTTGTCATCAAGAAATCGATAAACTCCCGGAAGGTCAGGTGCCGTTGAAATCGATCTCTTCAGAGAATCAGCGGCCACGCCTGATTATCTTTCTGATGGTAATTCTTACCTGATCCCCGCCTGTGAGGAAGAACAGCCCCACAGAAACAGCAATTGCAAACAGGCCTGACAAAACCAGGGAAACAGCTCCTGCAACCACTCCAGTCGCTGCAAATTCTGCGACATAGGGCTTCATGTACAGCAGAAGAAGAAACGTACCGGTGCCGCTGAACACAAGAGCAGTCCAGGATTTTGCCGGAACCCCGGCCTTGCCCACTTTTCCTTTCAGCTTATACCTCAGAAGCACAAGATTTACCACTGAAGCAATACTGCTGGCCAGTGCAAGGCCTGCAAGAGGCTCAGCAATTCCGGTTTGAATGAATATGTAGGTAAAAGCTGCGTTTAAAACTATGTTCAACCCCATACAGCCTATGGCAATCTTTACTGGAGTTCTTGTGTCTTTCAATGCATAAAATACCGGAGCTGTGATCTTTACCGCTGCATAGAACACCATCCCCATAGAGTAGTAGCGAAGAGAAGCTGCTGTTAGGCGCAGAGATGTATCAGTAAACTCTCCTCTGAAGAACATCACCCTGATAACAGGTTCCGCCATAACAATCAGATAAAGTGCCGCAGGAAGCATAATGCCTGTGATAACAAGTGTGGAGAAACCCAGCGTTCTACCTGCTTCATCAAGTTTTCCAAGGGCTGTCTGCCTGCAGAGGGTGGGAAGAAGAGCTGTAGCAAGGGCAACTGCAAAAATCCCCTGGGGAACCTGAGTCACCCGTAATCCGTATGACAAGGCCGCTACACTTCCTTCTGCAAGCAGGGACGCTATAAGCTGATCCACCAGGATATTTACTTCTGCTGCAAGAAGCCCGATCAGTGCAGGAACCGCAAGTTTCAATACCCGCTTGAATCTGGCATCCTTCCAGTAGAAATCAGGTCGGAAACTGATTCCTCTGCTTTTCATAAATGGTATCTGGATAGCCAGCTGAAGTGCTCCTCCCGCAAGCACGCCGATGGAATAAGCCCACACCGGCATCTCTGCTCTCCACATACCTGCAAGAACAAACAACCCAATCAGAGCGGAAACGTTAAAAAGAATTGGTGCCAGCGCAGGAGCCAGAAAATGTCTGTGACTGTTCAGAATTCCCATGCATACTGAAGCTATTCCCACAAAAAGAATGTATGGAAAAAGAAGACGGAGAAGCTGTACTGTAAGCTGTGTTTTTCCCGGATCATCGTGGAATCCGGCTGCAAACAGGTCAACAAGAACTGGTGCGATCAGCATACCCAGAAAGACAACCACCAGCAGGGCGGAACCGACAAAGGTCAGAATCTTTCCTGCAAGTTTGCCTGCTTCGGCCTTTCCGTCTTTCAACAGGGCTTCTGTATAGGTAGGAACAAGTGCCGAGGCAACTGTAGCCTCGCCAAAAAGGCGTCGCAGAATGTTGGGAATAATAAAGGCAATGGTGAAAGCATCCGCAGCCATCCCGGTGCCCAGTATTGCTGCCTGCCCCACATCCCGCGCAAGACCAAGTATCCTGCTGGCAAAGGTAAGAATACCAAGCAACCCTGCGGCTTTCGCTACACTTCTTCCCTCCTGAGCAGGTGTTCCAAGATCCCTGACAGAATTACTCACTATCGATAACCGGCAGACTTGATGGATGCCCAGGTAACCTGTGACAACTCCTGCAGAAGAGGTGTTGAAACAACAACATCATCGAAAATAGAGGACCATGACACTTTGCTTTTTCCAAAACCTCCTGCAAACAATCCAAAGGATCCGGCATCAGGTTGAACTGAATCAACAGCCTCAAGATGCCATTCATCCGGTTCGTCATCAACAGACCCCGTCCATATCCTTCCCTGAATGAAATCCTCATCAACCTGAAGGCGAATCCAGTACGGAACATCGTAAGAAAGAGCGAAGTTGTACTGATCCTTGACAAGAGAAGCCCCTGAGTCATTTTTTCTCTCAAGAAGAATTCTGGAAGTATTTGGTTTCAAAACCATTCGATAGTACCATTGGTCAAGTCCCGAATACCTCACCAGTATTCCGCCTTCGGTTCCACACTCAATCAAAATACTGCAGAGAACCGAGTAATCAGAAGTACTCATCATACCGGAGTCATCACCGTTGAGAGATTTTCCACGCCCTCTGTCGCCATCGGTATAGATAAAATACTCATAGTCAATTACTTCAAAAGATGCTGCACCGATATGTGTCCAGCCATTGTCATCACCATCGTTGAAATCATCTGAAAACAGTACATCAGCAAAACAGATACTGAAAAACAGAGCAGGGATCAGTGGAAGCATTTGCATCATTGATTCTCCAGTTCGTAAAAGGGGCTGCGAAGCTTAAAGATAACAGGAACTGACTCAGCGGTCATTTTCCGGCGTTCCCTCCTCCGATCTGAGAAAGAACACTCTGCAGCCACTCAAGTGACTTTTCATACCTGTCCAAAAGTATATAAAACGATAGGGCAAAGCGTGAGGTGCACAAAAAACAGGCAGATTCAAAATACCCGTCTCTCTTCAATCGATACACCTTGCCTTTGATTCAGATTCCTTTATCTTCATTTTTGCGATGCACTGTGTTTGCCGTACCTGAGGGTCAGCTGAAAGATGTGGAGCATCTGTACAGTGCAGATGAAACTGCCTGATGAAGCAGTGAAGTGGTACTAACACTGACATAAACAAAAAGCCGGGACATACACATGCACATGCAGACCCGGCTTTTTACATGTATCTTAGAATGTGGCTTTGATCGCGGCCCAGGTATCAGGTGAAAGTGCCTGAGTATATGACGGTGTGCGGATGGTTGCGCCATCAGGAGCGGTAATGGTAATGTCATCTATCCAGACGGTAGCACCAGCTTCGGAATAGGTTCTTACCTGAATAACAAGCCCGGTATGCCCTCCCTCAACAGTCCATGTGTACTCTGCAAGATCCCAGCCTGTGCCAGGGCCGTAATCAGTCTGTCCACTGGCGCTTCCGCCGTAATTGTAGATATCGTTTGGATCATCATTCCAGCCGCCCCAGATTCTGCAGGATGGTGAAGCGCTGGATGTGGTGTCATATCTCCAGAATGAAGCTGTTACCTGGTCTCCATCGACGAGACCGACAACCCAGCCAACATAAGCCTGAGGAGTACCTGATGCTGCGTCATCAACCAGCTTGAGAGACTGTGAGCCTCCGTGAACAGGATCGGTATCTATTGTACAAGTGATATCACCATAGTTTCCGAGGATGGTCTCGGTGCCTTCCCATCCGTAATTCTCGGTAATATCCGCAACAGCAAACTGTGTCACTGCAAACAGCAGCGCAAGAACAAGTAAACTCTTCATTTGCTTTCCCTCTCTTCAGTTTTGTGAACTCAAACGCTCCCGAAATGCAACACTTATAATAACAGAAAATAACTTTGCAGCAAGAAACAGCTCTCAATATCCAGGTATTCTCTCTCAGTGAAATGATAAAGCCCATTCCAGAAGCGGATCCGGGATGAAGTATTTCATTTGCTGTTCCGATTTTATTTTCCTACATATTTACTATGTAATATCTATTTCTAGTGGTTGTTGACTCAGGCCCGGAACATGCTTATCTATTTGGCCCAGCAGACGAAAGGGGTTTTCATGAAATTTGCTGTGATTCTTTTCTCCTTGTTCCTGTTCGCAGGTGTCAGTGTGGCAGGTTATCAGATTGTCTCCACAATTGATGCACCGGACACGAACATTTCCGGACTTGGATTTGGAAATGGCTCACTGTGGGCTGTCGATGGTGTTACCGAGTTTGCTTACAAAATTGATCCAACAACAGGCACAGTCCAGAACTCCTGGTTCTGCGCCAACGGTACTAAGAAACCATCAGGTCTTACCTTTGCCAACAACGCAGTCTACATCGCCATGGGCAACCCGCCCACGCTTACTTACTCCTACTGTTACAGGTACAACACCTCGGGAAACTATCTTGGACAATTCTCCCTGGATTGTTGAGGAAGCGATCTCGACCGGGAGGTAACCGGTCTCGCAACAGGTAACTACAAGATTTATGGAGCAGGTGTTGATGCTCAGACGATGAAGGAATGTCTCGAAATTTACAGCTATACCGGAAGTCTTCAGACAGGTCCGGAATTCATGAAGGAGCTGGGAATAGATTTCTACGACATAGCCTATCGCGATAACAAGTGGTGGTATGCCTGCAATGATTCAGCGTTTCCCATTCGAGTGTACAATGGAAATGGAGTCCTCGTCGAATCCATAAGCTCGTCAATTCTTCCAGCCGCTCATGGAATGACTTTTGACGGCGATGGCTATCTCTGGGTAAGTAACATGAACACCGATGAGATATACAAGATCGATGTTGATTACGTTTCACTGACCAGATCAACCTGGGGTTCCATCAAGTCAACATTCTAGCCATCAGTTTATTGTGAAATAGAAAGACCCCGGTTGCCCGGGGTCTTTTCCTTTTCCTGGCAAAACAGTATGTATTCTTTCTCCAATCATTCAACACATGACGCAATCCAATTTTTGAACTCGGGAAAGGCTTGTATGAAAAAAAGATTCTCATTGCACTTGCAGCTCTGGTTATTGCAGCGGCCGCAACAGGTCTGTGGTTTAAAGCACGACTGAATAAAATGTACAGTATCTTCGAATCCGAACAAATCACTGACATTGACCTCACCGCATTTGAGAACGGCGAGTATATTGGCGAGGCCGGAGATTTTGTTGTATCTGTAAAGCTCTCAGTGACAGTTGAGAACCACTGCATTACCAGCATAGATATCCTTGATCAGAGCAGTGGGAAAGGCTATGAAGCCCACGAAGTACTTGACCGGATAATTGAAGCTCAGAGCCCGGATGTTGATGCAGTAACCGGAGCTACCGGAAGCAGTCAGTGTATAATGATCGCAGTCAGAAACGCCCTTACTCCTTAAAGGGGATATCGTTCCGGCAATGTAAAGAAATCATTTCTGTTCAGCAGAAATTCGTGGGCGTAGACAAATACTGAATCCTCTGCAGCCGCTGGTTCAGGATAAAGAAGCATGCCTCCGTTTGCATCCGGACAGGCAGCAAGGAACACGAACTCCTTTCCCCTTTCCTCCGGATAATTCTGTCCGTCCAGAATGCCGATTCTGAACACACCGGGTGCATCACCAATCTGAAATTTCCACACGCCTGTTGCATCAACCAGGTAACCGGAGACAGGGGCTTCCATCCGCATTACTTCACATATCCGTATGTCCTCAACACCGGCCTGTGTCAGATGAAAGACCGCTGCCCAGCAGGCCGTGCTCTCTGTGAACTCAACTGGATCAAGCTCGATACTGATCTGTGATTCCGGATGAAGGTAGTGTACCAGAACCGCAGAGGAATAACCCGGGAATATCTCCAGGAATCTCATTGCCAGAACTAAAACTGTGTTAACGGTGATTATTTCCATTCTGATTCCTCTCCTTCAGTTCAGTGTATTTCAAACGACTCCCCCGGGAACAATCAGTCGGATACTTCGCAGCATTGTTAAGAATTTTTCTGTGTGAAGCTTCCACAGGATCGATTCCAAGCTTGTCTGCAAGATTCAGAAGATAGATAAACACATCCGCAATCTCCTCTTCAGCATCTGTCATTGCTTTCTTATCCAGGTCAAAGCTTTCTGCTTCGGTGAGCCACTGAAAGATCTCTGCAAGTTCGGCAGCTTCAATCAGTACTGATGTGGCAAGATTTTTTGGGGAATGGTATTGAGCCCAGTCCCTTTCGTCATTGAATTCTCTTATCTCGGCAAGCAGTTTTTCAAGCATCAATTCCTCCAAATGCATTTTACACACGCGAACACTGCAAAATACTCATATTCTTATTGCCTGGGAATAGAGCACTGGCAGGGGGGTATCGCTTCTATTGGTTTGCAAAAGAATTATAAACAGGAAGGAATCAAGATGAAGAAGGTTATACTGATATCGCTGTGCACTCTGCTGGCCGGTAGCTGCTCTGCAGATATTCCAACGGAGAATCTTTCATTCCCGGAGGAGGAAGCAATGGTCGAATCATTCTCAAGGTTTTACACTCCTGTAGAATACACCTCCAATCCGGGAATGGAACAACTTAACCTTCCTCTGGCAACTGAGGATATTATCAACCTTATGGATGTTCTCCTTATAGCAGGACAGTCTAATCCACCGGATTTTCTTGACGAAACAGGATTCGCCGTGTTCCCCATGCCGCGGCCTGTGGATAATCCTGTTCATGCATTTGAGCATCTTGACGGCAGAGATCAACCAATTTTTGTTTCCAGCGGTATTCCACTGCACATGCTCCACATATTCTTTGACCAGATTCTTCAAGAGGTGGAAACAGAGCACCTTTCTCCCGATTTGCTTATCATCTGCAGGAAACTCTATCAGAGCAATCTGAACAGGAACAACACTCTTAATGCTGCATTCTTCGCAGTCCCGCTGGCCTTTCTGGATGATGATTTTACTCCCCACAGCTCAATTGCAAACAAAGTATGTAACGAAATTTCACTGATGAGAGCTCATGAGGGCTTCGGCTTCAGCCCCATCTTCGGCTACAGAGAAGACTACTCCCAGTATGTACCAAGAGGGCACTATACAGCCAGCGAAGAGCTTGAAAACTACTTCATGGCAATGATGTACATGGGCAGAATCACCTTTATTCTAACCGGAGGCAACCCCTGCGGCCCTGATGAACGATTCCTTGTTTCAGCAGAAGCAGCTCAGGAAATGACTGAAGCTGCCCTGCTGATTGTTTCTGATCTGAATACAATCAATGTTGACGGTGCACCTCTGAAAAACAAATGGCAGAGGATTTACGAGATCACTGCTTTCTTTGCCGGTTTCGCAGATGATCTTTCCGCCTCACAGTATCAGGCTGCTGCAGAAGCAGTCTCCGGTGAATCAATCAACCCGGTAACATTGAATGAACAGAGCTTTTACGATGATTTCAAAGTCTTTGTAGCAGAGAACTTTGCCGGTCCGGCCATTTACAGCGGTACAGGAGCTTCCATTGTAATGCCTGACAGCTCCGGTGAATTTGATCCTGCCGATTTCCAGACACTCCTATCCAAAACTACTGGTTTTCGCTTCTTTGGACAGAGATATGCACCCGACAGCGAAATGCTTGGCAAGTTCGTCTTCCCCAACATTACCGGAAATCCCCGGGGAGAACAGAGGTTCATGCCATCAGGTCTTGATGTGGCAGCCTCATTCAGGTGTGAAGCAGCTCTTCAAATTATCGAGGAAGACGGAACAATGCTTTACGGAGGCTACGAGGAAACTCTGGACAGCATGCAGACAATGGTTGACGACTACAGTGAAGAGGACTGGCATGCTACTCTGTACATGTGCTGGCTCCATTCTCTGAGGCTTCTTGCCGCTTCCCGGGGAGCAGGCTATCCGAACTTCATGCAGACTGATGCCTGGAACCGCTGCACCCTCTCTACTTTCCTGGCCTCCTGGGCTATGCTCAGGCATGACACAATTCTCTACGCCAAGCAAAGTTACACAGCCCTGGCTGGCTGCGCTCCGGGAATGGAAGAGCCTGTCCCCTCCGCCGGTTTTGTAGAGCCGGTACCAGAAGTTTATGCAGAACTCCGGGCAACTCTTCAGATGGCCAGAAGGGGTCTTGAGTACTACGATATCTCAAACGATAACCTTTCCAGCCGTTTCGAGAATGCAGAATCTCTGCTGGAAACTCTCCAGTCTATAGCCGAGAGAGAACTTGCCGGTGAAATGCTCACAGAGAGAGATGCTGATTTCCTCAAGGGCTTTGCAGGATATCTTGAAGGTGCAATTGCATGGGGTGCAATCACAACCAAGGGGCTTGAAACCAGTCTTATTGCCGATGTACACACAGACCAGAACAGCTCAAGCGTTCTGGAAGTTGCTTCCGGCAACCTGGATAACTGCATGGTCATATACAGAAGAGCTGACGGAGTTGTTGAAGCAGCCATCGGTCCGGTGCTAAGCTACTACCAGTTCAACCAGCCTGTGCACAACAGACTTACCGATGAAGCCTGGCGTGATATTCTTGCCACTGATCCACCGGCAAGACCGGATTGGACAGGCAGTTACATCTCCGAATAGTAACCCTTGAGCCGATTGATTCCAGTGTGTATCTGTCGGCTCCTTTCATTAACTCATTGTTTTGAACATATTGGAAATTCCATTATACGTATCTCATTTTCAGGAGGAATTACACGTGAAGCTGTTTCTATCAATTGCTCTCCTCTGTTGTCTTTTTCTGCTTTCCTGTGGAAATGGAAATGAGACCTCGGAGACACCCGAAATCACTCAGGGTCAAACTACCAGCCTCGTTATTGAAAAAACAGATTCCATAGGAATCGAAACAGGTGATTCTCTGTATGTCTTTGGGGCCATCACAGATGTTGAAGTATTAGAGAATGGAACAATAATGGTGCTGGATGGCTCTTACGCCAATATCCGCATATTCTCTCCCGATGGTCAACATCTTTCCACTATCAGCAAGCGAGGCCAGGGACCGGGAGAACTTGCTCACCCCCAGAGCCTTTTCATCTGGGAAGATGGAACCATCGGCGTAATTGATCCCGGCAGCGGTGGTGTTCACCGTTTCTCACAGGAAGGCCGGTGGCTGGGTCTTGACCTTGCTCTAAGTCACAACATCCCTGCAAACCCAATAGTAATGAGTGACAGTGAATTCGTCTGCTTCAAGGCCCGTTTTGATATGGATGGTGAGGAAGTATGCGAAACTGCCACCATCGGACTTTTCCCGATTTCTCTTGATCCCCGTATTTCCTACTGGGAGAAAACCGTACTCTGGGATCCGTCGAACATGGGAAACCTCACTCTTGAGCTTTTCCTGACCAACTACTGGACTGCCGATCCGGTAACAGGCCGCGTTTTCGTCTCTCCCTTCAATGAAGATAATTACAGCATCCAGTGTTTCCGGGGTGATGGTTCGACGATCGGCACAATAACACGGGAACATATGCCGATACCAAAAACTGAAGAAGAAATCCAGGAGGAAAAGAACTTTGTAGTCTTTACACTGGGCGGCAACAGCGATAACAACCATGGTTTCAACTACGACTGTGATCCATGGCTGAATCACCTTCCTGTAACAGGTTTATTCATCGGTTCCGGTGGCAACCTCTGGGCCAGACGAGGGGGAACTGAGGTTCCCACTTTTGACATCTGGGATGAAAACCTGGAACATGCCGGCACAGCAACAATCCCATCAATACCGGGAAATGGAGCAAACTGGAGGATGACCTTCGGTCCGGACTGCATTATCACCTGGGACGAAAATCCAGAGAACTTCCAGAAGCTTTACATCCTCGAAATCCAGTGATTTATTTGGATGGTCTCACAGTGAAAAACCTCTCGAAGTCATCCTCAACACCATAGCTTGCAACCATACCGAAGTGTGATACATGAAGACTGGGAGAAGATCCAGTGCCTGTGGTGTCAGCCACAAGAACAACCTTTCTGAGTAATTCACCTTCCTGCGAAATCACATCCCAGCTTTCGCAGTCCGCAAGGCCGATCCTTCTGGCCCAGATGTTGTTGTCACCGTCAATTGCCATATCCGAGATATTCGGCTGCTTTTCCGGCTCGGAGATCGTCAACACACTGGTTCCCGATTCGGTGGTAAGCGGTACCGTAATCGGTAAGAAAATCAGTGAATGGATTTCAGGATCGTAATTCTCACGGGGAGAACAATCCATTGTGATCACATTCAGAAACTCACCCTCCGGTGAGAGTATCTCGATGGAATACCGGTCCGAGTCATACTCTGAGAGATAAACATTGCCTTCGGCATCCGTGGTGAAAAAGGAATAGAATGGACGCAGATCAACTTCAGGAGCACCCATGACAAGCTGATGCTCCCTGTAGACTACACCCTCTTCGCCTGTGTAAGCGTTCAATGAATAGATTCTGTACCCGGACACGAGATGCTGATCCACAAACTCGGTGGTAAGCTCTTTAATCACAACCATGGAATCGGCACCGGGGGCGATTCTGATAGTAATGCTCATCTGTGAGCCAAAGCTGCTGATATAGTTCATTGACCGGTCCAGAAGAGTCATTTTCCTTGAGCCAATATCAAAAATAAAGTACTCTCCTCCCTGAAGACGACACATGGCCCATGGATTCGCATACTCACCGGGACCACTGCCTGAACGCCCGTGTGAGCTTATGAATTCGCCTGCGGGATCAAAGAGTGATAACCGGCATCCGATACCATCAAGTACAGCTATCCCCTGTGGAACCGCTTCCATAGTACTGATTGTGCCGAACACATAGTTCGTATCCCCCATGAGAATTCCAACGGTATCAGCAAACACAAGTGTATCAACTGAAAACACCGCTTCATTCGCGTCGGAAACAGGAGCATTGCCGCAACCCAATGTCGAGAGCAGAACCCGGAACACAAGACAGAAATAGAATATCTTACAAGTCATCGCTTTTCTCCTTTGATGAATCAGCAATTCTGGACTTCAGCTGAATGGTAAGAAAAGGTACAGCAATGTACACCAGCGTACTCCATGCAGGTAAAAAGAAGGCAATGCCGATTCCGAAAAGAGAAACCACCGGAAGTGTAAGATTGATTCGTATCACCCTTCGAATGGCATACTCATCAAATTGATCAGCTATAGTTTCCGGCTTGATAAGAAGCACTCTGCACTGGATCAGGAAAAATACGGATATCAGGAAAATATTGATATGGAAAAGCAGATTGGCGGTAAATGTATGGCTGTGGTAACCGACCATGGATGATGAAAATGGGATAAGGCATACAACAAGCAAACCACCCAGATTCGCCCAGAGATGGGGAATGCAGCTTGCTTTGATGTATTTGAAAATCCTCAGTTGAATTATCCAGAAATTGCCCAGCAGCAGGAAGCTTAATGCATAAGTTCCGAAAAGCTCTATTATCTCTATGAAGTGATTGAGAATGTCACCATCAGTAGTTGTTCCTTCAAGCTGGGGCAGCGGCAGGCTCAGCACCAGCAGTGTCATTGCGATGGCATAAATTCCGTCTGTCAAACCCTCCAGACGGTGCAGAGAGAACTGAGTTCTCTCATTGCCTCTTCCACTCACTCTCTTTATCATCAACATTCCTCCCTGCTTCCGGGAACTGTTTGAATGCACAAATTATGCAGGATGAACATGCATATGTCTACCAGACCGAATGTGCTGAATTGTTTTGTCAAGATGACCTTTCGAAAACATGAACCGACGCATCGACTGTTTCAGATTCCGTCAATCCCCCCCCCCGGTCTGCATCAGGTATTGTATCACCGACAGTTGCCGGAGTAATTTATCAAACAGCCCAACCACCTGAAAACAAAGACTGTACTTACTGGAGAAAAGAAATGATATTACGAAAGTTTATTTTGAGAAGGTTTATCCGTTGAAAGAAACAGAGGGATGATTTTGTCTAAGTTCATTGTGATGATTCTGTTTTTGCCTGTGATCTTCTGCCGGGCTTCCGGCGGAATTGAATTCACTTGCACTTCTCTCCTCAACGATGTTTCCGTAGACACTGTATTTTTCGCAGGAACCGAATACCATCTGATCTCCGTTAATGGATTTTCCCTGCCTGTCGATGGAATAAACAAAGCCGGTCTTCCATCCATCCCACATACTTCTTCAACTTTTCTCCTTCCACCGGATATGCAGATAGACTCAATTCTCACCGTGACAGCTGCATGGGATTCCCTTCCGGGTAAATACTATCTCTACCCTGCTCAATCCGGGCTTCTGGCGGATACCGCATTCACTGCTCCTGATTTCAATGTTTACAATTCAATTGAACCTTTTCCCCTGCAGCCGGTTGAAATATCAAGGCAGGGCTCCGCCATGGGCTATTCGGTGGTAACTCTTTCCGGCTCACCGGTGAGGTACATACCCGCAGACAGTACAGTTCTTATCATCACATCCATTGATCTGGATATCCGGACAGGTCCATCGGAATTCGAACAGATCATTCCAAACCGCGAGAGCGAATGGAGTGCAGAGATAAGAAGCCGGGGAATTCTCAACATCATTTCCAATCCGGAAAACATCAAATGCTATCAGCAGCCAATGATAATTTCCTTTACCAACAGAGTATCCGCCCTGAACATCACCCGGTCTCCATCATCTGAAGGCGACGGTGTTGACATGGTGATAATCACAAATAGTGAGCTTGCCTCAGAGTTTGAGCAATTTGCCGATTACCGCACTCAGCAGGGAATTGTAACTGTAACTCGGACTGTCGAGTGGATTGATCAGTTCTACAGTGGTTGCGATACTCAGGAAAGAATACGCAATTTCATCAGGGATGCCCATCTGGAATGGGGAATTCAGGCAGTTATTCTCGGGGGCGATGATGGTGTTGTGCCTATACGGGAATGCAATGGATGGAATTATACCCCTGGACCTTTCCCATCCTACCAGTTTCCTTCAGATGACTATTATGCAGATATTGACGGCAACTGGTCCTACGATGGCTCCAATTGGCGTCCAGAGTCTTCAGGCGGGTATCTTGATCTCTGTGCAGGCCGGTGGCCCTGCAATACTGCTGATGATGTGAATCTGTTTTTCAATAAAATACTGCTCTACGAACAACCACAGGATTTTCCAGATAATTTCGCAAGGAAACTTCTGGTGATCGGGTCCAATAACCCCTCGGGTACAGGAGCCGACGACATGATGGACCTGGTGTCACAGCTGAAAGATTCATATGCAGTTCCCGAACACCTTGATCGGCCGACAACTCTCTACTTCCCCCATTCTCTTCCCGGTGGAGATCTCTGCCGCACCACTGTTCTTGATGAATTTGACCAGGGCTATAATCTCATTATTCACGCTGATCATTCAGAGGTACATAAACTGGCCACTGCAGGCAACGGAACTCTGGGGCAATACATGTGGGATTCCGATTTCTCCACAATGAACAATTCAAACCAACCTTCTATTCTGTGGACACTGGGATGCGATACAGGGCATTTCGATGGCGCATACTGTTTTTCTGAAGCAGGATTACTGACTTCTGCGAATTCGGGCCTTGTTGCCGTTATGGCCAATGCGCGAGGTGGCCTGCATTCCCAGAAGATGATGGCCTATGCCCTGTGTGATGCCTTGTTTGATACAGGCTGGCTTGCTGGCTTGAATCAATTTCAATCCATTGACTGGCCCCTCAGTTTCCTGGGGGAAGCATTCAGATGCTCCAAGAACATGACCAATCTATCCTTCATGAACCTGAACCTTCTTGGATCACCCCTTATGTATGTCTGGCGTGATGACCCCGACAGGCTTTCAGTTTCGCAAACACCTCTCCTGCTCAGAGAGGGAGTAGCTGAGAATATCACGGTAACAGTAACTGACGTTACTGGCCCTGTTGAAAGTGCCACAGTATGCCTTTGGAAAAAGAATGAGGTATTCTCATTGCTGGAAACCAATTTACTGGGGCAGGTAACATTTACAGATGTATGTATTGCCGATGGCAGTGAAGATATTGATCTGGTGATTACTGCGGTTAAACGCCGCAAGCAGGTTAATGATCAAACAACCACGGTAGACTACATCCCGGGGCAGACCCAAATTGATGTACTTCCGGCAGACATCCCGATTATTTCTCTTGTGAGCTTTGCGGTAGATCCGAACGGAGATGGCACTGCCAACCCCGGAGAAACGATTGATATCAACCTTACTGCCATGAACAGTGGCGGGGAAACTGGAACGGAAATAACCGCCGAGCTTTCCCTGATTTCCGGCGGTGAGTACATTGATACCATTTTGAACCACCAGTCAGCTTTCCCGGACATCACCCCCGACAACACGGGAAATTCAACTGGTCCGCTTTCGATTGTGATAAATTCCAATGTTCCCGATTACTCCACCGTGGAATTTTGTCTGTCGTTCTCTTACAACAGCAGCTCAGGTTCATTTCACTGGGATTCACCGCTCTTCCTCACTATTTATTCCGAGAGTTATGCACTGACAGTTATGAACCCCTCTGTTGACAATGCCACCGGTCGAACCGCTGAGATCAGCCTTAGCAATATGCTCCTGGCCAATTGCGGGCTGGGAAAAGGCAAAAATCTGGAGATTACCGTTAACAATCTTTTTCCACCTGAACCTTTTCAGGTAAATGTAGTTTCTCACACGGTAGTTGAGTCAAACAGGGTCGTTGAATTGAATGGACAACTGAACCTGACAGTTCTTCCGCTCAACGAAAAATCTGAATGGCTCAAACCCGGATTCCCAGGCTGTTCATTCGATGTTACAGTGAGCAGTGAAGGTGGCAACTTCGTTGCACGCGAAATCAATGTTGAGATGATTGATGCTTTGCAAAATCTTGAACTCGCACCACCTGTTAATTTGCAGGCTTATGAAACCGGTGAGAATAGTATAAGCCTGGTATGGGAGCACTGTGGTGATCTGGAAGCAGAGGGATTCTATATTAACTGTATTAACGGTTTTGTAAAATTACCGGTCTATCCTGTTCCGGTTCCGGTAAAGCAGGTCACCATTGATGGGCTGCTTCCAGGAAAAGAATATGATATAGAGGTTACCGCAGTTGACGCCATTGGCAGAGAAAGTGAGCCAGTCACCGTTTCAGTAAACACAACCTGCCCGGTTGTTGATGGCTGGCCCCTTTATCTGGAGGGCTCACCGGGAGGTGGAGCGGCCATTGCAGACATCGACGGTGACAGAAATGATGAGATTATCGTAGCCACATCTTTTGGTGTGGTGTACATTATTGAAAGAGACGGAACCTTTGAGAAGCTATATCCTCCCCCGGGCTTCGACTTCGACCGGTTCCTTGGATGCGCTGTCGGGGATGTGGATGGAGACTCTCAACTGGAGATCGTAGTCTCCTGTCAGAGAAAGATTGAGGTTGTAGATCAGGAACAGGTGGCAATTCTGCTGTTTGACAGATTCAATGGATTATGGACTTCCGGTGAAATAGCTTCCTCCAATGTAAATGAAGAGGTATCCTCACCCAACATCGCTGGAACTCCTGTTCTCTTCCAGGCAGACAGAAGCAGGTCTCTTGAAATTGCCCTGCGCACCAGGGGAAACAATGGTGGAGTACCACACCTGTACATATGGCGTTACAATACCGAAAGCGAAAGCTGGGTAAACTACAGCACTGATTTCCCGGTACTCGCGAGTGGAAGCTTCTATAACTCACCTGTAGCAGTCGATTTCGATGAGGATGGCTTCCAGGAGCTTGTTTTGACGGTTTTTGGTTCTGCTGGTGCAGGTACTGCAATCGTGATTGTAGACTTCCAGGACAACGGTGATGCAGTGATTACGGAACATGGCCTGCCCGAGCTGGATACTGCAGGAGAATTAGCAAGAACATACGGTACCATTGCTGCTGCAGAGCAGAATGGCACTTATTACATTACCGGCACTGCAAAGATTGATGCAATGAGTGGTTCAGTTAAAAAAATCTGGGTATCCAACCTTGAATCAGAACCCGCAGTGGATGTTTCCCTTGTCTGGCAGACAGATTGGCTGACCGGCTTTGATTCTTTCGGCAATATGCCTGGTCCTGCAATCGGCAATGTGGACGGAGACCCGGGACTTGAGGTAATCTATTCCCTTAACGGTGGTATGTACAACACAGAGGGTTACATCGCAGGCTGGAACCTCACTAACGGTTCAAGGAATTTCAAGAGCGACGCCATCCCTTTCAACCCCGTAATTGGAGGAGGTGGAGCAAGCATCAAATCACAGCCGGTTACAGGCCTTACAACATTCCCCGGTTCAGACGAGACAACCATTTTTTCAGGTTTTTCATCACTCTGCTGCGGACATGACCCCCGCACCGGTACATCAATGATTGACGGCTTCCCGAGCTGCACCCGGGAAGGTGCATGGGCAGCTCCTGCAATTTGTGACCTGGATGGTAACAGCACAGCTGAAGTTCTCTACATCGACTACTCAGGCTTCGCTACATTATTCGACTGGCAGCAGGGCAGCTATACCAGTGTTGGCTGGCACATGTACCAGGACAACCCTCTTCGCACCGGTTTTTACAACACAAACAACCGCATGGACTATCTGGACATTCGTATATCAGGCACACCATGCCGCCCAACGCTGATAAGCCGTGACAATTGCATCTCTTCTCTTTTTGTCGAAATAGAAATTACCGACTCCAACAATACATCTGAAAACCCTGTAACTTCTGAACCAATGTCCCATGAAATTCTGCAGGCAGGCAATACCAGTGAGCTGAGAAGCCCGCAAGAAACAAATAACTCAGTAACATCATCAGTGGATTCTGAATGCAGGAATACCCCCATCACAATCACAACTGCACTGGTTCCCACACATGAAACAGTTGAGATTGCAGCCTTCTCAAGTGGAATGCTTATAGGATCTGCAATGATCAACCTGAGAGACGGCATACACACAGTGGAGATTCCACTGAGATTCAGAATTTATCAGGAGAGCAACATCACCGTAGTTGCCGACCCGTACAACCAGTACCATGAGTCGGATGAAGCAAACAATACCTCTGCGGTTGAAAAAACACTCATTACCGGATCCGAATCTGCAGTTATCATTCCCACACCCGCCGAATCACTGGAACTGACCCTTCACCTTCCCGCAGCTCTTCCCAATGGCATAAGCATCACAGTCTATTCAATTGACGGCAGAGCAGTAATTACCCATGACACACGCGAGCTTCAATCGGGAACAACAAATCTGCTCTTGAACACAGCTACAAACCGCAACCTTCCCGCTGGAATGTACACAGTGTGCATTGAAGGACAGGGTTTCGGGGAAGTAACAAGAAAAGTGATCATCCTTAACCGGTGATTTCTCATCTTCCTGAAACCGCTACAACACCCTGTTTGCTGCAGCCACGCGGCTTAAAAACTCTGCACTGAGTTTCGGTGTTCTCTTCAGAGTTTTGAAATCAACATGTACAATCCCGAAGCGGTAGGTGTAGCCATCGGCCCATTCGAAGTTGTCCAGGAGACTCCAGCAGAAGTACCCCTTCATGGGAATTCCTTCAGCTGTTGCCCTCTGTGCCTGTAGAAGATGGTTCCTTATATAGAAGATTCTGTCGGTGTCACTGATCCTGCCCTGTGCATCGATTTCATCCAAACAGGCACATCCATTTTCTGTAATGTAGATATTATTAACTCCCCACAACTCGGCGATATAACGGGGTGCCCAATATGCAATTTCAGGTGAAACTTTAATCCACGGAGCATGCATGCGGGGGTATGAGTGCGGGTGCTCAATAGTACTGTAGCCGCACTCTGTTTCAGGGTCGGCAATAATGTGGCAAGCCAGATAAAGATTTATCCCCACAAAATCTACAGGAGAACCTATCGTCTTCATATCCTCATCAGTAAAGTCCGGAGCATCCTTCCCCTGTTCCTCAAGATAGATCTCCGGGTAGCTGCCTTCCAGCACTGTTGTCAGGAAATGTGCGTTTTTTTCTCTGAAGGCTCTTCTGGCTGCCGAGATGTGTTCTTCTGTTTCCATTACCGGAATGCAGATCGTAGGGTTTTCTGCAAATCCCACTTTGGCCGAAGAAGCTGCATCCCTGATTGCCTGTACCGCAAGTCCATGGGCAAGAAGGGCATTGTGCCTGACCTGATTGCGTCCCTTAATGTCAAGCATCTCACCAGGAGCAAACACCTGTCCAGGTGATCGATACCCTGCATCGGTAAAACAGACAAATTCATTAATGGTCATGTAATTCTTTACAAGATCACCCAATTCTGATGCGATCAAACTGCAATAATCTGCGAAATACCGCGATGTTTCCCTGGATCTCCATCCTCCGAAGTCATCCTGCAGGGCCTGTGGCAAATCCCAGTGAAAAAGGGTCACCCATGGCTGTATTTCTGCTTCAAGCAGGCCTTCGACGAATCGGCGGTAGTAGTCAATTCCTTTCCTGTTAATAGTTCCTCTGCCCGCAGGCATAACCCGGGACCATGATATGGAAAATCTGTGAGCTCCAAGGCCCAATTTCTTCATCAGGGCAATATCCTCACGGTAGTGGTTGTACTGATCGCAGGAAATGTCACCGGTGTGACCAAGCTTGACCCTGCCCGGTGTATGTGAGAATGTGTCCCATATGGAAGGTCCTCTGCCGTCCTGTTTTACTGCACCCTCCACCTGATATGAAGCAGTTGCTGTTCCCCACAGGAACCCCTCTGGAAAAGATCTATTCATCATTACTCCTGTCATCCAGCCAATTGCAAACTCTATCTTTTACTCTCTCATCATTCAACAACCTGATATCTGCCAAACTGGCCAGAGCCAGCTTTCGTGCAAGATCAGCAAATTCATTCAATCTCATGGTATCTCATTTCTATGACCCGCCTGACCATCCTGGTTTTACCAACCTGCCTCGGACCTGTTACTACCTGAATGCATCTGGTTGACTCCATTATGCGAGAAAACAGAACACCGAACACTTTTCATTTCAAGGCTTTTTTGAAATTCAATAGCTTTCCCCAGGACTTGCAGCGCAGCAATCAGAATTCGTCACTTGATATGAACGCAGAGGATTCAGCGGAGAAAACAGGAATAAATCACTTGCTCTCTGAACAGGAAGAAAGCTTATACTCGGTCTCACTTGTCCTGACTGTCATAGAGTTACTGTCGATTACAAATTTGTATGTTTCAATTTTCTTGTTCAATTCGTAGAGCTCACTCAACTCTCTGAGAATTCTGTCAATTCTATTTTCCTTCATTGACGCCCCCGACAAATCAATC
>JAGLOJ010000005.1 GCA_023139045.1 Candidatus Sabulitectum sp.
TGCGGGGGCCTGCATCTTGACAGCAAAGAATGTTGTGGTTAGTAATAGCCTTCAGAATTGTAAATTTGTGCCTCGAATGAGGCAGGGGGTCATGAGAACGCAATGTATTCACGATTCCATAGTTACGAGAACGAACAGACGGAGTAACCAAGAGGAGGTTTCGGAGATGCTCAGAACAAGAACTTCAATGTTCTTTCTTGCGCTCCTGGCCATGGTTCTGCTTGTAGCAGCTTGCGGTCCCAGCGAAGAACAGCTTCGTGCAAGGGATACGGCAAGAGCGGCAGCATTGGCAGCGGAGGCAAGAGCTATTAGTCTTGAGAACGAATTTGGTAATCTCAATGAGGAAATTCCTCAGCTGGAGGCACAGATTGTGCAGCTTCAGGCAGAGAAGGCAGAACTTCAGGCCGAGTATGAAGCTCTCGGTGGAACCGGAAGATAGGAAAGGGGTAAAGTATGCGTTACTTAATGATTATCGTACTGGTCCTCTTTGCAACTCTTTCATTCGCAAAGAGCTACACAGTTGGGGATCTTCAGGATTACAGCCGCGACGAGATCGAGGCAATGGGCGACAAGAACATCGAGCTCCAGATTGCTTATTGGGAATGGGTAAAAAGTGAAGCTGATCCGGTCGTAGCAGAGTGGGAATCACAGGTTATTCCTCTTCGCGCTGAGAGAGATGCTCTCCAGGCTGAAGTCAATCAGCTCAACCAGGACATCAGCTGGCTTCGCGGCGAGATCAACAGGCTTCGCAACAGCGGTGTGAATCACACAATCGTTGACGGCGAGAGTCTCTGGCTTATCGCAAGCTACCACTACTACTTTGGCAACGGCTCCGAGTGGCCTCGCATTTATGAGCGCAACAGCGCCCATATCAGCGATCCCAACATGATCTATGCCGGCGACACCATTGTGGTACCTGTACCTATGGCAAGCTCCTACACTGTTGTTGGTGGCGACTATCTCGGCAAAATCGCCGGATACGGCATCGTTTACAACAGCAGAGGTGAGTGGCCTCAGCTTTACGAGGGCAACCGTGACAAGATCAGCGATCCTAACCTGATCTATCCCGGACAGATTCTTGATATCCCTCGCGGCGGAGTTCGCGGCGGACGCCAGTAACAGGCAATTTACGGAATCAACAGAATCTCCCTGCCCATTCGGGTGGGGAGTTTCTTTATATTAACTTACTTATGAAAAAACCTGACAGAAGAAGAATACCAGTTTCACCCGACGATGCACAGAAGCTTCTCGGACCTGGAGACGCGAATCTGAGGGATATCTGTCGCGTTCTGGGAGTGGCAGCTGTTTATCGCGATGCAAGCCTTATTTACACAGGGGAAAGAACCGCCCTGGACAGAGCTCAGGCAGTGACAGAGAGGCTTATCGCCGAGATACAGGCAAGAGGTCGAGTATCAAAGAGTGCTTTGCATAAGGCTCTGGAATTCCCCGAGTTGAAATCTGCCGGTCTGATATACAATGTACCAGGCAGAGCCGGCAGTGTTATTCCCCGAACACCGGGTCAGGAAAGTTATATGCGTTCGGTGATGCACAACGAACTAGTGTTCTCTATCGGGCCTGCCGGTACAGGTAAAACCTTTCTTGCGGTGGCAGCAGCGGTGAGTGCTCTGCGCGATAACAGGGTTGAACGGATCATTCTTACAAGACCGGCAGTTGAGGCTGGAGAGAAGCTTGGTTTTCTTCCAGGTGACCTTCAGCAGAAGATAGACCCGTACCTGCGTCCCATATATGATGCCCTGAATGATACACTTACCGCATCGAGGGTACAGAAATACATGGAGAATGGTATAATTGAGGTGGCTCCACTTGCATACATGCGAGGGAGAACGCTGAACAACGCTTTCATAATTCTTGATGAAGCCCAGAATACTACATTGACACAACTGAAGATGTTCCTTACAAGAATGGGGTACGGTTCCAGGATGGTCATAACCGGTGATGTGACGCAAATTGATTTGAAGCCACCGACCATATCCGGCCTTGTGCGAATAGCGAGCATTCTCAGGCAGATACCGGGGATTGGATTCGTCTATCTTGGTCACGGTGATGTACTCAGACATCCTCTGGTGCAGCGGATTATTGAGGCATTCGGACGAAAGGATGAAGAGTGAGTTTCCTTGACAGGAGGATTCCTCTGAAATTGCTGTCCGCTGCCGTCTTCTCGGTTCTTCTTATTGCCGGTTTCTACTTCGGTTTTGATTCCAGAGGAGCGCTTTCTGACAGGAATCATGTCATTGGTGAACCTGTTACCGAGGGTATTATAGCGGTACACGATTTCACTATCCCCTTCAGTTCCGGCGAGCTTCAGGAAATGGCCAGCGAAGCGGAGGCTTCCATTCCCATCTTCCTGGTCAGGAATGAGCAGGTTGGACCGAATTCTTCAGAACAGATCCAGAACCTGATAGCCCTTGCAACGGAAAACAACGAGCTTGCCCGGTATTTCGGTCAGAGGGTAAGCAGTTTGTACACAACGGGGATTATTGACATTGAAGCCCTTCGCACTACCTATGATGGAAGTCATGCTGTAACAGATAACGGTTCAGCAGAGAACATTTCCGAGCTCTTCACTCTGGCTGAAGCCAGAGATGGTATACGGCTTGATCTTCAAAGGCGTGGAGTTCTTCACGAGAAGATTCCCATGATACTTGAACTCATTGTTCCAGACCTTGAAATTGACTACCAGGAGCGAGAAGCCGCTGTACAAGAGCATATTGCAAATCTTCCCGTAATAAAAAGGGAATTCCAGACGGGAGAGGAAATTCTTCCGCCCGGTGGGCTTTTTACGGAAGAAATCAGTCGTTTCTGGGATGCAATGGTGCTTTCTCCAGTGGGAACTCAGGGCATTGTGGAACACAACATTGCCAAGACAGGCATTGCCGTGCTTCTTCTTCTTCTTGGTTTTCTGTTTATGTCTAAAGGACATGGTTCCTTCTTTTTCTCTATCTCGGATGTGTTTCTTCTTTTTACCATCTGGGGTCTCACTATGGGGTTGACAATTCTTCTATTCCGTTCAGGAGTACGAGAGTTGTCAGTGTTCTCATTCACCATGCTTGGCGCCAGCCTCACTTCGGTTTTTTTCGACAGTCGCTTGAGGAAAAAAAACATGAACTATGCCTGGTTTCTTGCGGCAATCTTTGCTGCAATGTTCGCTCTTGTATCTCCGCACCCGATGGCCACTTTTTTTATGGGGTTTATTCCGGCCTGTATTGTTTCCGCAGCTATAAAGGATCTCAGTGACAGGGGAACCTCAACTGCGCTGATACTGGGAATTATTTCCTCAATTATTGTTTATTGGCTTCTTGCAACGGCCGGAAGCTCCGGCAGTATGCAATTCGATTCTGTTGTCTGGATAGCACTTGTGGGGCTGCCCGTTGTGATAGTAGGTACGGTCAAGGTTATCGGCCATCCATTTGAAGTGCTGTTCCATGTGGCTACTGCCAGAACTTATGAAAGACTTGGCAATGACAACCACCCCCTTCGAGAATTGCTTCGCAGGGAAGCACGAGGCACATACAGTCACTCACTTCTTGTAGGAGATCTGGCTTCTTCTGCTGCGGAGGAACTGGGCGTTGATGAGAAGCTTGCAAAACTCGGTGGAGTATTTCACGATATAGGCAAGATGGTTAATCCCGGGATGTTCATAGAGAATATCTCAAATCCCGATGAAAACAACCCGCACCTTTTCATGCCACCCGCAGAGAGTGCAAAGATCATCATCGATCATGTTTGCAACGGAGTTGAGCTTGCAGGGAAACACCACTTTCCGGCAGACATTGCCGATATCATAGAACAGCATCACGGCGACACCAGTGCGCGATTTTTTCTAGAAAAGGCCAGAAGAGAGATTCCGCCCGGGGGTGAGCTTGATGAGGCAATTTTTCATTACAACGGGCCAAAACCACAAACGGTCGAAGCAGCACTTGTTATGCTTGCCGACTCAGTATCATCTGCGGTTAAAGGTCTCGGGAATACCGCTTCTTACGAAGAAAAGGCAGCGGTTGTTTCCCGGATTATACAGGAGAAGGCTGACGAGGGTCAGTTTGATCAATGCAAACTGACAGGATCAATGCAGACAAGAGCTGCACATGTGTTTATGGACGTATTAAATCAGAGCGATTATGAAAGGGTCAAAGACTATCCTTATGGTAACTAACGGAGCCTCTTTCCCGAACTCTACGCACATCAGCGCGGCATGTCCATCAGTCATTGTTATTCTTGATAACCCATCACCGGAACTGAAACTGCTGGACCGCATAGTTCAGAGTACTATCGAGGGTTCCGTTGAGTTTGTTATCTGTGATCCCGGTGTTATGCGTTTTCTCAACTACAACTGGCGCAGAATCAACAAACCCACGGATGTGCTGACTTTTGATCTTTCATCTCCGGGGGAAGATTTCCCCCAGGGAGTGGTTTACATTGATGGCAGGATGGCCCCGCCACTCGAGGAAGTGCTGGAAAGACTTTATCACGGGTGGCTGCATCTTAACGGGTTAACACACGACACAGAGGAGGATACCAGAGAGATGAATCGACTCACTGTTGAACTTGTAAAAGAGGGAATGAAGGCGGTGAAGGGGATATGAATCTTACTGGTGAGTTGTTGCTTCTTGCAGGAGGTATTCTCTGTTCCGCTGCTGCGAATGGATCCAGAACAGCCATGCCTGAACTGGTGAATGATAAGGGAAGAGATCCCTCAGACAGGCGCCGGGAGGCGGCAACACGGTTAAGGACAATCTGGCTGGCCAGAGTCACAGGTCTTGTTCTTATCGGAGTCAGCTCTACGCTTGTTTCTGCACATATAACTCCTTATCCCCGCTGGGCATCTGCAACAATTATTGCCTTTCTGGCTTTCCTGCTTTCGGAAGTTATTCCACCGGTGTTCGTTCAGCACCTTTCAGAGGGCCGGGCGAACAAATATTTCATGGCTCCCATGGTGATTCTCAACTTTTTCTTCCGCCTGCCGGCCAGAATGCTTCTCGGCAGAGAAGACAGGGGAACAGATGACTGGGCATACACACCTCCGGATACTCTCTGGCTTGAGCAACGGAGGGAGAAGGGGGATCAGGAGGAACTGGAGAAGGAGCAGGAACTGGTTGACTCCATACTGGAATTCTCTGACAAAATAGTCCGCGAGGTAATGGTTCCGAGAATTGACATGGACAGCATTGAGCTCTGTGATGATATAGGCAGCATTGTTGCGCAGGTGAAGAAAGCCGGTCATTCGCGGATACCGGTTTACAGGAAGATCATTGATGATATTGCAGGTGTTCTTTATGCAAAGGATCTTCTTGGTGTTCCTCTGGATGCAGAAGACGGCAAATTCAAACTTGAGAATATCATCAGAGAAGCATACTTCGTTCCTGAGTTCAAGAGAATAGATGAGCTTTTTGCCGAATTTCAAACCAATCGAATACACATGGCTGTGGTGGTTGATGAGTACGGAGGAACTGCGGGAATTGTCACCATGGAAGACATCGTTGAGGAAGTTTTCGGGGAAATCAGAGATGAGTTTGATTCAGAACCACCCATGATCAGATCCGTCGGAAGCGGTTCCTACAGGGTCGATGCAAGATTGCCTATTGATGATCTGAATGATCTTCTCGGTACTGATTTTGAGGAAGAAGAGAACTACGAGTCTGTTGGTGGCCTTGTTTATCATCAGCTGGGTCACATTCCGGAAGCCGGTGAATCCCATGAAGTAGACAACTGGACATTCACAGTTGAAAAGGTCAGCGGACAGAGAATACTCTTCGTGAAGGTGAGCCCCAGAACCGGTGCAAAGGATTGAGGGTATCCACCCCTGCTTTTGTTCTGCGACGGGTCAGATGGAGCGATTCCTCTCTGATACTGACACTCTACTCTCTTGATTTCGGCAGGACCTCTGCCATGGTCAGAGGGGCTCTGCGACCGGGCAGTAAGTTCCTGGGCAGGATGGAATTGTTCAGTCAGGGTGAGTTTCAACTTATCCGGCGAGAGGGAAGAGAGCTGGACACAGCCACGGAAGTGAGTGTTATATCTCATAACCAGATGCTTCGAACAGAGTTCAGGGCCTTTGCCGGTGCCGGTCTCTTTACGGAATGGCTTCTGACAGTGATCAACTACGGGAATGAACCATCCGGACCGGTGTACCGTCTTGTAGAGCAGGTGTTCGGTCTGCTTGAAGCAGGTGCCCCGGCATGGCCGGTTATCTGCGGTAGTGTGGTCAGGCTTCTTCAGCTTTCAGGTCACGGTTTCTCCACAGACGTCTGTGTTGCCTGCGGAACCGGGGTTGAGGGTGCTGTCTGCTGGTCTCACTCCAGTGGCGGTGTTGTTTGCGGGAAGTGCGGGGAAGCCGGTTTTCCCGTGAAATCGGGTATCATAAGTTTCCTTTCCAGAGCAGGGAATTCAAGCCTGGAATCACTGGCCAGGGTCAGGCTTTGGCCCGGTGGTTATATTCAGTGTCATTCGCTACTCAAAGAATATGTACAGGTTCATCTAGAGCGCCGGCTTCTGCTGAAGTCGGAAAAAGTCATGAAGGAGATACTGGATGCAGGCCATTAACGACCTGATGAAAAAAATAGTTTCTCTCTCGAAGAGACTGGGATTTGTCTATCAGTCCGGAGAGATACACGGAGGACTTCAGGCCGCATGGGATTACGGCCCACTCGGCGTGGAACTGAAAAAGAACATAACAGAGCTGTGGTGGCACGAGATGGTGCGATCAAGGGGAGATGTGGTAGGTGTAGATACTGCAATTATTACCCATACTGATGTCTGGAAATCCTCAGGACACTTGAAGAATTTCCACGACCCTCTTGTTGACTGCAAGAAATGTCACGGCAGATTCCGCGAGGATCATGTTGAGGGAAATGTGTGTCCCAACTGCGGTGGAGAACTTACAGAACCCAGGAATTTTGGACTGATGTTCAAGACTTTCATGGGTCCCCTTGAGGATGAGAATTCTGTTGTTTACTTGAGACCGGAAACCTGTCAGCCTATTTTCGCCCAGTTTCAGAACATAGTTACCTCTACACGGAAGAGCCTTCCTTTTGGAATTGCCCAGACCGGAAAGGCCTTCAGGAACGAGATAACCGTACGCAACTTCATATTCAGAAGCCGTGAATTCGAGCAGATGGAAATGGAGTATTTCTGCCATCCCGATGAAATGGATAAATGGTACGAATACTGGGTGCAGAAGCGTCTGAACTGGTACATCAACGTACTTGGCATCAAAAAAGAAAATCTCAGGCTGAGACCTCACGAGGAAAAAGAACTCGCGCACTATGCTTCAGGCTGTACTGATATTGAGTATCGCTTTCCTTTTGCCGGTGGAGACGGTTACGGAGAGCTTGAGGGCATTGCCAGCAGAACAGATTACGACCTTACAGCCCAGATGGAAGGCAGCGGTAAGGATCTGAGGATTCTTGACAAAGAGAGCGGCAAGAAGATCACACCTTACGTTATTGAAACATCAGGCGGTGTTGGCAGAACCTTTCTGATGGTTCTCCTTGATGCCTACCGTGAGGAAGAAATAGACGGGAAGACCAGAGTAGTTCTCGGGCTTGACAAAAAACTTGCCCCGATAAAGGCGGCAATTCTTCCCCTTTCCAAGAAACTTGCCGAACAGGCACGGGAGGTTGAGGATCTGCTGCGTCCTCACTGGCCGGTTCTGTTTGATGTGACTGGTTCTATCGGTAAAAGGTACAGAAGAAACGATGAGATAGGCACACCCTACTGCATAACATTTGACTTCGACAGTCTTGATGACCGGAAGGTAACCATCCGCGACAGAGACTCGCTTGAGCAGATCAGGGTTGATATAGATAGCCTCGTTGAGGTTATGTCCCGGCTTATGACCGGTGATATGACACTTATCAGCGGGGAAAGACAGGAGTAACGGTAATGGCACTTGCAAAAAGATACAAAGCAAAGGAATCAGAACCGCGTCTGCAGCAGCAGTGGGCAGACGAGGGCATTTACAAATACAATCCCCATTCTGGCAAAGAGGTTTACTCCATAGACACACCGCCTCCCACGGTAAGCGGTATGATTCACATGGGGCACATATTCAGTTATGTCCAGGCGGAAGTTCTTGCACGGTATCAGAGGATGACCGGCAAAGAGGTTTTCTATCCATTCTGCTTTGATGACAACGGTCTGCCCAGCGAGCGGTTTACTGAGCAGGTTAAGAAAGTCAAGGCTCAGGACATGACCCGTGGTGAGTTTGTTAAGCTCTGCCTTGAAGTTGCCAGGGATGCAGAAGTGCAGTTCCGGGATCTGTGGAACAGTTTCGGTTTCAGCTGCGACTGGTCTCTGATGTACACCACCATAGACCCGTGGGTGCAGCGTTTGAGTCAGCGCTCATTCCTTGACCTTGTCAAGAAGGAAAGGGTATACAGAAAAGAGGCTCCCACCCTGTGGTGTCCAGAGTGTCAGACAGCAGTTGCTCAGGCTGAAACAGAGGACAAGGAGTTCCCCAGCTATTTCCACGACCTGGAATTCAGGCTGGCGGACGGCAGCGGAGTTGTTCCCGTTGCCACAACCCGCCCGGAGCTTATTCCAGCATGTGTTGCAGTGTTTGTAAACCCTGAAGATCAGCGGTGGAAGCACCTTGTGGGGCATAAGGTAAAGGTACCTCTTTATGACCGCGAGGTGGAAATACTTGCAGATGAGAAGGTTGACGTAGAGAAGGGCTCCGGCGCTGTGATGTGCTGTACATTTGGCGATACCACTGACATAGAATGGTGGGGCGAGCACAATCTTGATCTCAGGATAATCCTTGATAACCGTGGTCATATGAATGACACAACCGGTTTCCTTGAGGGTATGTACTGGAAGAAGGCCCGCAGGGTGATCGTGGAGAAACTTGATGAGGAGGGTTACTGCAAAGGCGGCGAGGACATCACTCATGCAGTGAATGTACATGAGCGTTGCGGTACACACCTCGAGTACCTTGTGAACCGTCAGTGGTTCATCAGGGTTCTTGATATGAAAGATCAGCTCATTGAAAAGGGGAACGAGATCAACTGGTATCCTGCTCACTTCAAGGTGAGGTACAACCACTGGGTTGAGAACCTGAAGTGGGACTGGTGCATATCCAGGCAGCGGTTTTACGGCGTGCCCTTCCCTGTATGGTTCTGCGAAAAGTGCGAGACCCCGATATTTGCCGATGAGACGAGTCTTCCGGTGGATCCCCTTGTGGATTCCCCCGGGAAGCCCTGTCCGAATTGCGGCAGTACGGAGTTCAGACCTGAAAGCGATGTAATGGACACCTGGGCAACCAGCTCACTTACGCCTCAGATAAACATGAAGTGGGGCGAGGAAGACCAGCGGGAGAATGTGTTCCCCATGGCCTTGAGGCCACAGGCACACGACATCATAAGAACATGGGCTTTTTACACCATAACAAAAGCTCTGCTTCACGACAACAAAATCCCCTGGCAGGATGTAATGATCTCCGGACACGCTCTGAACCCCAACCGCCAGAAGATGTCCAAGAGCAAGGGTAATGTTGCGGGTGACCCGGTAGCAGCTCTCAAGGAGTTTTCAGCAGATGAACTCAGGTTCTGGGCATGTTCATCAAAACTTGGAACTGATGTTGTGTTCAGCAAGGATGTTCTGGGAGAAGGCCGCAGGCTTGTTACCAAACTCTGGAATGCCTCCAGATTTGCCGAAGGCAGACTTGAGGGCTACGATCCGCAGAGAAAAGTTGACCTTCACCCCTTTGACCGCTGGCTTCTGAGCAGGCTCACAGAGACAGTAAACAAAGCAACTGCCGGTATGCAGCAGTACGAATACTCCGTATGTATGCGTGAAGCAGAGACCTTCTTCTGGAAAGTTCTCTGCGACAACTATCTTGAGATATCCAAGAACAGGCTGTACGGCGAAGACCCTGATGCCAGAGCAGCGGCACAGTACACACTCTACACTGCACTCTATGCTGTTATTAGACTTTTCGCACCTGTTATGGTTCACATCACGGAAGAACTGTACCTTGAGATATTCAAGCCGCTTGAGAACCATGAAAGCATCCACACTGCACCGTGGCCTGATGCAGGTTATATGGATGGAGAAGCTCTCAGACTGGGCAACGGGGCACTGCTTGTGATCGAGAAAGCCCGCCGCTTCAAGAGCGAGAACAACCTGAGCATGGCCACCTCAATGGAGTCAATTGAGGCAGCCCGTGAACTCAAACCCTTTGAAGCCGACCTCATGGCAGTTACAAGGGCTGAGAAGGTTATCTACATCTGATAAAAGAATCATTACGAAGAAAGGCCGCCGGAAAACCGGCGGCCTTTTCTATGATTTAAGAGAATGCCTTGTACAGAGTAAGACAACCAAGCAGTGTGGTTATGATACCGATGATAAGCGTGAACTTGTTCGTGTTTACCTTCTTTACAAGCAGAGCACTCAGGGGGACGCCCGCGACAGCTCCCACCAGCAGAGGCGGAGCAATACTCCAGTTGATGTCTGTTCCCATTACGAGGTAGGTGATAACTCCCACAAGGCAGGTGAAGCTCTCAGCCATGCTGGTTATGGCGATTGCACTCTTGCCGTTTACCCCTGAGAGAATCTGACCGCCTGTTACAAGAGGGCCATAACCTCCACCGGAAAGACCCTTGTTGAACGCGGCAGTAATTCCAAGACCGGTCACTTTGTACCAGCTGAACCTGCTTCTGGTTTTGTGCTTGACAAGAATGATGATACCCATGGAAAGAACGATAACTCCTATTATCGGCGTGAGGTAAGCCTTGAGGTTTACGGCGAAAACAGCGGCACCCACAGCACCAACAAGGCTGCAAAGTCCCAGGACGTAAGCAATTTTAGAATCGTTTGACTTGGGTAGATATCCCAGTTTGCCCATTTTTTTCACAATCCGGTGTTCAGTGTCATTGCGAAAATTGAAGAAGGCGTTGCCTGCTTTATGGTGGGCGAAAGCGGAGAATGCTCCGGTAACAAGTTCAGAGAGAAGTATTGCCGGAACAACCTGCATGGGTTCATATCCCATGAAGAGCAGAACGGGGGTCAGAGTTGTCCCATACCCCATTCCAAGGGTGGAATCAACAAGTTCACAAAAAAATGCCATGCCGAAAAGGACGGCAACAATCTCAAATTCCATTTTTTTCCATCCCGTCCATTGTAATTACATATTGCTTTGCCCGGGGGCAGAAGGTGCGCTCTCTCATGCACGGGATAAAGCTGCTTACAGAGCCTTCTTGAGCAGTTCTTTGACCATTGCGATAAGTTCAGCATCCATTGCCGAGGCTGGTATTGTGATGTTCAGGGAAACTCCATTGGCGAAACCATTCATTCCCGGAGCAGGTTCATCGGACACATCGGGAAGTGTTGCCTTCGGAGGCTCGGGAACTCTATTCTTTATCGGGGCAGGAACGGCTGGTTCCCCTTCCTTTTTCGCAGCTGCATCCTGGAAGTCAGCCAGATCAATAAGTACTTGAAGGGTGAGAACCATGTAGGCTGACTCTGTATCTGAAACACCGGTTTCTTTTTTGAAGAAGGCCATGAGAATTTTGCTGTCGGTGGATTCCTGCTCAGTCTGATACTGGAATACTTTCCGGTAAGCTTCCGCTATTGCAGACGAAAGAATCTCTCTGAACTGTTCATCGCTGATGTCTTTGATGGTTCTCCACTGATCAGTTGGAGCGAGATTGTTGTCTATGAAGCCCAGGAAGAAAAGAAGCTCTAGAAGTTTTACATCAGGCTGACGGCGAAAACCAATTGAAGCCAGGTAATCTGTCGTAATTTTGTCCGGCTGATCCTTTGAACGAATGCTTCGAAACAGCAACTCTATTGATCCCGGATCTCTTACTGCCGGATATGTTTTCATCTCTGTCTCCTTTGTTGATGATGGAGACAAGATATTCATTTGCAACGCAAAAGAAAAGAGGGAAAGAGTAATCCCCTTTCCCTCTTCTGAGTAGAGCGTTTGTTAGAAACTGGTCTTGATGGAACCCCAGCTTGAACGTTCAAGTGCTGTGATTGTAAAAGAAAACTCGCCGAGATGGTATACATTGGAAGAGTCTTTGAAAGCCCAGTAGATAGTGTTGCTTACGCTGCTGTAACCCAGACCGAATGAGCTTGCGCATGTAGCAGGGCATGATGCAGATCCGAGAAAAGTCATAGTGGAGCCATTCCACTCATAGAAATAAATGTAGTTACTGGAGTAAGAGGCAACAGCAACCCCGATGTTACCGCCGCTAGGGAACACAGTAAGCCCACTTGGATTTCCTGCAACCTCAGGAACGGCTATGTTTTCCTGGCCTGTTCCAGGCTGAAAACGCCAGAGACCCCCACCGCCTCCGTTGGTACACCAGTAGTCTGTCCCGTCGAAGTCCATACCCCTTGAATTGGAACCGGCAGGATTTGGAACGGTGGTCCAGCTTGAACCGAAGTTATCTGTGTAGTAAAGAACATTGTCAGACCAGTCATTTGTGTAGTATGTGTCATCAGTAGGATCGTCGTTCCATGCGACACCGAAACAACTGTCGTTTGCCGGATCGAGGGTCATTACGCCTGCTGGAGCTCCTGTAACATCGTAAGCCTGAACAATATCCAAGACATTGTCTGCCCCGAGGATGTAGACAGTGCTGCCATTCACAAATACATCCAGCCCCAGGGCTTTTTCAGCAAGAGGCCAGTCGTTTAAAAGAGTGAGTGTTACAGCGTCGCTGCCGGAGTTTTGCGGGTTGATGCACCCCTCGGTGCTAAAACATCCGTCGTCATCTGCAATAGCAAATGCTGCGACTAGCACAACCACAAAAAGTAACTTAATCATGGGATCCTCCTTTTTAAAGCCAAATAATTTCGGCAACATTACATATATCATGAGTATAGTATGAAGTCAACTGATTTGCGGTTATAGCTTTGGAATCTGCCTGTTATCATCAGATTTTTTGCGGGATTGAACTTTTTGGTTCATTCTCCCGTTTCGTTGCAGGAATTGGTGTTCGTTCCTGGATCAGAATTCATTATGATTCACTTTGTGAATACTGGATCATCAGATTGAAAACAGGGTTTCATTAGAATGCGGTTTGCGGCAAGGAGTTCATTTTGAGAAAGACCATTAGTATTTTCCTGGTACAAGTGTGTTTACTGATAATCAGCTCGCAGGCTGTTTCAGAGGATCTGGCCTGGTTTCGAGTCATAGGGTTTTCCGGGGATGGGGCATATGTTGCCTGGGAAATGGGCGGTATCCAGGATGGAAGCGGCTTCCAATGGGTTGAAGTTGAAGTGCTGGACACAGAAACTTCTCTTGAGACAGCCAGATACAGGTATGTCTGGGATGAAAACGTGGATGAGCTTCCATCAGCAGAGGATGTTGCTTCGGTTGAGCAGAATATCCTTGATTTTTGTGAGAAATACGAAATAACCTCTGGCAATTATGAGTCTCCTCTGGTGTACCATCCATTAACCGATCTGGGAGTTAATGGAGATACTGTTGCTTTTTGCCTGGAAAGCTACTCCCCACGCTATAACAGCAGCGAGATCATTTTAACACTTGCGCTGATGCCGGCTGATGTGGAGCAGGGCTACCCTGACTGGTTTGACAGCCCGGTAACTCCTGTGCTTCACACTGTCAGTAACGGAGAAGGAAAACTGCTTTTCAGTGAAGAGCTTGTTCAAGGGCAGCAT
Source organism: Candidatus Sabulitectum sp. (assembly GCA_023139045.1). Classification (GTDB taxonomy): domain Bacteria; phylum Fermentibacterota; class Fermentibacteria; order Fermentibacterales; family JCC-6; genus Sabulitectum. The sequence continues at coordinate 13,648 of JAGLOJ010000005.1, forward strand.
GTACTGAGTTTTGATTACAGTATTGCTGCTATTTACAGAATTCCAGGTTTTCAGGATCGTCTGCTTGTAGTGCTTCACTCCACAAGGCCGGGGTTCGAAGGTCCCGATGGAAGATTCAGGGTGGTTTGCGGCAATCTTTAGTACTATCTTGATGGGAAGGGGGGACAGATGCGGAACAAGCTATCAAAGGCGGACGTTAAAAACCTGTTCATCCTGAGAAGAGTTTCTCCTGACGCGGTCATGGATGTTCTTGGAAGCTGTCCGGTTGTTCCCCTCAAACGAGGGCAGATTCTCCTTCGGGCGGGGCAGAGCAATCAGAATCTTTACCTTATTCTGTCCGGGAAGCTTACCGTCTTTCTTGAGTATCCGGGAAGCGATCCGGTCGCTGTTCTTGATCAGGGTGAAACTGTTGGAGAGTTGTCAGTAATTGATGACAGCCCCACATCGGCTTATGTGGTAGCTGTGGAGGAGAGTCGTGTGCTTGAACTGGATGAAACCGCATTCTGGCGGATGATTTCCGAGTCACATGCCTTTGCCTGTAACATGCTTCTTCTTCTTTCAGACAGAATGCGCTCCTCCGATGAGGCGTTGCTTAAGAACATCCACCTCAGGAAAAGATTTCAGCGTGATGCCATGGTGGATTCTCTCACCGGTATGCACAATCGCAGATGGCTGGACATCCAGCTACCAAGGCTTATTGACAGACATGTTCGCAGCGAAAGGCCCCTCTGTGTCATAATGTATGATGTTGATAACTTCAAGAAATTCAATGACAGCTACGGTCACGATGCCGGCGATGATGTTCTTGCACAGGTTGCCAGAAGTACATTGCTCGGCCTCAGGCCTACAGATTTAAGCGCCCGGTTCGGTGGAGAGGAATTTGTGATCATGCTTGCCAGCATCAACATTGACCTGGCCTGGATCGTAGCAGAGAGACTAAGGAAGAATATTGCATCAGAACGTGTTGTAACTGACGACGGCAGGGAACTGCCCCCAATAACAATTTCGCTGGGTATTGCACAAAGCAGAACCGGTGACACGGCAGATTCTCTTTTAAAGAGAGCTGACACTGCAATGTACAAAGCAAAGGAGACCGGCCGCAACAGAAGCTGCAGGGAAGAACAGCCCTGATGAGTGGAAATTTTGCCCCCCGACTTCTTTCCTCTCTTCTTCAGAATACCGGCGGCGGCAATCGTATTGTGGTCTGGAAAGGGATAGAGGAGAGCACCGACGACTGACCGGGCCGCCGGTGCAAGATATCTACCGGGTTATTCCAGCCTGATTCAGCAGGAATGCGTACTTTGAAGCGGTATCTCCCACCCAGCCGTAGCGTCCGGAAACTCCTCCATGTCCTGAACCCATTTTGATTCTGAAGATGACTGGAGAGTCGGAAGTACTGGCCCGGCGGATGCAGGCAACCCATTTTGCCGGTTCCCAGTAGCCCACCTGGGAGTCATTCACTCCTGAAAATACATACATGGCTGGGAAATCGACCTCTGCAATATTATCGACAGGCGAGTATGAGAGGATGTATTCGTAAGCTTCAGCGCTCTCTGTGGGGTTGCCCCACTCTCCATATTCTCCTGTAGTGAGTGGAATTGAGGGATCAAGCATAGTGGTGAGTGCATCCACGAAGGGTACGCCTGCGACTACTCCCCGCCAGAGATCCGGACGCATGTTGGTTACACCGCCAACCAGCAGTCCGCCAGCACTTTCCCCCATTGCGAAGATCATGTCCGAGTTGCAGAAGTTGTTTTCTCCCATGTACTCTGCGCAGGCAATGAAGTCTGTGAAACTGTTCATTTTGTTCAAAATTCTACCCTGGTTGTACCAGTTCCTGCCCATTTCACTGCCCCCTCTTACATGAGCATCCGCATAAATGAAACCCCTGTTCAGCAGAGAGAGGATGCTGGAACTGAACATGGGATCAAGGCTCATGCCGTATGCGCCGTAACCGTAGAGCAGCAGTGGGTTTTCCCCTTCAATAAAGAGATCTTTCCGATATACCATGCCTATGGGAACCTCAGTGCCGTCAGCAGCAGTGGCCATCACTCTTCTGCTCTCGTAAAGATCCCGGTCGAAATCTTCTCCGGCGAACTGGGTCTTGAGTACATTCACAGTGTTTGTGCTGATCTGATAGGAAATTGTAGACCATGGAGTTGTCAGTGATGTGTAGATCAGTCTTATCGAATCTGCATCAGGAGAATAATTGGCGGAAGTGTAGAATGTGGCCGCCTCTTCTCCCAGATCAGCGAAGTACCCTTCACCGGTAACTTTGTCTGCAATGTAGAGTCTCTTCAGCCCTTCGCTTCTCATTGTTACAGCAAGCAGATCATCAAACACATCAACATCTTCAATAAGAGCATTTTGATCATGGGGAATAACGGTCTCCCAGTTATCTATGCCGGGATCATCTGAAGAGACTCTCATCACTGAGAAATTTTCACCGTTGAGATTTGTATCGATAAAGAATACGGAGTCTGCTGCATAGATGTAGTATTCGAGACCCCCGGTTCTGGGATGGACAAGTGTCATTGAATCTGTGGGAGTGTTTGCGGGAAGCACTCTGTACTCTGATTCCAGAGAGCTGGCAGTTCCAAACAGTATCCACTTTCTGTCTGAAGAATTGGATACCCAGGGCCAGAATGTCAGATCATCCTCTGCGTATACGCATATCTGATCGTCGCAACCGATCGTCTTCCGCATGATGCGGTCGGTTCTTCCAGTGGCATCATTCAAGCCGAAAAAGACCATTCTGGAATCAGCTGCCCAGGGGGTGCAGTTGAAAAATGTGGGTGA
>JAGLOJ010000050.1 GCA_023139045.1 Candidatus Sabulitectum sp.
TGTACGCAAAAACCTGAAGGGCCAATTATCCGCACCTCCAATGGAGGAGATGGGGTGAAGTGAAAGACTATCTGGCTATAACCAGTTTGCTTGTTGCAGTTTCCCTCCGGCGAAGACGCTGCACAAGCAAACAGTGGTATTGAGAGCAGTGGAGAAAGACATGATGTGAGAGCCAGCCAGCACCGGATTTCGAGAAATTCCGAAACTGCCATTACCGGAACCATTGGAATAATTCTGATCATCAATTGAAGTTTGCTGTAACAATCTGACGGCATCAAATGAGATGCACTTGCTTTGAGTGCCCGCATAGTCGCACATTCTTACAATGGCAGAAGAGGGGATATACGTTTCAGTAAGATACCAGGCTTCTGAAGAAAGCTGCAGGTTTCCGTGGAATTCCGCAGAAATACGAAGAGCTGCCAGAATAATAAACAACAGCAAAATCCTCCCCCCGTTTTTACGTTACTACTATCTAAAGAAATGAGCCTGGAGGAAAGACTGGAAATCGAACTGAATATTGTTATCTTATTCGTGCGAATTTACTGATTCATTGGCAGCTCTTACCAGGGTTATGAAAAACAGCTGACAAACAAATGGAGGATGAAAAATGGCCGATGACAGAACTGCCCCGTTTTCAACCGGTGGGTTTTTTCTTGTTCAACTTGCGTTGATGATCCCTTTCGTTAACATTATTCTTCTTCTGGTATTTGCATTCTCCGGATCGATGAATGTGAACCTTCAGAACTACAGCAAGGCAGTGCTTATCTGGATGCTGATCGGTATCGGTGTTGCGTTAATTGTAGGAGTAATCGGTGCCGTAGCAGCGGGAGGAATAGGAGTCTGGCTTGAAAATGTGAGTCGGGAATACCGCTGAACCAGATTTATTGCGAAGTAGATCGTCTGATATTGCCCCGGCGAGCTAATGCTCACCGGGGCACTATCATTAATTATCGTGTCAATCGTTTCCAGTCAAACCAAGCCCGGAGAGGATACCGACAAGTTCCTCCATATCGACCATGTGAGCACCGGATGTCTGGTGAAGTTTGATATCCCATCCATTCTCGGAAAGAACAGCCTCTGCTATTTCAGCTGCTTCGAAGGGAACTCCGCGGTCATCAGGCGAGTGCATCAACTCGATCTGCATAGTGGTTGCATCGGTTATCCAGTCAGACTGAATGAAATCTTCCGCAAGCCACCCGGAAGCAGGAATAACTGCTTTGAAGAGCTCTGGTTCTGAAAGCCCTGTGTAGAGAGCAAGGCATCCCCCCTGAGAGAAACCGAAGAGGTAAACATCCGAAACGGGGTACTCAAGTTTGATCTGCTCTACAAGAGCAAGTACATATTCGCTGGCAAGAAGAAGGCTGTGTCCCCATTCCTCTGTACCATGTTCTCCCCGATACCATGAGAAGGCATCTTCACCAATTGGATAGGGTGCCTGTGGTACAACAAAGATAAAATCGGGGTTGTCAATCTGTTCCCAGATTCTTATGAAATTGTCCGGAGAGCTGCCAAGTCCGTGTAAGCCGATCACCACAGGAACTTCACCCGGCGGGTTGAATCCATCAGGGAACTGAACGCGGTAGTAGAATGACTCTACTGTGTCGAACCAGTGAATTTCACCCAGTTTGTTCTCCTGCCGTGCGGCAACGGCATTCAAGCTATCCAGGAGACTTGAGAATGCAGGCAATTCTCTGACGGAATCAAAATCCGGATCCCGGTTGATGTGTTCAAGGTCGGTGAATCCGGCTACACAGGCTCTTTTTAGATAAATAGTTGTAAGCTGATCCTCTCCCATGAGACCGTAGCAGCAAGCGAGGTTGTACATGGAATTTGAATTCCCCGGATCAATTACAAGTGCGTTCAGGTATTCGGCTGCTGCTGTGTGCCAATCCTCAAGCCGGTATGCTTCTGCTCCCGAATTCAGAGCCTCCCTGGGACTCAGGTCAAGAAAATCACCTGCATGGATATCCATTGGATCCGGCATACCCAGTAAAACAACTGCTGCAAGAAAAATCATCGGTTCTTCCTTTCAGAAAGAGGATACTGTTCCGAGTGTTGAATTCTGTGAAAATTCGCCTCCCTGTGTCAAATGCTTTTTGGTGTCTGACAGGGAAATAGAAGTTTTACACAAAGTAATCCACAGAGAATATGGCTCTCTGCTGCAATGTTTGTACAAATATTTTATTCTATATACATATATCCATAAAGCGCAGAACAGGAACAAGATAGGAAATATACAGCATTGCTGCAATCTGCTGAAGGAGGGGGATGGTCAATTTATTGGACACATGAAAAGTAAAGGATTCGGCGAGGAGTGTGCAAAACTATGGTAAATTACAATTCAACATTTTCCCAGCTGATTCCACGGCAGAATACGCATCTTTTGCGTAGAATGCACCTATCTGAGATGCAAACTCTTTTGTTACAACAGCTCCACCAATCAGAACGGGAATCTGAAGGTTATTCTGTTCAAGAAGCTGAATAACTTCTTCCATTCTCGATGCTGTTGTACTCATGAGGGCAGAAAGAGCCACTGCATCAGCCTTGTGTGCTTTTACAGCTTCAACTATGGCTTCAGAAGAAATGTCTTTACCCAGATCAATTATCAGGAATCCCGCATTGGAAAGAAAGAGGGAAACAAGATTCTTCCCGATGTCATGAATGTCTCCTTTTACTGTTGCCAGTACAATGGTTCCTCTGTTGTCTTCTTCATTTGAAGCTATGTGAGGCTTCAAAATTTCCATTAAAGCTTTTGCTGCCTCAGCTCCTGCAATAAGGTGGGGAAGGAACAGTTTCTTTTTAGAGTAGAGGCTTCCCAGCTTATCCATTGCAGGGGCCAGGCACTCATTGACGATACTTGCTGCTCTGGTTCCAGATTCAAGAAGAAGAGTTGCAGCGAGTTTTGCCCCGAGCGTGTCGCCTTTCAGAAGAGCTTTACGAAGCAGGGAATCGTTGCCGGGAGCTTCTGTCTGCTCATCATCCGGAATTTCAATGTCGGCAGGGTTTACTCTACCGCAAAGAGCAGCAGCTCCTGCCGTAATCCCTGCGGTTACAGGGTTGAGAACATTTACGATTCCAGCATCCAGTCCATCCATGCACAGAGTTGCAAGAAAAGCAGCATTGATGCCGGCTCTGTGGGGTAGTCCGTGGGATACATTGGAAACACCGGCAATGGTAAGAATTCCCTCTTTTTTGAACAGTCTGAGAGTTTTAAGAGTCACCTTGGGGTCAGCTCCTGTTGCAAGTGCCTTGACGATGGGGTCAGCAAACACCCGGCTGCGGGAGAACCCGTATCTTTCCAGAATTGCAATTCCCTTTTTCACAACGGCCAGACGTTCTTCCGGTGTCTCTGCAAGACCATTTTCATCTATCGGCAGCAGAACTGCATATCCTCCATGACGCAGAAGGATGCCCACCCGTTCCTCTATGTGCCCTTCAGTGGCCATGAGCGAATTAAGCAGACCAATGCCACCGATCTGATTGAAGGCAGCCTCAATGTTTTCCGGCGATGAAAGATCCACAGACAGAGGAGGGCCAATACAGAGACCTGAAAATACCTGATCCAGAAGGCCGTCAGGAACAAGTCTTTCCAGACCCAGATTGATATCCAGAAGATCCGCCTTCTCCTGTGCCCTTGCCATTGAAATCACATGATCGGGATCTCTCCGCCGAATGGCTTTTTTCAGCTCTTTTCTTCCAGTGGGGTTTACAGCCTCCCCGACCATCAGCATGGCTCCCCCAATGGGAACCACCGAGTCCACAGATGTAAATGCGGCAAGAGTTTCCTTCTCTACATCCTCAGTGGCTCTGATGCCTACCGCCCGCCTCAGCGCGGTGATGTGTTCGGGAGTGGTGCCGCAGCATCCGCCAATAATGGAGGCTCCTCCCCAGGCCATTTCCTCGGTGGCTGCTGCAAACTGATCCGGAGACATTTCGTAATTGCCCGAGCTGTCGGGCAGACCGGCGTTGGGCTCAACTGTGATATACCTGTTTGAGAATCTTGCCATTTCGCTGATAACCGGCAGCAGACCCTCGGGGCCAGTAGAGCAGTTTGCGCCCACAGCATCTACTGCAAGTTGATTGCACAGCAGAGCAAGCGCAGTTGGAGAAGTACCGGCGCCGCTTCTTCCATTATCCGAGAATGTGAGATGTGCACTGATGAATCCGTCAGGGCTTGCATCTCTGGTGGCCAGAATTGCCGCCTTCAACTCACGGGGGTCGGTGAAGGTTTCAAGAAAAAATACATTGATCCCGGCTTCAACAAGTGCTCTTGTCTGAATCAGAAAGCTGTTGTAAATGTCCATCCACTCAGCATCTCCCACAGGACGAATCATTTTCCCGGAAGGACCGATGCTTGCAGCGGCAATTGCCTTACCGCCTGCTGAGGAAATTGCTGTTTCCGCAAGGGCACGGTTGATCTGAGCTGTTTGAGAGCCCAGCTTGATCCGGCTGCCCCCGAATGTACACGCAAGAATGATGTCGCTTCCTGCTTCGATGTATGAACTGTGAACAGCGGAAAGATCCTTCGGGTGTTCCGATGCCCAGATTTCTGTGGAGACACCCACCGGCATTCCCCGGTTCATAAGCATTGTGCCCATGGCACCATCCAGGAAAACTATTCTTTCTGCAAGCAGGTTTCTCAGTTGTTTTGCGGAATCCATCCGGTTACTCCAGTCATACTTTTTACAGGTGTCAGCATAAAGCTTTCATTACAGGTTACCCCGGAATCGGGGAACAATTCAACAATGTTTTTCTGCACATTTAAAGGGAAGTCTCCATATCCGGGAGCAACCCTCTTTGTGGGAATCATATTCAATTCGTCGGCAATTGCGGCCTGAAGAGTTTTCATTAAAGATTCAACTGCAACTGAAGCAGCCGAATCAAGCATGAACCGGTCCAGCTCCGCAGGACCATCAAGCAACTCATCGACTCTGCTTCCAAGGGATGCTATGGAAACTGATACCAGTTTATCAAACCACAATCCCCGAAGAAAATCCGGGTGCTCCCCCGGATTGAAGAGCACCGTTTCATATACAGCCTCTGAAGAAAGTTCTTCAAGCAGAGCAAGTGCTTTCCTCGCCCTGTCTTCTATCTCTGCTCCTGCCTCATGGGGCGGACACCCCGATCGCCATAGCACCTGCTTAAGAGTAGGCACAGCAAGCTTTATCCGCAAGTTAAGCCTTTTCACGTCTTTTCCCGGAGGCCGGAGCGGAAAACAATCTCACGCACCTGAGGTACTCGATTCATGGTATAGAGATGAATTCCTTCTACGCCTTCCTCGACCAGTTCCGACACCTGTTTAATTGCGTAGTCAACCCCTGCTTTTGCCAGATCTCCGGGATCATGTGAGAACTTGTCGAACATATTCAGAAGCTTGGCGGGAATGGATACCTCGCACATCATCAGGATTCTCTTTATCTGTTTGTAGTTCAGTATGGGCATTATTCCCGGAACCAGAGGTACATCAATCTTCCTGTATCGTGCCCTCTCCATGAAGTCATAAAAAATCCTGTTATCAAAAAAAAGCTGTGTGATAAGAAATTCCGCCCCGGCATCCACCTTGCGTTTTAGATTATCCAGGTCAAGGCTGATTCTCTTCGACTCGATGTGCCCTTCAGGGTAAGCAGCGGCGCCAACGCAGAAGTTATTACGGGCAGCTATCTCAGCAATAAGCTCACTGGCAAAATGGTAATCTCTTTTGTCATCCGAAAAGTCTGCAGGAATATCTCCCCGGAGGGCAAGGATGTTTCCAACACCGCGATCCTCCAAATTGTCCAGCACAGAGGCGACCTCTTCTTTTGAATGACTGATACATGTCATGTGTGCCAGGGATTCACAGCCATATTCGTCTCTTACGCGAGAGGCGATCTCCACAGTTCTATCGGTGGATTCACCCTGAGAAGCATAGGTTACACTGACAAATGATGGATTAAGATCACTGAGACCATCCAGAGTTCTGAAAACCGATTTGAGGCTGTACCCCGGTTTTGGCGGGAACACCTCAAGAGAGAGAACCGGCGTGTTCCCTTTGTATATGTCTGCAATCCTCATACCACTCAACCTTTCAGTTCCAGTAACCCACCATATGACACCTGAAAATAACAGGAAAACACGATCCAGCAAAGGTTGATTGACGAAATGAATTCGTTTCCTATATTCCAGCCAGCATCAAGAGACAACCCCCGGGGGCGCCAACCGAGATACGATTCCACGGTGGCAGGTGAAAGCCGATGCGCGGGATGGCCCGAAAAACCAGTTTTTTCGTTCGCCGTTCTGCTTTGTGCAGGGCGGTTTTTTAAAAGGAGAGTTTTTGAAACACGGAATTGCAAACCACAAAGTCAAAGCCCCTGCCGGGCTCTCCGCCATTCATGCACTCGTATACATGACCATGTCCAGGCCCTGCGGGGTCGGGGGCACAGGGAGCAGATAAACTCTCAACCTTCGCTTCAGCAGGGCCATATCTCACAGCAGCCAGTTGTGTTGAATACCCATACAAAAGCGGAGTATCATGTATACGGAACGATTTTACAGAAAATGGACATCATCAGAATCCGACCTTGAAACTTTCAGGGTCGTTCTGGGGGAAAGTGACCTTCAGGTATATGCTGAAAGGAATCTGAGAAACGAAGCTCTCAAAGCTCTAAGCAATATCAGACGGACTCTTCACAAGCACATCGCTCTGAATCCGATTTTTCAGCGATCCCTTACGCCGGTTACCTCAGGCAGCAGCAATCCTCTGATCAAAAGAATGGAGGAAGCAGGCCGTGAGTGGAATACGGGTCCCATGGCTTCTGTGGCCGGTGCAATCGCCCAGGAAGTGGGTACCCGCCTGCTCAAGCATTCGAAGAGAGTCATTGTTGAAAACGGTGGCGACATCTGGGCATGCACACCGGAGCCACTTGAATTCCTCATTTATCCCGGAGAAAAATCACCTTTTTCAAAAGGGATAAACTTCACTCTGAACGCTTCTCAGGGAATCTCGATCTGTACATCCAGCGGCAAAGTGGGTCCATCATTCTCGCTTGGGAGAGCAGATGCAGTAACTGCTATCCACTCCTGTGCAGCCCAAGCGGATGCTGCCGCCACATCACTTGCAAATCTAATCCGGTGTGAATCCGATGTTACAAGAGTTGTAGAGGAGGTGGCCTGCAGAAGAAAACTGAAAGCCGTCATTGCAACCTGCGGAGAATCCATCGGAATCTGGGGAGAGATACACCTTACAGACAGAAAGAGAGCAGAGAAATGCCTAAGTCAATAGAAGAGATAAACAAAAAGATAAAGAACGGATCCGCAGTAGTTCTCACCGCCGGTGAAATGACCAGCCTTGTAGCAGAACGGGGAACAAAGGAAGCAGCAAAGCGGGTGGATGTTGTAACAACAGGAACCTTCGGCCCGATGTGTTCAAGTGGCCTGCTCATAAACACAGGACATTCGTCACCAAGGATAAACTTCAAAGAAGCAACCCTGAACGGAGTTCCGGCTTACTGCGGAATTGCCGCGGTTGATCTGTTTCTTGGAGCCACAGCTCGGAGTGAAAATCCATTATACGGTGGAGCCCATGTGATAGAGGACCTGGTCAGCGGTCGAACAGTCTGCCTTGATGCAGAAGGCCACGGCACAGACTGCTACCCCAGGCGGGAACTCCGCACCTCAATCAACCTGTCCACTGTTGCCAGCGCAGAGCTGACTAACTTCAGGAACTCCTATCAGAACTACAATGTCGCAGTGAACAGATCAGAGAGTGAGATCAGAACCTATCTGGGAGTCTTGAAACCCAACCTTGGCAATGCAGGTTTCAGCGGATCCGGAGAGTTCAGCCCTCTTATCAACGACCCCTATTTCCGTACCATCGGCACGGGCACAAAGATTTTCCTTGGAGGAGGTACCGGCTGGATAACCGGTCCAGGAACCCAGCACTGCAATAATCCAAGAAGAGGCACCAACGGCGTTCCAATGGAAGGAGCTGGAACAATTTCAGTCAGGGGAGACCTCAAATGGATGAGTCCCAGGTTCCTCCGAGGGTTATGGATAAAAGGTTACGGAGTATCATTGTCTGTAGGAGTAGGTATTCCCATACCAATCCTTGATGAGGAAATGGCACGGTTCACCGGAGTTTCCGACAACGATATTCTCGCCCCAGTTGTAGATTACTCGAAAGATGACCCTGAACTCAACGGCAAAATTCTGGGACATGTTTCTTACCGGGATCTTTATTCGGGAGAGATCATTATTCACGGAATAAAGGCAAAAACATTCAGCCTTTCAAGCCGAAAAAAGGGTGAAGAGATAGCAGGAGAACTCAAGAACTGGATTGAGAAGAAGGAGTTTCTCCTTACATCCCCGGCAGAAGTGTTTGAAGCTGTGTAATCTGCTCCGCATACTCGGCGGTAGTGTCTATCCAGGGGTCACTACCACCGAGTTTTTTCACGCAAAAGCAACTGCTTTATAAGTTCATTTCCTCAGAGTTCGAATCCCGTTCGGGGTGCCAAGATATACTGAACAGACCAAAAGGTCTGAGTTATGCAATGGGCTCGTGAAGTTTTCCATTTACATTCATATCATCCTAAAGAGGTAAGGATTCAATTAACTTATGCTTAATCTACCCTCTCGAAACTATGACTATTTTAGCACACCAAATTATGTTAAACTTCATCATACTTAAAAGTGAAAGGTATTGCTACATGAGCAAATATTGTATCGCGTAAGATATTGAGTATATATTTATGAGATAATATGTCGGAAGTAGCTTTCAAGAATTCCTGATAAGAGTCAGTTGTCTGGCTGATATCGGCATCACTATCGCATTCACTAACTACATATATGTTAATATACTCTACTTTGCATTTCATGACTTTGAATTCTGATTCTTCGGAAGACTCCTTTTTTTCATTATTTTCACACGCTTCGACAAGAACTTCAACATTCTGAAGGAGCTCTGAATCTTGCCCATTATGGCTATTCCTTATACTATACTTTACTTCTATGTGATAATTTATGATACCTGTAGATGCAGGGTCAGGATCCTTGAACTGAACATATTCGCTATTTCTGATGATAGAAGCAGCGAGTTCGATATTTTTTGTTATCTGAGGAATGGCCATTTATTGCCTCCTTCTTCAATACACCGAAGAAGATCATTGGTAGTAGGAATTGTATATGGTACTTCACCCCTTGAAACTTCTCTTTTAAAATAATGGATATGCTTATGCTCATGGAGGAGCTTCTCTGAGCGTGGATTGACAAATACAGTAATTGCAGTCTTAACCAATTCATTAAGGGAAATTCCACGTTCAATTGAAACAACACAAGCTGTACGGTGTAATTCTGCTCCAATCCGAATATTGAAACTACCAGAACATGGTCTGTCGGGATCCTTTCCCACTTCCTTGCATGTGATCAAATAATCATCAACTGAGGTTTGAAATTCAAATTCCAAATCACTAATTGTCTGAGCTTCATATGTGATAAGATCATTGATCATTTTTATTTTACCGAAAAGACACTTATCTTCTACAGAGAATTCCAAAGAGCCTGTGTAGCCCTTGTATTTGAATACCTCTCTTTTACTCATTAAGTAGTCCATTCTCCTTAAGATGTTTTTTCACCAAGTCAACAAAATATTTTGGGATTTCTTTTTCTGGATGAGGTTCATGAGCTAAAAGCATTGCTTTTGTTGAGGAATTGTAAAATTTCCGCCGCGATCCTTTCTTGTTAACCAGGTTATAACCAAGCAAACCCATTAACTTTTTCAACTCCCTCCAAGTGAAGTCTTTAGGAGTGATAGTCGAGCATAATTTCTTAAGAAGAGTATCTTTTACACTCACACCAAGGACATCCTACCTTTCTATGCAACTATAATCTAGTTGCTACAAAAAACAAGGCCAACAATTACGCTACTTTAAGTTGTGAACATAATGATTTCAAAAGTAGCCGATCAATTGCATGTGAAGTTTCTGCGTACGTAGAATGAATACGGGTTTAAACAGATGGGAACTTCTTTGAATATCCTTCACTCAAGTGCAGGTGTGAAAAAAGACATAATGGTTGAACCGACCCCCCTGGTTAGGGTACCTTACCCTTATCAGAATTCTTCAACCGGAAGGGTGGTCCATTGTGTTAATAAGATATGTCGGTCTGGATGTCCATAAGGACAGCATCAAGATTGCAGTAGCGGAAGAGG
>JAGLOJ010000051.1 GCA_023139045.1 Candidatus Sabulitectum sp.
AGGTATAATCTGACGGGAATTTAGGATACATTTATTCCCCTATCAACCACCTCTGGAATGAATTTACTCATTGGAACTGGTGTTTCTGACGGCGAGTATTTTCACACCGGTGATCCTGATGTTTCAGGAGAAGGCTCTCTACCGACAAAATTCTCAGAATTATTGAATTTGCGAGATCCTTCTCTTATGCAGCATGTTCGCAGTGAAGCAGATGGGATTGATGTTCCAGATAGAAATGAGCTTTATACCAGTAGTGCCGTCTCACTCTGGAAAGAGAATACACTCAAACTCGGAATCTATGGAGTTGCAAAAATACTCCATGGTTTTGGCTTTTCTCTTCGGGGTATTCGCGATGTAATCACCTTGGGATTCACTCTATTAGCACTCGTATGCTCAATCATCTTATGGAAAAAAAATAAGTATCAAATTTGGTGTACATTCTTCTGGCTTTCTACCACCATTCTAAGTGGTCAAATGTTCTTTTTCCTTCCAAATCAAAGATTCAAAACGGTTATATTTGATCCTGTTGCAATCCTTATTATTTCACTATTGTCAGGATCAATTTTATTAAAATTATATGCAAATTGGCGTAGTATGCGTAAAACGTAGAAAAATCTTTCCCCAGAAACATGGATATCACAGATTTACGGAATAGCAGTTGTGAACACAGCAATCAGCAGTGGATATATTTTCATTGTTATCCGAAAGGAATTTAGGAATCAATGTTGCAAGTGCTTCATACTCCTGAACTTTTTCCTTTATCAGACTTGCAAATTAATGCAACTTTGACATATCAATGCTTATAGATACCGATTTTTAAATAGAAGCCTGATAAATTCTGGATGACATTTGAGCTCTTGAGCCCAAACAATATATTTTTTATCTGTTGGGTCTATAAAAACTTCAATCAATTTACCAATCTCAATTGAGCTGTTACCAACAGGATCGAGTGTCATCCGTTTGGTGATTGAGTATGGATTTCCTGACTCCGGGTATATTTCAAATTCTGTCTTATGAACATAGATAGTTCCAGATGTACCGGTGGACATTGTTGAACGCGTATCTACAATTTTTGCCTCTGTTCGCTTACCTTCATTGACAATGCGCATTTGCTTAGCGCGCTTTTGATTTTTAGCCTTATTAGAGAAAAAATAGAGCACTGAAGCCAGAGAGAACCCGGCAAGCCCAATAGCAAACGGAGCGAAGGTATTGCTGGGGACGGCCCGAATGATCATGATTGCTATTATAAGATATATTATACCAGTTACAAGCAGTATTACTAGTCCTAATGGATATGCTTTTTCCGGTTTTGCTTGTGACAACAGCTCTTTGAGTTCCCGATATTGAAAATCGTCCTCCAGTTTGTCAGGTGTTGATGCTTGCTGAGGCTGCGACTGGGATATCTGAATTTCAGATATATTTGCGAAGTTGTCATTACCCAATCCACCAACAATTTCTTTGATGTTATCTGGTAGCTCTTCCATGTCGTTAAGTGGTTTCCCGTTGACAGTGACATAAGTTGTACCAATTTTTGCAACACCATCACCCTCAAAAACATCGGGTACTCCATTGCCATTTGTATCTTGAAACACATTCTCAATAAGGTCACCCAGATCGCCAGAATTATTTTTGCGAAATTCCGTATTAGCATGTTTAGTGCTACAGTACGGACATTTAATAATGCTATCATCTACACAATCTAGCGTTGCGCCGCAATTTGGACATTTCATTTTACTTCTCCCGGCACGCGAGAACCTGCAGCTCTCGTGTTTAGTTAGTCTTCGCAGTTTCTTGCACTCACGCCTTCGGCTTAGTTGATTGCGAGAAGACAACCCGCAACCCTGATGCAATTTCGCTACAACCCATGTTGCTGTATTTCATTACCTGATATTTTAATTTCAGACCTGTTATGGCAATAATAGTACCCCATTACATCAATCACAAGAGAATGCCAGAAAATTGCTTAAATTTTATCTTGATTCTTTGGCTGAATACAAAGTCCTCACAGATGTTTTTTCACAGCTCACAATCGTTGTCAATTGAGACTGGTGCATCCATCAGTATTTTGTCGGGTTTGTTGTCTTGGTATTAATTCATTCTTAAACGATTATCCCAATTTCATATGTCTTTGTAAAATGCTCTGCGAACTGAACATGAAAGATATGTCAAGCTCCATGTTGAAGATCAGGGTGTCCGGTAGGTTCCATCTTCATCAAGTTCATCTGTGATAGAATGCAGACCCAGCAGCTCCTGCAAAGTAGTGCTTTCGCTGTGCTGCTGCAGTTCTTCCATTTTCTCTTCACCGAGGTCTTTTCTCAGGAAGCCAATGAGATCCACGCAGAAACCCTCTGCCTCCGAGTCAGCAGACTGGTTATGCAGAAGAGCGAGGGCAGTAACCGCGGAACGGACCAGGTTGCTGTTCATTCTGTCAAGAACAGCAAGGCCGTACAGCGTTCTTATGAGAATGGGTTTGTTGCCTGAGCGGTTGGCAATACCCGCAGCCCTCTTGAGAAATGAATCCGCTTTTTCGGTTTCCTCCAAGTCAATGCAGTGAAAGGCAAGTCCACACAGGGAGTTGGCAATAATATTCTCATCACGAGCCTTCTCGCCCAATTCAAGGGCTTCGGTATAGTTTTTCCTGACTTCGCTGCTTTTGCCCCTCATCTGGTTCACAATTGCCAGATTGAGCTTGATACCTGCCTGCCCCTGAGCGCTGCCGATCCTTTTATAGTAGTCTGCTGCCGCCAGGTAATGCTGTTCAGCCTCACCGAAACTGCCCAGGTTGGCCTCAACGCCGGCTACTTCATTAAGAGCCAAAGCGCAAAGGCCTGTATATCCGGCAGTTTTTACCGCTGACAAGTAGCTGAGGAAAGCCTCTCTGGCTCGCTTGTAGTCTCCGTCAGCAGCCGCAAGATTACCCATATACAACCTGGTTTTCCATTCTCCAGTCCGGAAGGAAAACTGCCTGCACCTTTCAGATATTGAAGGTAATGTTGAGCGCACAAGATTGTAATTACCGCTGTTCAGGTTGCACTTCAATATCTGAAGCTCAACCTCAAGAGCTTCTATGTGCCTGTTCTCATTTGAAAATATGTCCAGAGCTCTCTTCAGAAAATCCTCTGCTGAGGATAATTTCCCCTGATCGACCATCATTCTTCCCATTGTGAAAAGAACTGTGGCCCGGTCACAGTCAGTTATGCGCGAGGTCAGGTCAAGTGCCTCCTGTATCAATTGCAGTAACATCTCAGCACGACCCAACCGGGAAGCAAAAAGACTCTGAAAGGAAAGAATAACCGCTCGGAGTCCATCGGGGAGTTCAAAAGCAGGATTGGAGACAGCTTCCTTCAGCATATTAAAACCGGTTCTGAATCTTCCCCTGTCCAGACAGTAGATAGACAGAGGGCTAAGCATCTGCCGGAGAAATCGATATCTGCCCTTCTCAATTGCAAATTTCCAGGCAATGGAAATGTCACTGAATGAATCCTTGATACCGTTCAACCCTCGTCCGGCTTCCCTGCCTGTGCGAGCCATCTCTCCAAAAGCCTCTGCCCTGAAAGCAAAAAACCTGCAGTGCATCTCTCTGGCAACCTCATAACCTTTGGAATGAGGATTTCCTCCCTGCAAAATAAAGTCGCTGGTCAAAGCAGGGATGTGTAACCCCTGATCATCACGGAGAAGGAACGACCTGTCCGCAAGAGACATAATCATCTCCAGAGGAACATCGGATATCTCTTCAGCTTCCTCAACAGTGAAGTGCCCGGCAAATACAGTCAATCTGAATGCAGCATTTCTCTCCATCGGGGAAAGCTGCTCCCACGAATTCTGGAACAGATCAGAGAGTCCGTCCGTTGTTTTTTCCTTGTCGGTACCACCCAGAAATGATGGATTTGCACGAATTCTTTTACAGATCGATGAAACTGACATGACTCTGACCCAGGAGGCAGCAAGCTCAATTGCAAGTGGGGCACCATTAACAAGAGAACAAATTTCTTCCACTACATTCAAATTCAGATCACCGGAGAAACGAACTCCTGCAAGTCGTTCGGCTGCCTGGAGGAATACTCCTGCTGCATCAGAAGGCATATCATCAGAAGGCCTTACTGTGGAAACACCGCTTACAGGCACGACCACTTCACCGTGAACATCCATTGAAACTCTTGATGTGACCAGAATAGTCAACTCACTGCAATTTTGAATAAGACGGGAAATGAATGATACCATTTCATCCCCGGAGCTTACATTTACAAGAACAAGAAGCATCTCTGCATCTGCAAGAAAACTCTCAATGCTGGCTTCAGCATCCCTTCCCGAGGGCAGGGAAAGCTCTCCGGCAAGCCTGACCGGTACAGATTCACTACCGGATTCACAATCCACATGGCATATCCCGGTGGAAAACATGGATTCGTTCTGTCCTGCTGCTCTGATAGCAAGTCGTCTGCAACCCATCCCGCTCATGCCTTTGAGCGTAATGAGCCTTGTTCCATCGTCCAGCAATTCTCTGATTCGACCCAGTTCCTCCTCTCTGCCAAGGAAAGGAGTGAGATTAACCGGGAGGTTGTTAATTCCAGCAGTTGTCCCGAAAGCCAGTCTGTTACCAAGTGGGAAGTTCATGCAATCACCTTCTAATTCGTAACTGCCGCCTTTACTTAAAAGGTATCCTCTTCTCTCAAGGTGTCTGATACCCTGGGCAAACAATCCGGGAAGACCACCGGTTTCATTGTGAAACCACTCGAGAAAATTTTCCGGTGGATCCCACATTAAAATCGCTCTGAACCACGCTCGACAGTCTTCCTGAGAAATGGAGCCAAGTCGAACAGAGGCGGAAACTCCTCCGAACTCGCTGCTCTGACTGAGCATGCTTCTTTCAGTAGAGGCTGCTACCACCATCCAGCCGGGGTAAATAGCATAAAATTTCAGGAGATCTTCGATGGAGGCCCTGTCGATCAAATGCATGTCTTTGAGAAATACACCAAGGCACATGGAAACCCCTGTATAAGAGTATAGAGCATCTATAACGGCATCCCGCTCGGTCTCGCAGCCAAGTGCAGAGGCAAGAGCCAGGTGTGGTGTCTGCAGGCAGGCTCTTGTTCCTGAAACTTTCAGAAGCTTGTAATCGCTCAGTGAAAGGAGTGAAGCTGTGGCATCCAGAAAACAGCTTTTACCGGATCCATCCGGGCCAAGAACAAGAAAAAAACCTCTTCCTTTATCGCCGGCTTCCTCTGAAAACAGCAGAAAGGCAGCAAGTTCCTTTTCTCTTCCCAGCAATCGACCTTCTATGTCAGTGATATTCTCCAGTTGATCAGGATCATCAATGGTAACAATTCTGTTACGACCGGTTCTTTTTGCCACATACAGCCTTCTGTCCGCAGTATCGAAAAGATCCCTTGCGGAAAGTCCGTCAACTGGGAATTGAGCAACGCCGATACTCAAGGTAATGGACAGAGGGGGGTTCCCTTCAAATTCTGATCCACCGACTTTCTCCAGCAGACGAGTGGAGAACCGCAGGGCTTCGTCCCTGTCAGCTCCAAGAAGTATCCCGGTGAACTCGTCGCCACCATACCTGAACATCATATCTTTTTCTCTGGATATTTCCAGAACTCTTCTACCAAACTCTGATAGAATTTGATCTCCGCGCCTGTGACCAAAACCATCATTAACGCTCTTGAAGTGATCGATATCAATCATGATTAAGGAGAAGATTGTACTTTCCATTGATTTATCGGTGATGCAAAAGGTCAGTTTCCTCGAGAATGCATCTTTGTCGCCAAGTCCGGTCAAACTGTCAGAAGATAAATACATACCGCTGTGAATACCAGCCAAACCATCCTCCCTCCTACGTTACCTTCCTCTCTGATTTATAAACAGTATTTACCCGGATGAAAAGGGAAGAGGTCAGGAGCGTTGAAAGAAGTCGTGTACCTCTGCTGGTGAGGTGCCGGTAACTTTGAAAAAAAGTTCCTGCAGACCACCTCCAGACAGCTCTCCACGGGAAAGTGTGCGAAGAAGTCTGCCGCAGTGTATTATTCCGAATAACCTGCAGTGAAGGGATGCTGTTGAAAGAGTGTGTGTTGAGATAATTACCACCGCCCCTTCGGCTGCTGCAGCCTCCACCATTCGCCAGAATGTTTCTGCCGCCGGAGGATCAAGACCCACCAGAGGTTCGTCTATCACATACAGATCAGGTTTTGCTATAAAAGCACCGGACAGTACAACTCTCTGGATCATACCGTGAGAATAAGAGCCGGATCTGTTATCCAGCCAGCCGTCCATTTCAAAAACTCTGGAACAGAGCATAGTGCGCTGATGGATTACTTCAGGGTCCAATCCTCTGAGCCTTCCTGTGTAACGAAGGTATTCTCTTCCTGAAAGATTGGGAAAAATAGTAGGCTCATCCGGAACATAAGCAATTCTCTGCCTGACAGTGCCTGCAGGCTCATTATCAAGTGTAATTGCCCCTGAATCTGGAATGATGAGACCGCTGATCATTTTTAATGTTGTTGTTTTGCCTGCTCCATTGGGGCCAAGAAGTGCGAATATATCTCCTCTGTTTACAGAGAAGGACAGACGATCCACTGCAACTTTCTTTCCGTATGACTTTACAAGAGAGGATATTTTGAGATCTCCCGGGAGGTTGTCAGCCATTCCCTCCAACGATTGCTTCAACAAATGCCCTCCCGTCAAATGTTACCATATCATCGGCACCTTCTCCAACGCCAATGTAACGAATAGGCAGGTTCAGTTCCCTTGCCATGGCGAACACAGAACCGCCTTTTGCAGTTCCATCCAATTTGGTCACCACAAGATCTGTAACGGGAATAAATTTCATAAACTGCTGTGCCTGGGGAAGGGCATTCTGCCCCACAGTTCCGTCAAGAACAAGAAGAACCCTGTGAGGAGCACCTTCCATGGCTTTCCCTGCCACACGGTAAACCTTGGAGAGTTCGTCCATAAGCCCCTTCTGTGTGGGAAGCCTTCCTGCCGTATCTATAATCACATGATCGAACTTCTTTGTCTGCGCTCTTCTGATAACATCAAAAGTAACCGCTCCGGGATCGGTGCCCTCAACACTGGTATGCACCGGGATGTTCAGCCGCTGCCCCCAGAGTGCCAGTTGCTCTGATGCTGCCGCCCGGTACGTATCTGCACATCCCATGAGAACAGACTCGCCGCCGGCAGCAATGCTTTGAGAAAGACGAGCGATTGTTGTAGTTTTACCGGCACCATTTACTCCTACCACCATTGTTACAGCGGGCTTTGCTGCAGGTACCCATGGTTCGTGTTCCGGAAGAAGTTCTTCAAGTATGGTTACAAGTATGGTTTTCCAGTTGCTGTCACTGTTAAGCTTGTATTCCTTCCTGAACTGTTCCAGTACCAGTTCTGTGAGTTCCCAGCCAAGATCACTTGCAAGAAGAATCTCTTCTGCGAACTCAAGGGTATTCTCGTCTACTCCCTGCCCGAAAACCACTGCCAGCTTTCTGGACAGGGCATTTCTGCTTTTCTTCAGTTTTTCTCCGAGATTCACTTCCTCTGCACCATCTCTTCCAGGCTAACCGATGTAATGGAACTGACGCCATCTTCTGCCATGGTAATTCCGTACAGAACATCACACCCTTCCATCGTTCGCTTGTTGTGCGTTATTACAATAAATTGTGTGTTCTTGCTGAAGTCTCTGAGAATTGCAACGAACTTGTCTGTATTGGAATCATCAAAGGGCCCGTCAAGCTCGTCAAGAACACAGAAAGGAGAGGGTTTCACAAGGTAGAGACTGAACAGAAGCGCAACGGCAGTTAACGCCTTTTCACCCTCGGACAGCGCAATAACATTCTTCAGTTTCTTTCCTTTTGGTCTGGCAAGAATCTCAATGCCACCCTCCAGCGGATCATCCCCCTCAATTGCGACAATATCCCCTTCACCACCGCCAAAAAGTTTGACGAACATACTTTGAAAATTTTCCCTTACCTTCTCGAAAGTTTCTTTGAACCTGGCTGCAGCCTCGGCATTTATTTCTGCAATAGCTCTGGAGAGTGAAGCCCTGGCCTTCTCCAGATCGTCTCTCTGCTCTACAAGGTATTCGAGCCTCTCCCAGGCCTCATCATATTCAGAAACGGCCAGCATATTCACAGGGCCTATTCTTTCAAGAACAGCGTTTCTTGAAGCTAATTCATGTGCAAGCTCCTCGGACGCTCTTCCAAGGAAAGGATTCTCTTCAACTGCGCACTCTCCCTCCAGATTCTTCAGTTTATCCCGAAGGGAGGTCGTCTGCGCTTCAAGTTCAATCATGAAGCTCTTTGCTCTTCCCAGCTTCTCCCTGATCTGCTGCACTTCTTTTTCAAGAACTGCCGTGCTTTCCATAAGCGTATTTCTCTCGCGGGAATAGTCATTTCTTGAATTTTCTTCCTGGCCCCGTCTGGTCTTCAATACTGCACTTTCCTTTTTCAGGATGTCAGTTCTGCTTCTCAGGGAGGTTATCCCGCCTGCGGAATTATCATTCTCCCGCTGAAGTTCCTCAAGAAGATCATGCAGACCGTCTGCTTCAGTGCCCAGCATACTAATCCTGCCCGTGATCTCTTTCAGCCTGCTTCGGTTCTCTCTGAGATTGAAACTGCAGTTGTCCTGTTCTCTTCCAGCTTCTCCCAGCTGACTCTCCACTTGTGAAACCAGAGCCAGTTTCCCCTCTTCAAATGTGACAGCATTCGTCCTTTTTTCCTCAAGGGCAGCAATTCCGTCATCAACTGCAATACCGGTATCTGCGGAATTGGCCTCATCAAGCAGGGATAGTTCCTCATTCTGCAGGGAAAGCTGATTCACAATAGTATTGAGTTCTTTTTTCGAATTCTCCAGAGATGTCTGAGTTCCCGCAAGCTTCTTCTCATTGAGTCGAAGTTCATCTCTTACTTCCTTAATTGCATCTCTCATAGAAGAAAGTTCTTTACTTTTCCGGCTCAGATAAGCAGTCAGTTCCTCTCTTGAACTGACTGATTGATGCAACTGTTTTTCAAGATCCTCAAGAATATCAGTGAGTTCCAGAGAACCTGCACTGGATTCCGCCACTCCCAGTCTTACAAGACCGTCCGGTCTGAAGATATCGCCGTCAACAGTAACCACAGGCTTTGCGAATCCGTTACTGATCCATGATTTTGCTGTCGATGAATCGGGGGCAAGTACACCATGGCTCAGAAGGGGGCCGGTGATCTGGTACATTTCTCCCTTTTCCACACAGTCCGCCAGCGAAACTGCTCCTGATGGCAGTTCTGTAGAGCAGTTCGTTGTCGGGACAGCATATCGTCTGCCGTCACCAGGGGTGCTGTCTGCAATACCGTTCAGTAAGCTCGCTGAATTGAAGCCGTCCAGATAGGCTCCAATAGCCTTTCCCATTCCCGGAAACGGCCTGATAATGGAAGAAATAGAGTCGGTTGCAGAGGATTCCTGAAGAAGTCTCTTCACCCGACTGACCTGCTCCCGCAGCACAGCCACCGTCTGTCCTGATTCAGAGATTCTGCTGGTCAGTTCCGTGGTTTCTGCCAGCAATTCTGTTTGAGCACTGATCTTCTTCTGAAGAGATTCTTCTACAGATTCAGTTTTCTCTTTCAGAACTGTGTGATCTTCACTGAAACGGGAAACACTGCTGCTGATAATGGCTTTTCTTTCAGTAAACATTTCAATGGATTCTTTTACCGATGAAAGTTTCTGCATACGAGCTTCTTCCATGCGAATCTGCTCGCGGTAAGACTGACGAAGCTTCTCCAGCTCAGTTTCCACCTCATACCTTGCGGATTTTGCTGCTGTTTGATCAGCACTCGCTTTCTTCAAGTGAAGGCTGAGTTCCTCCAGCTTCCGCAAGGATGACGCATGATCCGCTTCAAGACTTTTTGAGGAAACGTGAAGCTGTGATTTCTCATCTTCAAGTTTCTCCAGATCAGCAGCATACCGGTGAATGCGTTCCCGTTCTCTGGCCATTCTGGCATTGTTCTCGGCAATTCTGGTTTCCGCTGATGTGATTCTCTCTTCAGTAACTGCTGCTTCTCTGTCGTTGGATGCCAATTTGGAATCCTGTTCGGCACACTTTCTGTGGGCTTCATCCAGTCTGCTCTGCACTCGGCTGAATTCCATTCTGGCTTCTGCAAGAATCGCACTTCCGGATGCAAGGGCAGCGGTCTCCCTGCCTACAACAGAGCTGGTCTCATCAAGCAGCTTTCCCTTTTCCTTCAGTTTTCCTCTGATCTCCGAAGACTCCAGGTAACTCATAGCTTCTCTGACAGCCTTTATGGTATCTGAAACCTTGTTATGCCTTTTAAACGCGGATACCTGTCGTTTCAACCCGTTGCAGGTGGACTCTACCTCCATGATGATATCGGACAATCTTTCAAGATCACTGGCAGCTGAATTCAGTTTCAACTCGGCTCTGTGGCGCTGTATTTTGTACTTGACTATACCGGCGGCCTCGTCAAAGAGGAATCTGCGATCCTCCGGTTTGTTTGAGAGAATGGTTCCAACCATCTTTGATTCAAGTATCCAGTAACCGGTGGATCCCAGACCTTTGTCCACCACAAGATCTGTAATGTCCATGAGCCGGCAGCGACTGCCGTTTATGCTGTATTCGCTGTCACCGGTACGGAAAAGTCTTCGGGAGACTGACACTTCGTCATATTCCAGCCCCAGCAACCTGTCTGTGTTGTCGAATGTCAGTATTACTTCCGCCATTCCCAGCTGTTTGCGTTTTGTGGAACCGGAAAATATCACGGACTCCATTCTTTCCGCTCTGAGCTGCTTGGGGCTCTGATTGCCAAGTACCCACCTTACAGCATCAGCCACATTGCTTTTACCGCATCCGTTTGGACCGACAATAGCAGAAATCCCCTGCTTGAAATCAATTCTGAATGGATCCGCAAAAGATTTGAACCCGACAATCTCAAGTCTTTTAAGCCGCATCTGATTCCCCTCTTTGCCTGAACGCGAGGTGCACATAAGTGGCAAAACTCAGCACCACCAGCAGCATGGAAAGCAAACCAAGGCCGTCTGTATGGAGAAGCCAGTCAGCTTGAGGAAGCTGGAATTGTGGAAATACAGCCTGTCTCAGCATGTAAAAAGAAAGAAACATTGTGGCCAGCTTACCCCAGGTGTTAGAGGAAGGAGGTCTCGCTTTTCTGTAAAACAAGAGACCACCTGCAACTATCAGCAGATCTCTGCCCGCCAGAACAATAAACATCCAGAGAGGCAGCAGTTGCATAAGAAGCAGTGTTACCGCAAGAATTGCAAATGCAATTTTGTCTGCCAGTGGGTCCAGAATCTTCCCCCAGTCACTGACTGTTCCTGTCATTCTGGCAAGTTTCCCATCCAGGGCATCTGAAAGAATAGCCAGAATAATAAAGAGAAGAGTATAACCGGAATGGCCATGCCAGAGGAAAAAACATGCAGCAAAGGCCAGAGGAACCCTGATTATGCTCACAATATTAGCAGCGGTTAAGAATCGGCCGGTAATCACAGCTTTCCTCCCAGGAGAGTCAAAGCATGATCCTCAGCACCGGTTCCGCCGCCTAGAAGCCGTGTAAGTTCCTTGAGCTGTTCAGGCAGGGAGTCGAGGGTTGCCACTGTGGTTACAGGCATACCATCGCTGTAGGTCTTTGTTACTGCCAGATGTCTGTGCGCTCTTGATGCAATCTGAGCAAGATGTGAGATAACGATGATCTGTCTTGACGAAGCTGCTCTCAGCAGAGACTCCGCCAGGTTATTTGCTGTTTCACCACCGGTACCTGCGTCAATCTCGTCAAATACAAGAGTGGATGCGGAAGATGAATCTGCGACAACAAGGGCAAGAGCAAGAGCAACCCTGGAGAGTTCCCCGCCGCTGGCCACAGCTTCAAGGGAATCCTTGGGAATGCCTTTGTTGGCGGAAAACATGAAAAGAACAGATTCTGCTCCCTTTGAATCCAATTGCCTGCCCTCCACAAGTGTTGGAGAAACCGGAGAAGAAAACTTAATGGAAAACTGTGCGAATGGCATATTAAGGTGTTTCAGCTCTGCGACAGACAGTTCTGACAGTTTCTTTCCGGCAATTTTCCTCTTCGCTGTGATCTGGCCTGCAATCTCTGTGACTTTTTCCGTAAGCTCAGGCAAACCTTTCTCGATGGTTTTCAATTCTTCCTGAGCCACAGTGTACTCCTGGAGCCGGAGGTAAAGCGATTCTCTGTGGTCAATCATGGACCGGACAGTTCCTCCGCACCTTGATATCAGCACCGAGTACTCGTCAAGCCTGCTGTCTATCCCGGAAATTCTTACTGGAGCTTCTTCCAGATCTGTCATCTCTGAAAGGACAAGACTACGGGCCTCCTCAACTGAAATGGAAGCCTGGGAAAGCAACTCTGCCAGTTCCTCCCTTTCAGGAGCTTCCCTCTGTATCCTTCGAAGCACACCGGAAAGAACCGCAGAAACCCCCTCATCACCCTGCAGGGCACCAACAGTTTCCTGCAAAAGCATCGACTGTTCCATGATCTTCTTTATATGCAACCTCTGGTCAACAAGTGAATCATAGTCTTCCACAGAAGGGGCAACCTGATCAAAAAGGGATATTTCGTGCAGAAGCAGTTCACGGCTGGCATCGGATTCACCAAGGAATGTCCTCAGTTCGGTACTTCTTGCGGTAGCAGCCCTCCACTCCATAAACAACTGCTGATACTTTTTTCTCAGCGTCAGGGCACCGGCGAATGTGTCGAGAATATCCATCTGCCGTGCAGCTTTCAGAAGAACAGGTGTTGATCGCTGACTGTGAAGAGCAACAAAATTCTGCACAGTCTCTCTAACCTCTTCAAGAGTGGACAGAGCGTCATTCATAAAGATGCGGCTTCTCCCCCGGGCGCTGATTTCCCTGCGAATAAGTGTTTCATCGCCGCCGGGCAGTTGAAAAACAGCCTCTACAGAAGCAGTCTTTGTTCCGGTACGGACAAGAGTTTTATCTGCCCTGGCACCGATAGCCAGCATAAGACCATCAACCAGTATAGACTTGCCACTGCCCGTCTCACCTGTGATAACATTCAACCCTTTTTCGAAATGCATGGAAGTATCGCTGATTGTGGCCAGATTCTTCAAGGTGATTGATCGCATCAGCATCACTCTACCCCCTGAATCCCCAGCCAAGCTTCTCTCCAAGCATGGCATAGTAATCAGATCGTCTTCCCGTTCTAATCACAGGGCATGCGAGAGATGAAGGTTGTACTGAGATGGTATCTCCTTCTGTCATTGAACCGCATTTTGCCATTCCATCTGCGAGAATAAGCGGATTCCTCCCTCTGGATCGAAGAACAGTAAATTCAATTTTTGCTGAGAGCGGAACCACGATTGGTCTGATAGCAAGAAGGTGCGGGCAGATGGCTGTGATGATAACAACTGGAAGATTAGGATGCAGAATTGGCCCGCCGCACGAAAGATTGTATGCCGTAGAACCCGAGGGAGTTGAAACCATAATGCCATCGGAAGCTACAACTGCCACCTCCCGACCATCAACAAGAACCCTGATGTGAAGTATTCCTCCTTCAGCGGAACGACTAATACAGATTTCATTAAGTGCCCTGACGCAGACACCACCGGGACCTGTGGTCTTCAGCACCGGGAGATTGTCTATTTCATAGTCACCGGAGAGAAGACAGGCAATAGAGTCTCGCACGCCGGCAAGCTCACAGTCTGCAAGAAAGCCTATGTGACCGGCATTTACTCCGAGAATGGGCAGACCGCTACCTAGAAGTGAATCCATTACTTTCAAAATGGTCCCGTCGCCGCCAATGGCAATAACTGCATCCGCATCATCGGATTGTGTTAATACATCCATCCCGGCTCTTTTAAAAATGCCAGCGTATTTTTCCGTTGCAGGTTTCGGAATGAATACTCTTCTAAGAGCTTTCACAAATAATCCTTACATACTTTTCTATGGATTCAGACACTCCGTCCGGATCCAGTTTCAGATCAGCTATTATCTCCCTTGTACTGCCGTGAGCCACAAACTCATCGGGGATACCAAGATTGAGAACATTCCACTCTGGAAGCACTGAGGCAATGTAATGCCCGAACCCTCCCCGCAGAGAACCTTCTTCCAGAGTCACCACAGACCGGTTCAAAGCAATATCACGGATGGTGTCAACCGGTGCAGGCTTCAACCATACAGGATCAAACACCATTACATCAATACCTTTATCTTTCAGCATCTCCGCAGCATGCATCGCTGTTGCGACCATGGATCCCACTGCTATCAAAAGTATCTGACCACCCTCACATATTACCTGCCCTGTTCCCCTGGGCAGGCTCTCTGGTGAAGAGAACCGCAATTCGGGTTCCAGCCCCCTGGGATACCGTATGCCGGTTGGTCCGGAAAGATCAGACAGCTCTCTGGAAATCAGTTTTTTCAGCACACTGCAATCTCTCGGAGCGGCAAGAGAGAGCCCCGGGACTGAGAGGAACATGGAAATATCGTAAATACCGTGATGTGTGGGGCCATCAGCCCCGACTACCCCCGCCCTGTCTATTGCGAAAAGAACCGGAGCATTCTGCAGCGCGGCGTCATGTATCACCTGGTCGTATGCACGCTGCATGAAGCTGCTGTATACGGCAACAACCGGTTTCATACCGCCGAAAGCAAGACCGCAGGCGAAAGTAACTGCATGTTGCTCTGCAATACCAACATCAAAAAACCGCTCAGGATACTTTTCTGCGAATCCGGTAAGGCCTGTACCATCAGGCATGGCTGCTGTGATTGCAACAACAGTGGAATCTTTTTCTGCAGCATCAAGAAGAGCCTCGGAAAATGAACTTGTGAAATTTGCACCCGGTGTTTTAACAACAGCACCACTGATGCCGTGATGTGAGACAGGTTGGGATTCAGCAGGACTGTATCCCTTACCCTTCTTTGTAATTACATGAACCAGAACGGGACCTGAAATTTTCTTAACTCTGCTCAGAACCCCCGTAAGAGCTGCGAGATCATGACCTGGAATAGGTCCGAAATAGTTGACGCCAAACTCTTCAAAAATGCTGGCAGGGGTCACTATGGTTTTCTTGATGGCAGAAGAAACCTCATGAGCAGCTATTCTCATCCTGTCACCCAGAGAGGGAACCTTGCCAAGGGCTTTCCAGACTCCGTCCTTGAACCTGTTGTAAGTGGGGTCGGTAAGAAGTTTGTTGAGATGCTTCGAAAGAGCTCCCACGTTCTTCGATATGGACATTGCGTTATCGTTAAGAATTATGGTGATGTCTGTCTGCATGGCTCCTGCATTGTTCAGCCCCTCAAGAGCCAGGCCGGCTGTCATTGATCCATCGCCGATCACCGCGACTACTCTTTCGCTTCTTCCGGACAGATCCCGGGCACCTGCAAAACCAAGAGCAGCGCTTATGGATGTGCTTGAATGACCGGTTCCGAACACGTCGAACCTGCTTTCGGCTCGTCTGGGAAAACCGCTGAGACCTCCGGTCTGCCTTATGGTGTGAAAAAGCTCCCGACGGCCGGTAAGAAGTTTCCATGGATATGTCTGATGCCCCACATCCCACACAATTTTATCAATACCCGGGTCGTAAATCGTAAGAAGAGCTATTGTAAGTTCAACTACACCAAGGCTCGAAGCCAGGTGGCCTCCGGTGTTGCAGATAACACCAATGATTCTTTCCCTTACTTCTGCGGCAAGGGTGACCCGCTCTTCAAGGGAGAGTTCTGCAATCTGTTCCGGATTCTGAATTCTGTCGAGAATATTTGACACTACTTCCTTCTTTCCGGAAGGTATTCAACCAGTTCTCTGATAACCGACCAGTCACCGGCAAGAGAATCAAGACGGTGGGAAATGAAAGCTGCATTTCTGCAGGCAAGTTCTTTCGCACCATCAACTCCCAGTTCGTTCACCGGATTCCACTTCCCCATCCCGGCATCCTTGGAAACAGCTTTGCCCATTTCCTCCGGAGTACCGGTTACATCAAGGATATCATCCGTGAGCTGAAACAACCAGCCCGTATCATCACCAATGGATGAGATAATATCAAGCTCTCGGCCCGATACTCCGGCAGCCATTGAACCCAATTCCATGGAGACCCTGATCATTGCAGAAGTCTTTCCGATGATCATTCGTTCAGTCCACTTGCGATCCGCAGTAATTGGATGGTACATATCCATGAACTGTCCCCCCACAAGAAAAGAAGCTCCCGCCGCTGAAGCCAACCTGTGTAACATGGTTTTTACCCGTGACTCGGGAAGATTCGCTCTGAGAAGAGTTCTGAATGACTCCAGTAGAAGTCTGTCTCCGGCAAAAACAGCCTTCTCTGTACCACATATCCTGTGAAGACTGGGTTTTCCCCTTCTGGTATCATCATCATCCATTCCCGGCAGATCATCGTGTATAAGGGAATATGTATGGATCATCTCCACAGAGCATGCAGCCGGCAAAGCATCCTCTATTCTTCCTCCCAGTGCAGCACAGGATTGAAGAACAAAAAATGGACGCAACCGTTTCCCGCCGGCATTGAGAGAATATGAACAGCACCGAGTCTGCTCGTTCTCTTCGCGGAACACGGGAAGCTGATTCAAGGCTTTTTCCACCCTGATCGCGCTTTCGCTAAGTAAGCTCTTCAGTCGCCTGGACATACTCATATACACGCCTTAACTTCGAAACGGCAAAATTTTCATCCAGCATAACATCAAGACCGTTGATCATCTCTCCGCCTTGTGCAAGCATCAACTTGCTGTATCTGTCGCTCAGAAATCTGCTGATAGAGGATTTAACTTCCATACCGATAACACCTTTGGATGAGCCGCACATTCCAAGGTCGGTAAGATAAGCAGTTCCACCGGGTAACACCTGTTCATCAGCGGTCTGGACATGAGTATGTGTTCCCACGAACACATTAACCCGGCCATCCACATAATGGGCAAGGGCAAGTTTCTCGCTGGTGGCCTCCGCGTGAAAATCAATAACTCTTACATCAGCACTGGTGCTGTTGAGAATTCTATCTGCAACCTTAAAAGGACAGTCACCGTCGAATTCAGTAAAAACTCTCCCGTGAAGGTTTATAACCTGAATAGTTTTGCCTGCTGCTTCCCTGGTAACACACCCTGTTCCCGGCCTGTTATTCGGATAATTTGCAGGTCGCAACACCACAGAGTCATCACCAGAAAGAACGGGAATAATAGAGTTCTGCTTCCATATATGATTACCGGATGTGATAACATCAGCTCCCGCTTCAAGAAGAGAGTGGACAATCCCGGGAGTTATACCAAATCCTCCCGCAGCATTCTCACCGTTAATAACGATAAAATCGTATATGTCCCGTACCCTTGAGAGATAGGAAATTACAGTACGTCTGCCGGGTCTTCCAACAACATCACCGAGAAACAGAATTCGCATATTGTTTACCTTGCAGTCTCTGAAGCTCTTAACTCCCTTATAACTGTAACCTTGATCTGCCCTGGATATTCCATCTCTTCTTCTATCTTTTTGGCAATTTGTCTTGCCATATCAATTGCAGTTTCATCTGATACTGTTTCAGGTCTCACAGCAATCCTCAGTTCTCTACCAGCCTGAATTGCGTAGGATTTTCTTACTCCGTCAAAGGAATCTGCAATGGTCTCAAGCCTGCGGAGACGCTTGATGTAAAGCTCCAGTGTTTCTCTTCTGGCTCCCGGTCTGGCACTGCTAACAGCATCAGCAGCCTGCACAAGTATGGCATACAGACTTCCCGGTTCAATTTCCTCATGATGAGCACCAATGGCATTTGCAACAATTTTGGGTTCGTTAAACTTCCGGGCAAGTTCCATGCCAACCATGGCATGTGATCCCTCGATATCATGGTCAGTTGCCTTGCCTATATCGTGCAAAAGGCCCACTCTTCTGGCCATGGCTGGATCAAGGCGGAGTTCACTGGCAAGGAGACCGCACATATGCGACACTTCCAGGGAGTGCTGGTACATATTCTGACCATAACTTGTTCTGTATCTGAGTCTTCCCAGGTGCCTGATCAACTGTGGATGCAGACCCGTTACACTGGCTTCCATTGCCAGCTCGTTACCAAGCTTCCTGATTGTACGCTCCATCTCGCTGCGAACTTTCGCTACAACCGATTCAATACGCCCGGGATGTATTCTGCCGTCGTTGATTAATTTGTCAAGCGAAAGCCTGGCAACTTCCCGCCGGACCGGATCAAAACAGGAGAGAACCACAGCTTCCGGAGTATCATCGATAACTACATCTACTCCTGTGGCTTTCTCAAAAGCCCTTATGTTGCGGCCCTCACGCCCGATGATGCGGCCCTTCATGTCATCATTTGTAAGGTTAACAACAGAGATACAGCTCTCTACTACATGATTTGCAGCGCATCTTTGAATTGTTGTAGCCAGAATGCTGTTTGCCTTGTCGTCTGCCGATCTCTCTGCCTCATCCAGTATTCTTCTGGTAAGTTTAGCAGCCTCCATATCCGTTTCTTCACGGAGATTGGAAAGAAGAAGTTCACGAGCCTCGTCACTGGATAGCTTGGCGACTTCCTCCAGCTTTATATTGTGCTCCTCGATCAGCTTGTTGGCTCTCTGATGCTTTGCAAGCAAAGCCTGCTCCATCTCACCCAGTGCAGTCTCCTGCTGGGAAAGCGAATCAGCCCTGGTTATGAGATTCTCTCTGGTTCTATCAGACTGCTGGGAAAGCCTGTTGATGTGGTTTTCTCTTTTATCAAGTTCCGATTGTTTCCGGCGAAGCCGCTCAAGTTCAATTGCACGCTCTTCAACAATCTTTTCTCTGCCCTCAAGAAGAGCTTCTTTCTTTAAAGATTCCACCTCTCTCCGGGCGTTGGCAAGAACACGATCCGCCTCGGCGGATGCCCCACCTATCTCCTTTGCCACAAGCATCTTGTGCAGGTAAAAACCAAGCACAAATGCCAAAGCAGCAACTGCTGTTGGAATTACTATATGCATACCCTAATTTTCTCCGTTTCAGGCGCAGGAGCACATCTATATTAATCAGAGAAACAGTTTGCAATCTCCAGAATCCTGCGGCACATTCCAGAGCACTGTCCTCCGAGGACTATGACGGTTCTTTGCTGCTGCCTGGGCTGGGTTTCTGAAAAATCGGAGGGGCACTGACTTCGGTGATCTTAACATGCTCCTGCCGCACGGGAACAGATTGTCCGGGTGAATTCTCCGCCCGGGTGAGAACATCGTCTATTCTGTCCGCAAGAGTAGACAAAAACATCTGGTGGCTGTCTTCCATTTCCTCAAGTTTCCTGGTCTTGGTAAACAACTCATCCGTGATGTTCAACGATGCGAGAATAGCCACCTTAGCGGTGGAAGTCATAGCCACATTCTCTGTCATCTGCCGCATGCGCATATCAAGAAAGTGGGCGATCTCCGCAATGTAAGCCGGATCGCCCTCACCTCTTATTGAATACTCCCGTCCGTAGATGTTAACCCTGGTGGTTTCCGGACGGTCAGTCATTGGTACTCTGTCCCTGCTGATCTTTCAACTTCTCCAATTTTCCAAGCAGAGCTTCCAACCTCTGTTTCAGCTGCTGCCTCTCGTGCAGAAGTCTGGCGTAATGCATTCTGAGAAGATTGTACCCCTCAGAATCAGCATTGCCCTTCTGGTACTCTACTCTGCTCTCCAGCTCCTCAACTCGACCTGCAAGACGTTTATTCTCTTCATCCATGGACTGGTACCGGAGTACCAGTCGATCAACCGTCTCTGTAAGTCTCTCTGATGCGCTGGCCATGGGCAACGTAAAGCCTCCCTATTCTACTGACAGGCCCTTCCTGGCAACCTCGACAACCTTGCCGAAAGCAACAGGATCCTTCACTGCAAGATCTGCAAGCATTTTTCTGTCTATAAGAACTCCGGCCTTAATAAGACCGCTGATAAGAACACTGTAAGTAATTCCATGTTCCCTTGCTGCAGCATTTATACGGGTAATCCAGAGGGCTCTGAAATTCCTCTTCTTGTTCCTTCTGTCCCTGTACTGATACTCAAGTGCTCTTTTGTTTGCATCGGCGGCAACTGTATACAGCTTCCGTCTTCCACCAACATTGCCCTTGGCTGCCTTAAGTACCTTCTTGTGTCTCTTGTGCCTGGCAACGGCGTTTCTTACTCTACTCATTTTTCAGCCTCCGTGGTTACTTGGGCAGGAGAACTCTCATGCGCCTGGTATCGGAGGGTGACGCTATTCCTGCTGTGCGCAATTTGCGTTTCCGCTTACTGCTCTTTTTAGTCTTAATATGGCCGGCATGACTGTGTCTAACACGGATCTTACCGGTTCCTGTCTTCTTGAAGCGCTTTGCAGCACCCTTGTGAGTCTTCATTTTGGGCATATCGGTCCCCGTCTCTTTTGCTACTTGGTGTTCTTTTCCCGTCTGGGGGCAAGTATCATCGTAAGAAACCTGCCTTCCATTACCGGTTCTCTCTCTATCTGCGCAAGATCTTCCACGTCATCGGAAAGACGGCTCAGAAGATCATATCCCTGATCCTTGTAAACCATCTGCCTTCCACGGAAAACCACTGTTGCCTTAACTTTGTGCCTGGATTCAAGAAATTCTCTGGCATGCTTCATCTTGAAATTGTAATCGTGTGTATCGGTATTGGGTCGGAATTTAACTTCCTTCAGCCCGCCGGAATGCTGCTTCTTTCTGGCTTCTCTTTCTTTCCGGTTCAACTGATATCGATACTTGCCGTAATCCATAATCCTGCACACAGGAGGATCACTGGCACCACTTATTTCAACAAGATCAAGGTTTGCCCCGCCAGCCATATCCATTGCCCTGGCAAAATCTACCACTCCTATATGTTCCCCATCCTGATCAATCAGCCTGACTTTCTGACTTCTGATCTCACCATTAACACGGGTGGAGTTTGCGATTTCCTCTTACCTCCGTTCCGGCAACGCAGGCCTGGCGCTGGCGTCAACAACCACTTGCACTGCCTCATCTATAGACAGCGTGCCGATGTTGCCCTCACCATGTCTGCGAACAGCCACTGTTTCGGATCCCACTTCACGCTCACCGACAACAAACATATATGGTACTTTGCCGGTCTCTGCATCTCGAATCCTGTAGCCAATCGTCTCACTGCGGTTGTCAAGCTCGCATCGCAACCCTGCATCCGCAGCCCTATTATACAATCTCTCCGCAAAATCATTCTGCGTGGAGGTAATCGGTAAGATAACAAGCTGAACCGGTGCGAGCCAGCCCGGAAAATTCCCGGTGTAGTGCTCGATGAGATTTCCTATGAATCGCTCAATCGAGCCAAACAGGGCTCTGTGTACCATGTAAACCCTGTGTGCAGCCCCGTCAGGGCCGATATACTCCAAGTCAAATCTGCTGGGAATGTTGAAATCAAACTGCACCGTAGGTCCCTGCCAGTAGCGGCCAAGAGCATCTCGAAGCTTTATGTCAACCTTTGGCCCGTAGAACGCGGCTTCCCCAATCACTGTTTTGTAGTCCTCTCCCATATCATCAAGAGCTTTTGCCAGCAGTGGTTCCACTTTTACCCAGTCTGCCGGGTCACCTGCGTAGTGCTCCGGGTCGTCAGGATCCATAAGGGAAAGCTCAATCTGATATCCAAAATCGAACATCTTTAAGAAGTAAAGAGCAAATCTCACAACATCCTGAATTTCAGAAACAATTTGATCCGCAGTGCAGAAGATATGACCGTCATCAACGGTGAAACCGCGAACTCTCATCAAGCCGTGCAGGGCACCGCTTCTCTCGTAACGGTATACCGTACCGAGTTCAGCGATTCGCATTGGCAGCTCTTTGTAGGATCTCTTTGAGTTCTTGTAAATGATGATGTGACCGGGACAGTTCATAGGTTTGAGAGCGTATTCGCCGTTCTCCACCTCAGTGAAATACATGTTGTCTCTGTAGTAGTTGTAGTGTCCTGAAGTCTTCCACAGATCTACCGGAGCGATATGCGGAGTGCTCACAAGCTGATAGCCTGCCCGTCTGTGAGCGTCCTTCCAGAGGTTTTCCAGGTTTTCCTTTACAATAGTGCCCTTGGGCAACCAGTAAACAAACCCGGCACCCCCCATACCCTTGATGCTGAAAAGCTCCAGCTCAACTCCCAGTTTTCGGTGATCTCTCTTTTTCGCTTCTTCCAGCAAGTGCAGATGAGATTGAAGATCTTCTCTGGAATGAAATGCAGTTCCGTAAATCCGAGTGAGCATTTCATTCTCTTCGCTGCCACGCCAGTAAGCACCGGCAACGCTGAGCAGTTCAAAATTTGCCAGAAATTTTGTCGATGGTACATGAGGGCCACGACAGAGATCTGTAAAGCCGTCCAATGTGTAAACGGTTATGGTCTCTCCTCTGTCTTTAATCTCTTTGAGCAGTTCAATCTTGAATCTCTCATTACCGGCCGAGAAGAACTGAAGAGCCTCACCATACGACATTTCCTTTCTCTCGAAAGGAAGATTTTTCTTAACGAGCCTTTTCATCCTGGAGCGTATTGCTTCCAGATCCTTGTCTCCTTTAAATCCGGGAATATCAATGTCGTAGTAAAAGCCGTTTTCAATACTGGGCCCAATTCCGAATTTCGCATCAGGATACAGTTCAAGCACCGCTGCTGCAAGCAGATGTGCCGCGCTATGTCTGATTATGTTAATTGACTCATCATCACCTGCGGTTATGATTCTGATGCGACCATCGTGCAGAACGGTACTGAAAAGATCGAAAAGCAGCCCGTCAAGTTCAAAAGCAATGGCTTTCTTTGCAAGACCTTTTGAGATGGAAAGAGCCACATCACAACCGGTAGTTCCAGGAGCAATTCCTTTTGAACTGTTGTCTGGAAACGATATACGGATCATTATGTTCAGCCTCCTCCCATTGTGGAATCATGATAATAAAAAAACATGGTGGGCGATACTGGAATCGAACCGGTGACTTCTTGCATGTCAAGCAAGCACTCTAACCAACTGAGCTAATCGCCCACCGCAACTAATCAAAGATGTCTTTTACACTGCCGCCGATAATATCCAATCCACTGTTAATTTGTCAAGTGTAGTTTTGATCTGTGCACAAGCGTACAAGGCCGCAGGACGCGGTGGAGCTCCCCCCCCCTGTTAGTTCCTCCATCAGAGCGCAGCCCTTTATGCAGTTAAAAAGTGTGCCCTGCTGAATGTTGATATAAATCACCGTAAAATCATCATCTTTCGTTACATCCGGCTATGTCGACTTGTCCGGACAAAGACATTGACCCCACCCGGCACTTTGCTTATTATTTAATGGTTTCAGTCAGAGAGGCTGATTTCTTAGTTCGCTTGGGTAAGCGTTTTTTTAGGGAGTAGTTATGAGATACACAGTCTTTGTGCTCTTGATAGTGTTTGGAGCCGTATTCGCAAACGGTCTTACTTCTGACGTAAGTGAGATTCACGGGTTCTACTCGGGTTATCCCGGTACTGATGATCTGCTTGATTCCTATGCTCTCAATGCATCAGAGATTCACACAAGCGGTTATGCCAGCTTTCACGCCACCGGGCAGGCCGATCCCTACATCACTGCAGACGATTTCACAATCACAGTTGATGGACAGGTTGAAGAGATAGTTTTCTGGTTCACCGGTGCCGATAACCCATCAACTTGCGATGTTTTCCTCTATGCTGACGCCGCTCCTGGTCCAGGTGCCCAACTTCAGGCAACTACTGCCACTATTGTCGCGGTCGCGACTTCTGTCCCCTTTGGTTCTGAATGGGTACACGAGTGCACACTTACTCTTGATGCTCCCATCACTTTCGATCTCGGTTCAGTTTACTGGATTGCTCCAATGAAACAGGGGCAGGGTACCGCCTGGTACTGTGCCGTTGGATCCACTATCAGTGGCACCGAATGTTACCTCCAGCATCAGGGGACATGGGGCCCCTGGTCGGCTCAGAGCCAGCCAGTTATGGATATGTTCCGTATTCTTAATGGCGACGTAACTTCTCTTCAGAGAACCACTTGGGGTTCAATCAAGAACCTCTTTTAGCTTCCGTCAGAAGGGGTTGGCAGCAACCTCTTCGTCTTAATGTTTCCTTTGGAAGGGGTTGGCAACGGCCCCTTCCTTCTGTTATGCAAAACAAAATTTCATCACATTGACTGAGAGGATTATTCTTGAGTATAAAAGTCATTTTTGCGACTGTAGCGGCTACGACAATCCTTCTGCTTTGCGGTTGCGGCGCTCCCGCATCCGGTGACTTTTGGCTGATCGCTATTGGGAACGACAGCATCAGTGTGGACGAAATGGTGAAAACCTGGAATGAACTGGACACCATACAGCGCGAGGTTTTTCTTTCCGAAGAGATGCCATCACGAAATTTTATTGAAGCATACATGAGAAAGAAAATGCTACTGAGAGAGCTGGATGCCCTCGGCTACCTCGAAGCCCCCTCTCTTATCGCTTTCGGCGAATCCTGGCTCCGGATCGAAAATGCAATTCTTGTGGGCAGGCTGATTATGGATGAAACCATAGCCAGTATCTCTCCAGAGGAGCTTGAGTGGTACCGCACCACCGCTCCCCGTCATGTCTGGTTCACCACTGAGCCTGGTTCCACTGAAGAGGTATCCTACAGCCTCATCGACATGCGGACGCTGCCACAAGAGCTCTGTCAGCATTTTGATACACTTCACTCAGGCAGTTCCGTAGTGAACATATCAGGTGCAGTTGTGCGCCTTGACTCAATAGCACCATTCGAACCAGCCCCCGATGTCGCTGAAAATGCGGACTCAGTCGATATATGGAGAATCAGCAAGCAGAGATCAACACTGTTTATGATTGACATTACAAAAGCTGTGGAAGTTTCGATTGATTCGCTTGCTCTTAAGAAATTCGCATTGAATCTTTTTACGGTTGAAGGCATTAACCGGGAAGAAATCGTCATCCGCTCCGAATTCAGAGACTGGACAACTGTCGAATTGCAGTACGAAATCGACTTCCTTGACACGATGATGCCCGTGCAGCCAAATTCATTCGAATGGCTCTGTTTCCTCACTGAAGGGCTGATACTTCATTTCTCTCTATTGGAGTATACCGCAGAACACTACCCTGAAACGCTCGACTCGCTCCTGGTCAAGAGAGAAGCCTGGCTCTATAACCTGGCACTGGATCGAATGCGCAAAGAGCTGGTATCGGATCTGATTGCAGTTACAGACACTGACATTGAAGAGCAGTATGCATTGCTTGAGAAGCCATTCATGTTTGAAGAGCGCCGTGTTCTTGAGACGGCCATTCTTCCCGAAAACAGGATGGCTGAGTTTGAACGATTTGCTGCCGATGATGATGCTGCAGCTACCGATATGATAATGCAGATGCCACCGCTTGAGCGACTCTCAGACAATATTCTGACACCGGAGATAAGCAGACCAATGCGCTTAGTGGAAGTACCTGCCGGGCTGGGCCACAACGTGTTTCAACTGCATCCCTCTGACACAATTGTCTGGTACGGGCCGTATCCGATTGATGAAGCCGACGGATTCATTTTCTACCGCCTTGTGGAGATCATTCCTGCACGGGAAGCCGAAATGGAAGAAATCACATTCGACCTCAGAAGCATGGCTCAACGCAGGTTGGAGAGACTGGCAATCGAAAAATGGATGCTTGAGTTGAGTGAAAAGTACGGTGCTGTCGTAAATGAGGAAGCACTTGAGCATCTATCGGCTGACCCGGGCGACTGGTAACGGAGCGATTCACATCGTTTGTCTATTTGACGGGAGGGGCTCCGCTTGCCCCTCCCTTTTTTATTGCTTATTCAGCGGTAATGGTTGTTCCTGTATCACCCTCGAGGGCACTGATAAGATTGCCCGGAGAAGAGATAACCACTCTGGAACCGCCGTGCTCAAGAAAACCGAGAGCGGCTCTGATCTTGGGTTTCATGGAACCGGCGGCGAAATGCCCCTGATCCATGTACTTTTTGATCTCTTTAGAGGTTATGGAACGCAAAGCTTTCTGATCGGGTTTACCGAAGTTGATGTATACCTCGGGAACGCCGGTTGAGATAACAAAAGTCTGGGCTCCAAGTTTGGACGCGAGCAGGGCGCTGGCATGATCCTTGTCGATCACTGCCGCAACACCTCGGATCGTCTTGCCCTCTCTAACAACAGGAACGCCTCCTCCACCGGCACAGATTACAATCTGTCCGGCCTCAACCAGTGTATTGATCACAGGAAGCTCTACAATCTTTTTGGGAATGGGAGAAGGAACCACTCTCCGCCAGCCTCGACCGGCATCCTCCTTCATAATCCATCCCTTTGACTTCATCCTGTTCCTGGCTTCCTCTTCCGTGTAGAAAGGACCGACAGGTTTGGTCGGATTCTGAAAACCGGGATCATCCGCCTTCACCTCAACCTGTGTTATCAAACTTGAAATGGGAATATCCTTGCCGAGTTCCTCAAGAACATCACCCAGAACCTGCTGAAGCAGATAACCGATAATACCTTGGGTAGCAGCAACATTCGTATCCATCCCGTCTCTGGGGATGATATGATCAGCCTGGGCGTTTCTTATGAGCTCATAGCCCACCTGAGGCCCGTTACCGTGGGTAACAACAAGACTGCCGAACATGTCTGCAATTTCAGCAAGCTCCTCACAAACAGCACGAGCAACCGTGTGGGTTTCTCTGTTACCCTGCCTGGAGCCGGGATTAATCAGGGAATTCCCTCCGATAGCAACAACGATCCTGCCAGTGTTCTTCATTTCTCTGTTTCCTTTGTGGGTACCTCCAGCCGCTTCGCTCCCTTGAAGAGAAAGAAAACGGCGATGCCCCCGAT
Source organism: Candidatus Sabulitectum sp. (assembly GCA_023139045.1). Taxonomy (GTDB): domain Bacteria; phylum Fermentibacterota; class Fermentibacteria; order Fermentibacterales; family JCC-6; genus Sabulitectum. The sequence goes on from JAGLOJ010000051.1 coordinate 26,735, forward strand.
ACAGATGGCAATGTCAGCTACATTGAAGGTGGGCCATCTCCACCCGGTTAATCCTATATCAATAAAATCGGTTACTTTCCCCATGGCGATTCTGTCAAAAAGATTCCCGGCAGCTCCACCCAAAATCACTCCCAGCCAGAGAACCTGTTTTCTGTCATCAATCTTCATCATGTATCTTACCAGGAAAACGCATGCCAGGGCAGTAAATACAGATAGAAATACAGGTCCTCCCCATCCGAGACTGAAAGCAGCACCTAAATTGTACCTCAGTGTGATTCTGAAGAAGTTTCCGAGAACCTCCTGAGGAGTACCCTCCATAAGTTCATACCTGGCTGCAAATTTAGTTATCTGGTCAAGCAGAAGAACAACTGCCGATGCGGTGAAAGCTGCCGGTTTACTTCTCAATTGTCTCAAGAACCTTTCCGCATCTGGGGCAGACATCATCCGCGAACGAATGGGTTCCGACCTCAGTAGTGATTTTCCAGCACCTCTGACATTTACCGCCTTCAGCTTTAACGGTTCTCACCTCAAGAGAATCACCAGCGGTAACCAGAGCTTTCGACACTATAAGGAAATCAGACCAGTCTTCGCCAAGAGCGTTTTCTGTCATTTCCTCTGGAAGAGACAAGTAGACATGAGCATCAAGCCCACCGCCGATTGTTCCTTCTGCACGCTGCTCTTCAAGGTGCTTCAGTACAGCCTTTCTTACATCAAGATATGCTGACCAGGAAGACAATTCCTTTTCTTCTTCCGGGGTCAGGGCTGAATCCTGTGTCAGAAGCTCCAGATGAATACTGTTTGAACTTTTAAGATTTTCAGGCATATGATCCCAGATATCCTCTGCCGTAAAGGGAATAATGGGAGCAAGCAGCCTGGTGATCTCCACAGCAAGCCATCCCATAAGCTCCACTGTTGTTTTTCTTTCTGTACTGTTTACAGAGTCACAGTACAGTCTGTCTTTTCGGGCATCAAGATAGAGCCCGGAAAGCTCGATCACCATGAAATTCCTCAATTCCCTGTATACTCTGTGGAACTGGAATTTCCTGTACTCTTCCAGGCAGAAGTCCATCAGTTTTCTGAATCGCAGCCAGATATACCGGTCAAGCCCCTTAAGGGAACCGGATTCGGGCATAACTCCGGTACAGCCATCAAGATTACCAAGCATGAATCGAATCGTATTCCTGATTTTTCTGTATGCTTCCCGTGAATCCGCAAGCTGACCCAGGTCCGCCCTGAAGTCAGAGGTATAATCTATTCCGGCAAACCACAATCTGAGAATATCAGCACCGTTGGCATTGATTACCTTCAGTGGTGAAATAACATTGCCCAGTGACTTGGACATTTTCTTGCCTTTTTTGTCCTGGACGAGTCCGTGGGTAATAATGTTGTCGGCCGGCCGGGAAAGACCCAGGGCATTGGATGTTATCAGGCTGACGCCGAACCAGCCTCTGTGCTGATCTGTAGCCTCAAGATACACAGACACCGGTCTGGTAAGACCATATTCCTCTGTAAGCACATTGTAATGGCTCAGAGAACTGTCAAACCACACATCCAGAATGTCATCAACTCTATTTAAATTTGTTCCTCCGCAATGGTGGCATTCCGCTTTCTTTCCGTCCAGTGCAAAGATTTCATCAACTGTCATGTTAAACCATACATCTGCACTCTCTTCAAGTACCTTTTCCGCCACCTTTGCAATAAGGGAAGCATCCAGGATTGCTTCCCCGCAATCCGGACAGGTAAAGACCGGAAGAGCAACACCCCATGAACGCTGTCTGGACAGGCACCAGTCCGGCCGAACAGACATCATGTTTTTCATTCTTTCATGTCCCCAGTCGGGATACCAGTTCACCTGGTCAACCATATTGAGAACTCTGTCTTTAAGATCTTTGTGAGAAAGACTTAAGAAAAACTGTTCCGTGGCCCTGAAAATCAGAGGGCTCTTGCATCGCCAGCAGTGCGGATAGCTGTGTTTAACTTTGCGGGAAGCTATCATTCTTCCCGATTCAGTAAGATCTTCGACTATTACGGAGTTGGCTTTGAATACATGAAGACCCTGGTATTTGCCGCCATCTGCAGTGAATACACCTTCAGGTCCCACCGGACAAAAAGTTTCGATTCCATAGTTCTGACAGACCATGAAATCATCAGCACCATGCCCAGGGGCTGTGTGAACACACCCGGTTCCATCATCCATGGTCACATGGTCAGCTACAATTACAAGAGAGGTCTTCTCTGAATCAACCGGGTGCTCAAGAAGCATATTCTCAAGTTCTTTTCCCCTGAATACCATATCTGCTCTTACAGTGCCGTCTACACCGGCATCCTCGATAAATCCCTGTGCTCTTCTTTCCGCCACCAGGAAATGACGATCTGCGGTATCAACGATCACATAGTTTTCGCCGGGGTTCAAAGCCACCGCCATGTTCGCCGGTAAAGTCCACGGAGTGGTTGTCCAGATAACAACCTCAACATCTTCGGGAACACCGGTGGTGCTCCAGTCTGATTTACCCGACTGTTTGAAGGCCACATAAACTGAAGGGGATGTGTGGTCGCCATGTTCAACCTCTGCGTCAGCCAGAGCTGTTGTGCATGATGTACACCAGTGAATGGGGCGAAGCCCCTGATAGATGTAACCCTCCTCCACCATTTTTCCGAAGGCACTGACAATTCCTGCCTCATAGGTTTTTTTCATGGTAAGATAGGGACTGTCCCAGCGCCCGAATATTCCCAGACGCTTGAAGTCCTCTCTTTGAACATCAACAAAACCTGCAGCATACTCTCTACACCTTTTTCGAATTTCCATGAGAGAGAGAGATGCTCTCTCATCTCCTGCATCTATCATGACCTTGTGCTCAATCGGCATACCGTGACAGTCCCATCCCGGGACATAAGGCGAATAATACCCCAGCATGGTGTGACTTTTTACTATGAAGTCCTTCAAAATTTTATTAAGTGCGGTCCCCAGATGAACATGGCCGTTGGCATAGGGCGGGCCATCGTGAAGAATGAAGGGCTCGGAGTCTCGTCTGGCATCGCTTATCTGACCCTCGAGATCCATATCCTTCCATCTTTCAAGAAGTTCCGGTTCACGCTTGATCAATCCGCCCTTCATGGAGAAGCTGGTCCTGGGAAGCTTGATGGTTTCTTTGTAGTTCACTACTCCTCACCTCCTTCTATTTCCTGAAGCAATCTGTTCAGGAAAGAATATTTATTGTTTTCTTTACTGCCCGGTTTTCTGCAATTCAAAACAAAGACGACCTTTGCCCCTCCGTGAGCAGCAGCAACAGCCTGATCTATTCCGTGGGAAACAAGAGCATCACAGGAAAAAGCGGAAAGTTCAGCCCCGGTACTCAGTCTGATGTCGGGAACTCTCAGCACAGTTCCGGAACGAACTGACTCTCCTTCAATTTCAGGCACAATGTACATACCCCTGAGATTAGGAAACCTCGGCCCCGCCGGATGATTGGGCCCGGAAAGAGTACCGGTACCAAAAAGAGCCAGGTGATCCTGTACAACCAGCCAGCCGGCAGAAACTGAAACGGCGTCAGCACCTATCAGAAAGAGTTTCTCACCCTGCTTAAGTGCCGATCTTATCGCATCAACAGAATATTCCCTGGAAACAGAAACACCGTCCCGGGGAGAGATAATGTCTCCCCAGTCACGAGGCATTGAAATATACATCATTCACCTTTCATTCAATCACAGGAAGGGTAATTATGCAAAAGGGGAATTGCATCTGCAAGACTAATCGGGATATCCTGTTCAATCTTTTGCAGCATATGCAGATAGGAATGGAAGTACAACCCGTGAGAGAGTCCCCTGGAAATAAGTTGAGCAGCGGCAGTCATGCTTTGCCTGCTTCCTGTGAGAAGCCAGTGGTAGTACATCTGCTCACCCTTCTGTGCATAATCAGGATTTCCCCGGTATTCAATAGACAAAAGTTCAACAGGCATACATTGTCCAAGAAAACACTTTGCAGCAGTGAGTTTCATCTCGGACAGATAGAGATTCAGGTTTGTTCCAGCTGATCTTGAAACATCCATGGCCTCGGTAAGAGTATCAACAGCGTCTCCGTACCTGTTCTGTCTGAGAAGCATGGATCCCTTTTTCATAAGACCAAGTGACAGTCTTCTTTTTTTTCCTGATTCCATCGAAAGCTGTATTGACCGGTTGATGAGTGAGAAAGCAGTTTCTGAATCGCCCCGCATGAATGCAAGTTGTGAAGAAATATAGCAGATGGATTCAGTTGCATCTGCTATTTTTCCGAGGCTGGCAAATTCAATCATGGTTTCAAGACAGTCTTCTGCAGCGTCTGTCCGGCAGAGGTGAATAAAGATACGGGCCATGTTTCCATAGGCGATACAGGCCTTTGAAAGATTTCCTGAAGATACCGATATCCTGACCTGGCGCATGAGGGTACGCAGAGACTCACCGGTGCGGAAAAGTTTTCGTTCAGCAACTCCTATGTTATTCAAGATGATGATTCTGACTGACTGGGGCTCTGAAACAGTAGCAAGAGTTCTTAGCGCTGAAGAATAAATATTCAGGGCTTTACTGTATCTGTGACAAAGAAGCTGAGAGTTTGCATACAGATTGTAGACTGAAACCAGCTTCCGTCTGTTACCGGAAAGAAGTGTCAGCTCAATCAATCTGCTAAGCTCTAAACCCACTTTATCCTCTCTGCCAAGGCTATTCCATGCCTTCTGTGAAGTAAACAGAGCCTGTCTTTCGAGCCAGTCTGCTCCCAGCAACGCAGCTTCCCGTCTGGCAACTGTCATTGTGTTAAAAGAACTCTCGACCATTCCCCGCTTGTACAACTGCCGGCCAAGTTCCACAAGACATGCAACAGAACTTAAAGGATCCCCAATTGCACAGTTGAGAAGAATTCTCTCTGCTCTGTGGAAAAAGCCATCTCGGTGAAGATCACGGGATTCAAGAATTCCGGATACAAGCTCGGGGGTATCGGTTTCCCCCGGAAAATCAAACACTTCATGTAACGATTCATCGACGAAAGATGCACACAATCCCCACAGTATACCAAAGGCGGGATCTGAGGAATCCTTTATTGACCTGAGAACACCAATTGTTTCCGGATAGAGTTCTCCTCTGTAAAGGTTAAGCGCAGCCTGGAACAGATAGTAATCAGCTTTGCTTTCCGAAAACAGGGCCGCTCTTTTGTACAAGTCAGCTTTGCGAAGGTCTCCTTCTGCCAGATCTGCAGCTTTTTCATAAGATTGAGATGCCAGCAGGTTCAGTCCTGCCCTTGCCTGAAGATCACCTGCAATTTGATATGAGCGGGAATTCTCCCCCCGGAACTCCAGGGCAACCTCTGCTGCTCTTCTCAGCATCTCATCTTTCTCTTCCGGAAGTTTGTATTTGAGGAAACGCTGATGAATACTTCCGCTTGAGAAATACCCGACAAGATGTCCCTGCCAGAGATTGATCATCCTGCCCATGGCAAAGACAGTTTTTGATCCAACTCCAGACAGCAGGGCAACCTCACCCGGGAGAAACTGCATCCCGAAAAGCGCCGCAACCTGAGCAAACCGGGCCAACTGGGGGTTTTTCTGAAGGAAGGAGTCAAACATGAGATACAAATCATCACCGTCTTTGCCGGTGAGCTTCTGCAATCCCGCATAAAGCTTTACCAGACCCTCATCACCACCGGTGGCAACCATTACCTTGTCCGGTGCTGCCTGGGAATTCTCTTCCGCCAGATAGTGCCGAATTGAATCAGGAGACATCATTCCAGACTCAATTATTGAATCGGAACCGGCAAGGTCTCCACTATCTTTCCTGAACACGACAACTGAAGGAATAGGGGAAAGTGTACTTGCCTGCAGAGCAGCGAAAGGTCCTGCCGATCGTCCTGTGTAGTTGACAAAACAGATTACAGTAGGAAGAGACCATGCGAAAGATGAATAAATCCTTGCAAGAACTGATTCACTCTGTGGGAATGAAATGCCATTCAGAAGAAAATTCCTGACATCAACTTTTACACTCTGAAGGCCGGCTACAATTTCCAGCCCGGCCGCCTCTGAACAGAGGGAAATCTCTGTTGCGTGTGAACGCCACCCTGCTTCAAAAGCCGTCTCTTTTGAGGGGAAACTGTCTCCCACGAAATATTTGATTAAGCTTTTCTGAAGAGAATTATCATCAAGGCAATCCACAATGAAAATCCTTACGTCATCAAGAACAGACGAAAGAACACTGGTAAATTTTTCCGCATTATGCATATTCCTGACAAGTATCCGCTTTCTGCCCTTCTCTGAAAGCTCAAAACGGACTGACTCTGCAAGCGCCCTCTCACTCATGGTACCACAGAGGGGTTCTGGATGGAGATATGATTTTCACAGTTTTTCTTCTGGAAGCATTTCCCGATTTTATAAACACGGAATCCCGCTGAACCCCGAATTGTTTCGAGATCCACAGGATAAGCTCTGCATTTGCTTTTCCGTCCACAGGCGAAGCTTTCAGACGAATTTTACAGCACCCATCCTCCATCACAGAGCAGAATTCTGTTCTGTTGCTGCCCGGCGTTACTTTCACCTTGATAAACAGGGTTGCTTTCACTGTTTATTAAGGGCTGCAGCCTCATCCATAAGCATCACCGGAATACCATCCCTCACCGGGAAAGCCACTGCGCAGGCGTGACAGATCAAACTTTCGTTCTCACCTGTCCTGTACTCAAGTTCACCCTTGCACCTGGGGCATACCAGTATTTCAAGCAGTCTCGGGTCTACCATTTTTTTCCCTTCAGATCATGAACTCGCCGTTTTTGATGATCATTGTCTCAGTACCGTCAGCGGCAATACCGGTTACATCAACCTCTTCACTGCCGATCATAAAATCAGTATGAACCAGAGACTGGTTGCACCTGCAACTGCGAAGAGCTTCCTCGTCCATCTTTGTACCACCGTCAATGCAATCGGTGTAGCCATTACCAAGGGCGATATGACACGAAGCGTTCTCATCAAAAAGAATATTGTGGAATATTTTACCTGATTTGTAAATCGGTGAGTCAACACCAACAAGAGCAATCTCACCAAGCATGGATGCACCTTCATCCGTGCCGAGATACTGCTTCAGAACATGCGCATTGGTCTCTGCTCCGGATTCCACCACTCTGCCTTCTTCAAACCGGAACCAGGCTCCGTTCACCTGCGCACCGTAGACGGTAACCGGCCTGGTACACCTGACTTTTCCCTCGGTAGCTGTCATATCAGGAGTACTGAAAACCTCTTCAGTCGGGATATTGGGAAAGAAAACCGTTCCGTCTGCAGCAGTACAGCTTCCACCGTTGAAACGCCTGTCTGGAAGCATACCAATTGTCAGATCAGTTCCAGGACCTGAAAACCTGATCTTCGGGAACTTGTGAGAGTTAAGGAACTCAGCTCTTCTCTTCAACATGGCATCATGCTCCAGCCATGCAGCCACGGGATCGTCTCTGTCCAGTCGAAGAATCGGAATAAGAATATCCCATATTCGATCTTCCCAGTCTTCATCGCTGCCAAGTACCTTTTCTGCCCAGGCCCGAGTAGGGGCGAGACACACATTCCAAGGTAATTTATTTGATGAAATTGCAGAGAGGAAGCCCTTTCTTGCCATAGAAGCAGCCTTGGTTGCCCTGGCCAGTTTCACAGAATCCACACCCTCCATCAAATCAGGTTCGGCTGGTCCGCGAAGAGCAAGGGATCGCCACCCTTCTTTTACCACGGAGTCAAACATTGGTGTTCTGTTCTCCGGAACATAATCAAGAAAGCAGTCATCTACGGTTGAATCAATACGTATACGGGCAAATGCAGGATCCTCCATGGAAATATTTACATACTTCGCACCAAGTTTGTATGCTGTTTCTGCCATGAATCTGGCTAACTCCAGATGCACAGGTTCACTGCGCAACCACAGGACATCACCTTTTTTAATCTTGAGGGCACCGCTGAGAATCACCTCAGAGTATGCTTTCATCAATTCTTTATTCATCATATTCTCCCTTAAATCAATCCTAGAAAATCAATTACAAGCGAGCGGTAGGGTGCTCCGCCAGTCTCCAGAATATCACTGAACCGAAGGCCAATTCTGACCTGACCAAAACTCTCCCAGTAAGTTTCGATATCAACGAAACCCCCGGTTTTTTCGAATCTGTAATCTGTGTCGCCATCTGTCGCCAGATCCCAGTCTGCTGCAATTCCGAAACCACCGGGAAACGATTTGTCCAGACCAAACCAGCTTCCAAGATGATCCGGACCATCAGTGGTCAGGTTCACTCCGAAGTGAAAGCCCATGTCGCCACCCCAGCCGGCAAAGTTCTTACTGAATACCAGATAGAAATCTCTGGCAGGTCTCAAATACTCAGCTCCCGACCGGAAGTGCTCTCCTTCGTTGTCATATCCCAGGGCAATTGCAGGAAAGCTTCGTTTTTCATCAAATACTCTGAATCTTGCTTTCAGATAAACCTCTTCAAACCAGTCGGGGTCACTCACTCCTGTAATATTCCATCCGCCATACCCCAACCCTGCCATGAATCTTGGCAGAATACCCACGGTTACAGAAAACTTGAGCCCGGTTGTGGGGAAAGTACTCATGGCAACATTAAATGTTCCCGGGGCAATAACACCGGCAGTTGGTTCTCCTGCCACTCGCATGAGTTCACCGGCTGTACATGGAAAGCTGCTCAGAAAAGCAATAACTGAAATAATGAAAATTCTCATCGATATCTCCCGTCACCCCGGCAAAGAAAAACTTTTGACATCTCAGGCAGAATGTTTCTCAATCCTGCCAGAACATCATCATCAGGTTTTACTGTCATCGATCGGGAAATGGCATTGACAATTCTTCCAGAGGGAAATTTCACTCTCATGAACACCTTGCCCCTGCCCGGATTCAGTTTCATAAATTCAGCTGCTTCTTCGAGTGCAGCCATGTCGCAGTCAAAACCATCAACCTCAATGAACACTCCCGCATTCATCAGCTCCCGGCATTTTTGAAGCTGGATCACTCTGTCAACTGACATCTTATCATCCCGGTCTCCCTTTCCTTCGTTCATTTCGCCTTCGAAGAGGAGAAGAGCACCCGCCTTAATCAGGTCTCCGTACTTTTCCAGCACATCAGAAAAGAAAAGAACCTCAGCAGATCCTTTTTTACCTGCTATTGTTACAAAAGCCATTAAACCTTTGCGGGTATTGATTTTTCTGATCTCTGTAATGGTTCCCGCAACAGAAAGAGAACCAGGGGGGGCAGAATTAACCTGATCGACAAAATGAGTTGTAAACCCGAGGATCTCTTCAGTATACATATCCAGTGGATGGCCTGAAAAATAGAACCCCAGCATTTCTCTTTCCTTCTCCAGTTTTTCCTCCATGGGAATTTCGTCGCAGGGTGCAAGAGCCGGAGCAACCGGTTCATCGCCTTCTGTCCCGAACAGAGACATCTGACCGGAATCATGATGCCGCCTGGCAGCGGAAGCATACTCAAGAGCCTGTTCCAGTACTCTAAGCTTCTGGGCTCTGTTGCCCTCAAGGCAGTCAGTAGCTCCGGCATAAATTAATGCTTCCAATGCTCGCTTGTTCAACCCCGAAGATTTCTCAATAAGAGAAACAGCTGCACAGAGCTCAAATATGGTTTTGAAGCTTCCTGCTGCTTTTCTGGCTTCAACAATTTCCTCAGCAGGAATCACTCCAACATTCTTGATAGCTGCCAGAGAATACACTATTTCTTCCGGTGTGGAAGCAATAAACCTGGCCATACCCTGATTCACCGAAGGGCCCGTGACAGTCACACCCAGGCGGATGGCTTCATTAACAAGGAACCTCAGTTTTGACACTGTACCGATCTCACTGGTGAGGCAGGCCGCCATGAATTCCGCAGGGTAGTGCCGTTTCAGATAGGCTGTTCTGTAGGCAATAATGGCATAGCAGACCGCATGAGATTTGTTGAATCCGTATTCTGCGAATTTCCTTATCAAATCCCAAATTTCAACCGCTTTCTTTTTCGATATTTCCCGCTCAGCGGCGCCCTTAAGAAAGACAGTCTTCATTTTTGTCATCTGTTGGGCAATCTTCTTTGACATAGCCCTTCTGAGATTGTCCGCTTCCGCCATGCTCATTCCCGCCAGAACATTGGCGATCTGCATAACCTGTTCCTGATAGATGGTGACACCATAGGTGTCCGCCAGCACTTCTTCCAGGGCGGGATGAGTGTAACTGATGCTCTCACCTCTTGCTGCTTTTTCCTTATTGGCTGCATAGATGTCGATCATATGCATGGATCCGGGACGGTATATGGCCACAGCCGCAGTAACATCATCAAACCGGTTCACACCTATCTTGCGAAGGGCTTCCCGCATCCCACTGCTTTCAAGCTGGAATACTGCGGAAGTATCACCGGAACTGATCATTTTGAAGGTAGCTGAATCATCGTACGGAATTTCCTCAATGGAGAAATCCGGTTTGTACAACCTGATAGCCTCTTCCGCATGATGGATAACCGTCACTGTTCTCAGTCCGAGAACATCCAGTTTAAGAAGACCAATCTTCTCGGCAGCCTTCATCTCATACTGGGTAGTTACCCCTTTTTCCCTTGCCCAGTAAAGAGGTACATGAGTATCAAGACGCCCGGGTGTAATAACAACACCTGCAGCATGCACACCGGCATGCCTGACCATGCCGGAAAGACGATCCGCATACTCAATCAGGCTGGATGCTTTATCAATAGACTTGATCTGCAATTTCAGGGCAGCATTGGATTCAGTCATTTCCTGGAGACTCTTGCCACTGCCATCATCCGCCTCCCCAACAAGTTTGGAAAGGGTTTCACCTTCGCTGTAACTCATTCCAAGAACGCGAGCAATGTCCTTGACAACAGCTTTGTTCTTCATTCTGCTGTATGTAATTATCTGACAGACGCTTTCCTCGCCGTACAAAAGCTTGAGATGATCAATTATCTCTCCCCGGCGCTCCACACACACATCAAGGTCGATATCAGGCATTTGAGCTCTTGCAGGATTCAGGAATCGTTCAAAACTGAGATCATGATTCAGAGGATTTACATCGGTAATGTCAACAGCAAATGAGACCAGGCTTCCTGCAGCTGAACCTCTGCCCGGTCCTACGGGGATACCTTTGTTGCGAGCCCAGCGCATAAGTTCAGATACTATCAGGAAATATCCGGGAAAACCCATCCCGTTAATTATTTTCAGCTCGTGATCAAGCCTCCGGCTTTCTACCTCTGTAATTTTCCGGTTAAGTCTTTTTTCAAGTCCGGCAACGGCAAGGTGTGACAGATACTCACCCTGGCTGCTGTAACCTTCCGGCATCGGTGCATCGGGTAGAAGAAACTCTCCTTGTGTAACTGTATAATTACACATGTCTGCAACGATGCATGAATTGGAAACAGCCTCCGGTATCCAGCTGAAAAGTTGTGCCATTTCATCAGGTGTCTTCACATAAAATTCATCAGAACCGAATTTCATCCTGTTTTCGTCATCCAGGGTTTTGCCAGTCTGAAGGCAGAGCAGAGCCTCATGAGCCCTTGCATCATCTTTCGACAGGTAATGGGCATCATTGGTCGCAACCGGCAGGGCTCCTGTCTCTCTGGCAATCTCAGCCAGCCCCTGAAGAATCTGTTTCTCTTCCATTAATCCATGATCCATAAGCTCTATGAAGAAACGATCTTTTCCAACCATATTCTGGTAATACCGGACTGCTTCTACTGCATTGTCCCTGTTGCCGGAAAGAAGGTGCTGGGCAACTTCTCCCTGCAGACAGGCGGATCCGATTATCAGACCGGCACTATGCTTCTCGAGTATTTCACGGTCTATCCGGGGTTTGTAATAATAACCCTCTAGATATCCCGCACTCGAGAGCTTCATAAGGTTCTGATATCCTTCCTCATCAGCTGCAAGCAATGTGAGGTGAAAGTATTTGGGTCTGCCGGAGTACCTCTTTTTCTCCCGCATGTCTCCAGGTGAAAGATACACTTCACTGCCTATGATTGGTTTCACCCCTGCGGCTTTCATTTTCTCGCAGAACTGAACAGCACCGAACATGTTTCCGTGATCAGTAACAGCCACGGTATCCATCCCGTTTTTCACAAGAAAATCACCCATTTTGTCGAAACGGATAGCACCGTCAAGCAGGCTGTATTCAGAATGGAGATGCAGGTGGACGAATCTCTGAGAACTCATTCCGTTTCCCTGCCAGCACCGCCAGTGGTTGTGGTTGTGGTTGTAGTTGTGGTTGAATTGTATAACCTGCTGAATTCCCGGTATTCCTCTTCTTCTGCTCTGAGAAGAAGATCTTCCCTGTCACGGTTGTACCTGGCGCCCAGGTACATAATCGTCCACTGTGCTGTACCACTTGAAAGCCAGTAAGCCCACAGAGCAAGAAGAATTGCTGCGCCTGAAAGAGAAACGAGAAGCCCTGCGAGTCCGTCACGGGATGAATCAACATGCCCTGTGGAAGAGATCGGATTGAAAATTGAGGAATAGAACGGAACTACTTCCGGAGCCATTCTGGAAAATCCTGATTCCATTGTATCGCCAAATCCCTGGATTCCCGAGGTGCGGTAAAGAACTGAAGAAACAATGGTAACAGACCCCCAGGCAAAGAAAGAAAAAACCACCAGGGCAATCACTCTCACGAAAAGTCCTGTAACAATACCACGGAAGAGTCGCATGGGTTGAGATGTTACAATACTGAACACCTCAAAAAGGCATTCAAATGTATCGCCCTTTGTTGTAGCCGTTATTACCGGGACAAGAAAGACCGAAAGCAACAGACCAACAAGTGCAAGCACAAGGAAAAGACCCAGTATCCAGGCAGGAATTGCAAGCAATCCTGCAAGCACCGGCCCCACAGAGGGTATCCTGCCCAAAAGCCCGATAACAAAAATGGCAAGGATTCCCGTGGCGATCCCGGCAGCAATAACCAGAGGTGTAGCTACCACGGCTTTCCAGTTGGAACGGCAGAACCTGCGCGCATCCGCTTCAGAGAAGAACTGGTCTCCACGCAACTGCTCAAATGTTAACCTTGAAACCTTGAGAGCAGTGATCATGTAAATGTAAAAAGCAAGCAGCGTACCCAGAACAAGCAGTATCACAGAAGGAATATTTGTCATAAAAAGACTATCCGGCACGGGACATAACCTGGCTGCGGCAAATCTGTCTGCAACAGAATCTCCTGCTGCGAGGAAGCCTGCATAGGCAAAAAATGCCCAAACAACCCAGGCCTGAACTATCCCCTTCCAGAAAACCCAGATGTTTCTTACGTTAAATCCGTACCTGGCTGCAAGAAGAGTGTCTTTCACCTGAAACTTTAATTTGTGTACATAATTTCGAACCACATTATCAGATTCCTGCATGGTTAACCTCCTTGCTGGGAATAATACTCTTTTCTCTGATTTTTCGAAAGCACACCACTGCCGGCTGCACTTGTTGAATCCCAGCATCTGAGAGAGTAGAAACAATTTCCGTGATGGTGGCACCTGTGGTCATCACATCGTCAATCAGCCATGCTCTCCCTGTACATCCTGTTCCCGGTGAAACAGAGAATTTTCCACTGATGTTTTCAACTCTTTCGGAACCTGAAACTCCGATCTGAGACTCCCCGCCACTCCGGACCAGAGATTCCCTGAAGCTGGCGCCGGTTTCTCTGGAGATGGCAACTGCAAGCAGCGCTGCCTGGTTATAACCACGCTCCCGCAGTCTGTTTCTGGATATCGGAACAGGGAAAAGAGTGTCATCACCTGACGGGATCTCTTTCCATGAATCCAGTGCGAGCCGCGCCAGCTCGCGGCCAAGATGTCTCTCGCCACCGAACTTGAATCTGAGAATCATCTCACGCATTACTCCAGAGTGAAGAAAACCGGTAAGAACCCTGATTCCTTCAATCATTCGCTCACCGTCTGGATACATCCTGACCAGACACCACGAACAAAACCTGCCTTTTCCTGCTTCCATCCTGCTGCCGCAACCGATGCATCGGTGAACCAGCAGGTTCAGGAGGAATTTTTTTGATCCCGATAAAAAAGCCATATTCCAAGAACGAAAGAAGCGAGAATCATGCCGATACTGATAAGCTGATTATCAGTCATCCCCGGTCTGGCAGCAAACACACTGTAACCGAAGCTTGCACTGGGTGCATGGTCAAAATACCTGAATTCTTCCATACCAAATCTTGTAGCACCGTAAAGGCCAAGAAACATGGAAAAAACAAACCCCGGGAAATTCCTTCTCCGATCAGCAAAAAGCAGCAGGAGAAGAATAACCAGTCCACCCAGAGAACTGTAGAGCTGCGCAGGATGTATGGAAGCGCTGCCAAAAACAGAGTATGGCAGCGAACCGGATGGAAAAGATGTACCGATGGAACAGCTTGTTTCACTGCCGAAACAGCATCCGTTAAAAAAACAACCTATTCGCGTTACAAAGATCCCCAGCGCAAAGGATGGGATCAGCGCATCAGCAAAGGACCACACAGGCCACTTCTTTTTGAATATCCAGGTAAATCCCACAACCATAGCCAGAATCACCCCCCCAAGCATACTGAGGCCGTACAAACCGTTCCAGAAAGCCACGATTGCCAGAGGATCACCGGCGTACTGATCCATGTGAGTAACTACGTAAAAAACCCTTGAGCCAATTATTGCAGCGGCCATTATCCAGATACTGAGGTTAACAGTTTCATCGGCTGGAATGCCCAGTTTCAACGCTCTGCGTGACGCAAGTTTAACTCCCAGAAGAAACGAAACGGCAAGCATAAGTCCATAACTGTTTATGGGCAGCGAGCCGATTTTGAAAAGAGTTGGATGCATGTTCCCCTTCATTCTATTTGGTTTAACGAATGCCGTATGATAATGAAGAGATGTGTTGCTGTCAGTAACTACGCCAGTTCCGAATCACATTGTAGGAAAATCCAAGAAGCAGCATTTCTGTAATCAAGTGACTGCCTCCGTATGTAATCAAGGGCAAAGGAAGACCTGTGACCGGCATCATTCCAAGGGTCATTCCTACATTGACAAAAATATGAATTATGATGAATACTGCTGTGCCTGCGGCCAGCATTGAGTTGAACTGATTCAAAGAATGCCTTGCACCCACCAGTATTCGCCAGGCGAGAACCGCATACAGAACGAGAAGAAACAGGCTTCCAATGAATCCCCACTCCTCAGCCCATACGGAAAACACAAAGTCTGTGTGCCTGGCAGGAAGGAATGCAAGCTCGTTCTGACTTCCATTCAAGAATCCCTGACCAGTGATACCACCGGATCCAATCGCAACCTTCGACTGAATAACATTCCATCCCGCACCGTGCGGGTCAGCTTCCGGATTGAGGAATGTGGTAAGTCTTGCCTGCTGATAAGGGCGAAGAAGACCCCATGCAGAGGGTGTGGCAGCAGCAATAACACTGGTCATTATCAAAAAAAAGACCCACCTTCTCGGCCTTGAAGCTGACCGATAAAGAACTGCGCAAAGAATGACCGTAAATGTTATCCATGAAACAAATTTGATTGAAGAAATGGCGGCAGACAATGGGCTCAGAAAAAGAAAGATCCAGTTGAAGCCAAAACCAGCCCAGTAAATCATGCCGAAAATGATCATTACCATTGCCGCAGCAGTGCCCAGATCAGGCTGCAGAAGGGTCAATGCCGTCAGCAAACCCACTGTTGACAGATAGAGGGGAACTCCTCCGGTAACAAATTCTCTCCTGAGCGCAGGAAGCCATCTTGCTGAAAGCACTATCATGCACAACTTGGCAATCTCAGATGCCTGAATCTTTGCAGGTCCTATCTGAAGCCATCTTCCGGCAGGCCCCGTTCCGAAAAAGATAGTGAGTACCAGCAGAACCAGGGTGAAAATGTACAGGAAAGGAACTGATTCCTCCAGAAATCTCAGAGGAAATACTGATGCACCAAGGAAAATAACGACTCCTGCCAGTACAAAGAACAGCTGATGAGTAAACAGACTTTTTTGAGAACCAGAGGCAGAATAAATATTTATAAGTCCCAGAAACAGCAGCAGACACAGCGAGACAAGAAAGAACCAGTCAGTTTTCTCATTCCGTTTCATAAGAAATCTCCAGTATCTTCTCAATAATGCCCGCAGCCACCGGACCGGCAACCACTCCTCCATGCCCGCCGTTCTCTATGATAACGGCAAATGCAACTGGCATTGGTTCTTCAATGTACCCGTTAACCCATGCATGATCCTCATTGGTTCCATTTTCGGCGGTACCTGATTTTCCGAAGACCTGTACCGGCAGATAACTCATTGACTGATGCAGAGTGCCTTGAGATGACGAAACTACCTCCCTCATGCCCTCTCTGACAATTCTGTAAGTATCTTCGGATGTGTTAGTCTCCCAGGTTGCTTCTGAAAATGACTCATTTTTCAGCACGGACAATGGTGGAAGCTCGCCCCCGGAAGCAATCAATGCTGCCGTGACTGCAATTTGCAGTGGTGTGGCAAGCACCTCGCCCTGACCAATGGAGGCTATCATCAAATTACCAAGCCCCCATCCCCCCTGCCCGAACAACTGATTGAGCAGCTCTCGGGTGGGCAGTGCGCCTGAGACCTCGCCGGGTAGAATTCCTGTAACAGGTGCTCCCATTCCAAAACCACTGGAGAATTCTGCCATTTCATCCATGTCACCCAGCATGCTTGTTCGGTAAAAATAGGTATCGCAGGACTGGGCAAGTGCTCCAATGATGTTCAACCTGCCATGGGTACTCCAGCAGCGGAAATCACTGCCTGCAAAATGAAATGTGCCGTAACATGGGTCCGGCATGGTATTTTCATCTACAATTCCGGATTCAAGCAGCCAGGCTGCAGTGACGATCTTGTATGTTGATCCGGGCGGGTATGCAGTAGCCCATGCCCGGTTCAGCAACGGCTTTCCAGGATCGCTGAGAATGTTGTTCCAGTTCTCCGATGAGATACCTCCTATGAAGTGGTTTGTGTCAAAACCTGGAACAGAAGACAGAACCAGAATCTCACCGGTTTCATAATTCAGAACCACTGCTGCTCCCTCATGGCCTGTGGACATAATAAGTGAATCGGCAGCCGATTGAAGTCTGCTGTCAAGGGTAAGTACAATATTCTCCCCTGGTGAAGGCTCTACATCCTCCCCCAGAAATCTTTCCACGACTCTTCCGTGAGCATCCACAACCTCTCGAATTACGCCATATTCGCCGGCAAGTCTCTCATTCAGAATTCTTTCCAACCCTGTTCTGCCTGAAAGCTCTCCCTCGAAAACTCTTGTACTGTCGGCAAGTCCTACATACCCGATCAGATGACAAAAGGAGGAACCGTAAGAGTACCTTCTTCTTGGCAGAACATCCACGGAAACTCCACCCAGACGATACAGATTGTCTGCAACTCTTCCTGCATCCCCTACTGTTAAACCACTGATAATCAGGGTGGATCTGTAGGGCGTTGCTTCTGCTGCATCCAACCTCTCCCGGAGCCTCTCCTGATCCATGCGGAGGAGATTACCCAGAAGCCGGGTATTTGTTGAGTCAAACTCTAAACTCACCAGCGAAACTGTGAAAGCAGGAATATTGTCCGCCAGAACAACACCGTTTCTATCTCTTACTATTCCCCGAGGAGCCGGACGAACAACTGAACGAATGTGATTTCTTGATGACAGTTCTCTGTAGTAGTTGCCCTTCACTATCTGAAGTTCAACCAGCTTTCCTGCAAGAATCAGAAACGCAACAATGGTTACGATCATAATTGAACGATAGGGCTTTTCATTGAAAGCCGAAGAAGACCTCATCCGAGTTCCCTCCTTCTTCCAAACAACAAGGAAATACCCAGGTAAAGCAACAGCGAAAAGAGAATGCGAGGTACGATAAGCAAAGTTGAAGCACCGAATCCGCTTCCCAATGGTCTTGCAGCTAAAAAGATGAAAAACAGGTCTGTTAGAATTGATGCCAATAGTGCATTGATAAAAAAGGTCATCTCAAGGGCTCCAGTGGTTACTCTAAGAACTCTTCTTGCCAGAGCAATCCCTAAAAGCATGGCAATTGAGCTTACACCCGGTGGTTGGTGAAGAAGAAGATCGATTACGAAACCACTCCAGAACGCGCCTTCAACAGCCCAGTAATGTGAATCAGAAAGAGAGAGGTAAACAAGCACTGGAACAAGAATCGCCGGTGCAGCCAAAACTCTGCCGAGAGTAACTTCAAGAAGAAACTGTACTGCTATTGCTAGTGAAACAATCAGCCATCCGAACAGATGGTTCTTCATTCCGCAGGATCCTCTGAGAGAAGTATCAGAACCTCGTTAACTCTCTCAAAATCAACCGCAGGGCTTACAGAAAGGGAAAAATCCATACCCCGGTCACCTTCCGAAATATCCTCCACTTTCCCAACTACTATTCCTTCCGGGTAAACTCCGCCGAACCTGCTTGTCAGAACTGTTTCACCAATTTCCGGATCTGCAGCGCCATCCACATACTCAAGCCTGAGTCTTCCACCGGATTCTGAACCTAGAATTCCCAGAGAACCGGTGGTAGCGGTAATACAACTCACATGAATTGCCGGGCTGGTGATGGGAACTACCGTGGAACTTGATGATTCAACCGATGTGATGATACCCACAAGCCCCCTGCTGCTTGTGCAGATCGCGCCTGTGTAAACACCGTGATCAGACCCTCTGTCGATAACAAGGTCTCCCCTGATCAACCCCTCGGATCTGTACATTACCCTTCCAACCAGGGCTGTAACATCCGGCATCCTTGTGTAATGGAGCATTGAACGGTATAGCCTGCTTTTTGCCGCTATCTCCCGCAGTTCTGCGTTTTCCAGCATCAGTTTCACTGACAGCGAAAGATAGTCAGAATCAGAGGATCGATCTTCAGGAAAGAACAGCGAGGCGAATCTTGCTCCAAGAATGGAACCGCCAACTCCGAGAATTGTTGGCCCCAGAAACAGAAGTGCGGCCGCAGCAACGATGTTCCATATTATTCTGACATCGCGACTTCTCACGATCAGCCTATCAGCAGTTTGCGATACCTGTAGAGATCGGAAAGAATAATACCCGCCCCGAGCACAGTACAGGAAAGAGGGTTGTCTGCAATTCTAATAGGCAGGCCAGTCTCTCTGGTAAGAAGAACGTCCAGACCACGAAGAAGCGCACCTCCACCGGTAAGAACAATTCCACGGTTCACAATGTCTCTGCCCAGCTCGGGGGGTGTTCTCTCCAGCCCCTGTTGAACCGCCTGTATAATTGCGTTAACTGGCTGTTGAAGAGCTGATCTAATCTGGCTTGCTTTTACAGTTGTAGTCTTTGGAATACCGTAGGTAGCATCCATACCGCTAACCTCCTCTTCCCTGATATCCTCCTCCAGCATCGATCCCAAGTTAATTTTAACCATTTCCGCAGTACGTTCACCAATAAGAAGATATGCGGTCTTCTTCATGTAGCTGATTATTGCTTCGTTCATTTCATCTCCACCAACCCTGATGGAACTGTCTGCTGCAATCGAATTCAGACTGATTACCGCAACTTCAGTGGTTCCTCCTCCAATATCCACAACCATGTTACCCACGGCAGATTCAACAGGAAGCCCAACACCAACAGCCGATGCAAGAGGTTCCGGTACAAGAAGCACCTCTCTGGCTCCTGCCCTCTCAAGTGAGGTACGCACAGCGTTAACTTCAACCTCAGTAATTCCACTTGGAACACAAACAAGAACTTTGGGACGCATGGAAAATCGTCTTGTCTGTGCTTGCTCGAAAAACCTTCTCAACATAGCCATAGTTGCGGTAGCCTCTTTAATAACACCATCTTTAAGAGGGCGGATTACTGATATATCCGCTCCTGTTCTACCCAGCATGGCTTTTGCCTCACCACCAACTGCAAGAACATTTCCACTGTCCCTTTCGATGGCTATTACACTTGGCTCCTCGAGAACGATACCTCTGCCAAGCTGGTGAATAATTGTGTTGGCAGTGCCAAGATCAATTGCCATTGCAGATGAGAACATTCCAGTTCCACTGGTGTTCTCTGAACCTGTAAACCTGGTAAAAAAGCTCCTTATACCCATTTTCATTCTCCTGATATAGAATCAGTATGTTTAATCTGGTAACGCAGGCTATATACCACTTATTGAACCAGACGAAAAGGGGTTACCCCGAAAGGGTATGCTCGGGGTTGGAATGTTAACTGGAAGCAGTTAACGGATTGGGAGATCGAAGGCATAATCCCATGATCCTCTGTCGGAGCTTACGGTATCCACAGGAACAGGGGCAACCAGACCCCAGACTGAACCATGGGGTTCTGTCTGAACGTCATAGCTTCTAACGCGTATTATGGCATTCACCGATGAGGAACCGAACCTCCATTCCATTGGCCAGGCATTGAACTCATCATGCCAGGAAGAGGCAGTTGGCTCCAATGAAAAGTCTCCTGAATCAAAGAGAGGAAAAAGTTGGGAGTGTTTCAGAGAAACCAGGGCAGTATCGGAACTGGAACCGGATGAGGAGATAAAAAACCATCGATTTTCTTCTTGTGAAGAGGTGTCGCACGATGCAACCATCTCCCACTGCACCGGTACAACTGGAAAACCGGTTCTGATCAATGAAATAACTGCGTAAACATCAAGATAACCACTTCCCGCCGGCATTCCTCCCGTGAAAAAAAGGGCTCGTGCTTCTTCAGGCTGGTAAATTAAACACCCTTCCGAGTCAAGAAGCAATGAAATTAATGGAGATCCGTCAGGACCGCAGAAATCTGCCCTGACAGCCGGTATGTTTTTTGAAGCCCAGAGCAGAAACGGACCGGAAAAGACCTGATTCTCACCCTCGAGTCTTGCTCTTCCTCTTAGAAGGAAATGCTCAGCACTTTCCCACTGCCAGGAAGCCCTCGCGGCATATGAAGAAACCTCGGCGGATCTGGATACAACCGCAGGTCCGCAGGCTGTGGCCATGAGCAAAAAAAGTAATGCAGAAAAACTGCGCATCAGATGTTGTATTGTTTCTCCAATGTAATGATGCGCTTCTCTGTAGCGAGCTCATTTCTGTACAGTTTCCGTCTCTTGAGTAAAGGCTGTGCCTTTGCCTCTGGAACCTTCTTCAGTAAACTGTCGAGCATCTTAAGAGCTTTCACTCTATCTCCGTCTTTTGCCGTTTTATCAATCTGTCTAACAAGGTCACTCAGTTTTGCCATTGGTAATCCTTCCCCTCGCAGTGCATTCGTTCATGAAATTAATAACCTTATCTGTATCAACACCGAAAGAACCATCACACCAGCCTGGAACCGGGTGCTTGATTCCATGAAAATCGCTTCCTCCTGTAAGAAGAAGTCTGTGTTTTTTCGCTACATCCTCCAGAAAAGACACCAGGGCACCGGCCTGCTCGGGATAGTAGGCCTCAAGACCGGCAAGACCGGAATCCACCAGGGAAGACACGAGGGCTCCCAATTCACGAAAACCCTCAACCTGAATATACTTAGGATGTGCCAGCACCGGCAGCCCCCCGGCCTGCCTGATTATCTCAATGGCTCTGTAATCTCCAAGGCGTTTTCTTTCCACATAAGCAGGCTTTCCAGATCCGAGATACCTGTTGAAAACTTCGTCCGAAGATCCGACAAGCCCCTTTTTTACAAGGACTGCCGCTATGTGAGGTCTACCCACAATCGCATCACCGGCCTCAGCCATCACATCTTCCATTGTGATTTCGAACCCGAGTTCCCGGAACCTGTGAATTATGGCCGGGTTTCTGGTATTTCTTCCATCGACAACATACTGAAGTGCCTTCTGGATTTCTGATGAAGCGTCGCAGAGAACCGATAAATCCGCTCCGGGGAAATAGCCAAGCAGATGGGCCGATCCACCTGTGTGAAGATCCACACTAAGCTCCACCGCAGGGACGTAGAACAATCCCAGTTCGGAAGACCTCGCAGCCGCCTTTTCAATTCCTGCAAGAGTGTCATGATCGCTGATGGCAAATCCATCAAGACCGCATCTTGCCGCTTCATCAACCAGCTCGATTGGGGTCAGTCTGCCATCGGAGGCAGTACTGTGTGTATGAAAATCGCACAATCCCATATTTCTCCTCTCTGGAGGGTTTGAATATTATCATAGGATGATCAAGTAACAACTCAGAGCAATGAAAAGTCTGCAAGAGGGGGGTATTCAATGAGCCACAAGGTTATGTACATAAGAGAACCTGTACTGGGTACTATACGTCTTTCCCCATTACAGGAAGAACTTCTCAAAACGGTAGAGGTTCAAAGACTCAGCTTCATTCATCAACTGGGAACCACATTCCAGAGCTACCCCGGCGCCCACTGCATGAGGCTTGCCCACGCTCTTGGCGTTTCCCATCTTGCAGGTCGTATAGCCGGGCACCTCAGCGACAGAAGCACAGAGGAATACAATGACATAACCGGAGCCACGCGGAACCTGGTTGAGGCTGCCGGGCTTCTCCATGACATCGGTCACACACCATGGTCACATACTCTGGAACCACTCTACCTTGAACTCACAGGTGGAGACCACATGGATCTCGTTGCAGACATGATCACCGGCAGAACAACAATGCCCGTACGGGGAGCAGGAAAAATTCCTGAGATTCTGAGAAAATACAGCATTGATCCTGAAGATGTAGCAGATCTGATTACCGGCAGGTACACGAAGAAGGAATTCGCTCAGCAGATGATCTTCGGTGAAGTGGATGCTGATATGCTGGATTACCTCCAGAGAGATTTCCACTTCACGGGTGTTGCCTTCGGCCACATTGAGGTGGACAGAATCATTTCCATCATGGCAATCAAGGAGGGCAAACTTGTTTTTCTGGAGAAAGGGCTGAATGCCATCAGAGACTTTCTTCTTGCCAGGCTTCAGATGTACTCATCTGTCTATCTTCACAAAAAAACCAGAATTGTTGACAAGATGCTGCTCAGTGCAGCTCGAAGAAGTGTGATTGAACTGAAGGAGATTGAAAGCTTCATGTTCATGACTGATGATGAAATTCTCAGTTTTCTGGAAAAGGAATCGGCGGATCCATGGGTCAGAGAAATGGCATGGAGGGTCAAGTACAGACAGGGTCTTTTCACTCAGGTTTTCAGGGTTGACGCCGTAACCACCTCGGAAAGTGACAATCATTTCCTTAACAGCCTCAGGAATCAGAACAGCACACCCGAGAAGGTGGCGGAACTCCTCATAGCAGAAATATCAAAGAAAGCAGGAATTGATTCGGGATATATTCTCGTGGATCTTCCAATTGAAGCGGTGAAAATCTCCGAGGAAAGATTTCAGAAACTGGACATCAGATTCCTTAACGAAAGAAACCAGATGATCCCGCTGGATGAGATCGACCCCCCCTTCGCAGAATACCTGATGAAGGCCAGACCCAACCGAAACCTGTTAACCGTCGCCTGTGCCCCGGAGTTCAAACAGCAGGTAAAGGAAGCATGCGGGGAGATATTCAAGAATGCAGTAGAGCCACTTTTCAGTCAGGGATAAACAACGGGAAACCCAAAATTCAATGAAGAGTTTCTGCAAAACCTGCTCAACACTGGCGGCGTAGTGGATGCTTTTGGAACAAACGCTTGCACTCTATTCTTGATGTAGTATATTGTGATACGTAAGCATTCATGTGAATACATTTCGAAGGGGTGTTGAATGAGTACTGCTATTTCTGTTAGACTGCCTGAATTTCTTGCTCAAGAGTTGGGTGAGGTTGCAAGGGATACGGACCGGTCTAAGTCCTATCTGATTCAGAAGGCAATTGAAGCATATCTGGATGATCTGGCAGATTTACAGGTATCTATGGATAGACTTCATGATACAACCGACGCTGTGGTATCTCTCGAAGACATGCGATCTGACCTTGGCCTATAGAGTCACATTCAAGAAGTCGGTTAGCCGGGATCTCAGAAAGATCGATATCACAGAAGCTGATCGAATCTTCACTAAAATATCTGAGGAACTCTCTCACAAAGCAGACTCAATGCCTGAACTGAAGGGAAGGTTTGCTGGGCTAAGAAAGTACCGGGTAGGTGAATACCGGATCATTTTCACAATCCTCAACGATTCTATACTGATCACCAGAATCAGACATAGAAAAGAAGTTTGCAAAAACTTATCTTATTCCGGCACCCCGTAGTGGACACTTTTCGAACTGATATCAGGAAATCCACAACAGGAAAGTCTGGACTTCTCTGATACCCAGGTCTTATCTTTCAAATAACGGAGAGGAATGAACATGGAAATCAGTTTTCAGTTGGAAAAGATGACAGTTCTGGAAAAGCTTCAAACGATAGAAGAAATCTGGAAAAATCTAGCAGAGTCTTCTAACAGCATACCATCTCCTTCCTGGCATAATGATGTTCTTCTTGCCAGAGCGGGAAGAGTCGAGGAAGGGTCATCACAATTTTCTGACTGGTCTGAGGCAAAAGATCGAATCCGCGACAAAACCAGATGATTATTCAAATTCTTGGTGATGCCGAGAAGGATCTGATAGATGGATTTAATTTCTACGAATCTCAAGAATCCGGTCTGGGTGACTACTTCATTGATACTCTTTTCTCTGATATAGACTCACTACACCTTTATGCTGGCATTCATCCCATCAGATTCAATTATCACCGTGTGCTTTCCCAACGATTCCCATTCGCAATCTACTACGAACTGAACGGGGATACTGTTAAGATATGGGCTGTACTGGATTGCAGACGGAATCCTGTTTCTACCGAGAAAAGGCTGGAAAATCTGGAGCTAAGGTAGTAGCTAATTCCTCCACTGATCAAAAACCTGACACCCCGTAGTGGATGCTTTCGGAACTTCCATAGTCAAATTTGATCTGAGGTTATTAAAGCAAACCAGATTCATGCTCTTATTCAGTGGAAACACGACCACCTGAAAGGCGACGACTTAAACAGGCAATAC